>NZ_JBJDQT010000012.1:0-190747 GCF_044903565.1 Streptomyces sp. NPDC004065 | reverse complement strand
GGGGCGCAGCCCCGCACGGGGTCCGGGGCGCAGCCCCGTGACGGCAACCTCCCACCCCACCGAGACGGGCGGGCCGGACGGGGCAAAGGGGGGTGCAGGGGGCGCAGCCCCCGCCCGGGGTGCAGGGGCGGAGCCCCGCACGGGGTCCGGGGCGCAGCCCCGTGACGGCAACCTCCCACCCCACCGAGTCGGGCGGGCCGGATGGGGCAAAGGGGGGTGCGGGGGGCGCAGCCCCCCGCCGGGGTCCGGGGCGGAGCCCCGGGGGATGGGACCCCTACACCAACTGCCCCCGCACCTGGGACGAAATCAGCTCCAGGTGATCCAGATCGGACAGATCCAGGATCTGGAGATAGATCCGCCGCGCCCCCACCTCCGCATACCGCCCGATCTTGTCCACGACCTCCGCCGGCGACCCGGCCAGCCCGTTCTCCTTCAGCTCCGCCACCTCACGCCCGATCGCCGCCGCCCGCCGCGCCACCTCCTGGTCGTCACGCCCGACGCAGACGACGAGCGCGTTGGAGTACGTGATGTCGTCGGGGCCACGCCCCACCCGCTCGGCGGCCTCCCGCACCCTCCCGAACTGCCGTTCGCTGTCCTCGATCGAGGCGAAGGGCATGTTGAACTCGTCGGCGTACTCGGCGGCGAGCCGCGGCGTGCGGGTGGCGCCGTGCCCGCCGATGAGCACGGGGATCTTCGCCTGCGCGGGCTTGGGCAGCGCGGGCGAGTCCGTGAGCTCGTAGTACTTCCCCCGGAAGTCGAAGGTCTTGCCGACCTCCGTCGCCCACAGGCCGGTGATGATGGCGAGCTGCTCCTCCAGGCGGGCGAACCTGTCCTTGGGGAAGGGGATGCCGTACGCCTTGTGCTCCTCCTCGAACCAGCCCGCGCCCAGCCCCAGTTCGACCCGCCCGCCGGACATCTGGTCGACCTGGGCGACCTGGATGGCGAGCACGCCCGGCAGCCGGAAGGTGGCGGCCGTCATCAGCGTGCCCAGCCGGATGCGGCTGGTCTCACGGGCGAGTCCGGCCAGGGTGATCCAGGCGTCGGTGGGACCGGGCAGACCGTCGCCGTCGCCCATGCGCAGGTAGTGGTCCGAACGGAAGAAGCCGTCAAAGCCGAGATCTTCGGTGGCCTTGGCCACGGTGAGCAGCGTGTCGTAGGAAGCGCCCTGCTGGGGCTCGGTGAAGATACGGAGATCCATGCCCCCATCCTGCACCCGGGGACCGCGCCTGCCGGCCCGCCCCGGCACGTGGCGCGGAGCTTCGCCCCGCTTCGGCCCCGTGCCGGCCACCCGCGGACGGGCTCCTCACCCCGCCTCCCGCTCCGGCAGCGCCTCCTCACGCGCCGCCAGCTTGCGCAGCATCTCGTGCACCCGGTCCCTGGACTCGTCCGCCGCGTCGATGGCCTCCATGCACTGCCAGTACGTCCCTTCGTCGGCGGCGGAACTGGCGACGCCGACCAGGGCGATGCCCACCTCGCCCAGCAGCACCGCGAGGCACAGCAACGCGTGGCGGGCGTCGTCCAGTTCGGTCAGCTGGGCCGCCCGCAGGTCACCGGGGTCGAGGTCCGGCGCGTCGAGCACACCGCATCCCCGGCCCGCCAGTTCGGTCAGCCCCAGGGCCTCACCGCGCAGTTCCGGCGGGCCGGAGACGGCCAGGCGGCTTCCGATCGCCTGCGCCAGTGCCTGCGCCTGCCACGCCTCGGCCAGGGTGCCGGGAGGCTCGCCGCTCCCCGCCAGGGCACGCCTGCTCGCCAGGATGAGCCACACCGCGTCCATGGGCCGTCCCCGTCTCTCCCGACGTGCTCACCGCACGTCCGTCCGCCCGAACTCCGTTGGTCACTACCCAGAGTGAGGGTGAGTGGGACGAAAAGCCAGAGGAAGACGGAAATCTGTGGACAACAAATCAGTTTCGACTCATCCGTCAACTACGGACAGTAGTAACGGAAGATTCACTTCCCCTCGGTGCCGTCCTTGCCGCCCGGCCGCGGGAACCTCTCCTCGTTGCGGTCGATCTTCGCCGCCAGAGCCGTCAGGGGATCGATCCCGAGCACCTCGCACAGCTGCAGCAAGTACGCCAGGACGTCCGCGACCTCGTCCCGCACCCGGTGCGCGGTGTCCGGATCGGCCATGACGCGCGCCGACTCCTCCGGGGTGAGCCACTGGAAGATCTCGACGAGTTCGGAGGCCTCCACGCTGAGCGCGGCGACGAGGTTCTTGGGGGTGTGGTACGGCTGCCAGTCGCGCGCCGCCGCGAACTCGGCCAGCCGGCGCTGCAGGGCGGCCAGGTCCGGCCGCTCGGTGCCGGGGGCACGGCGGCACGGGTCGCCCGGATTCCGCCGGGACGGGTCGTCCGGAGTCCAGCTGGACGGGTCGTCGGCGGTCCGGCGGGACGGGTCGTCCGGCGTACGGCCGGGTTCGGGTCGTTCGGGTCGTTCGGGTCGTTCGGGTCGTTCGGGTCGTTCGGGTCGTTCAGATCGTCCGGATGGTTCGGATCGTTCGGTCACGGCTCAGATCTACCACCCGCGCGGCCGGCTCCTCACCCGCCCAGGAGGCGTCGCTCACCGCCGCCAGGAGCCGGATGTGCCCGCGCTCGCACATCCGCGCCGCCAGTCGCAGCAGCCCGGTGCGCTGCGCGGGGTCCATGCCCCGGTCGAAGCCGTCCGCGAGCACGGTGAGCGACTGGAGCGCCTGCGGCACCTCTCCCACGGTGTCGACCTCCAGTACCCCGGGCCCGGTGAGCAGTACCAAGGCCAGTGCCGCGTACCGCAGTTCTCCGTCGCCCAGCCGCTCGAAGCCGGTGCGGGTGCCGTCCCCCCGGTCCAGCACCGCCCGCACCGCGCCGTCGCCCACCGGTTCGGCGAACAGGTCCGCCACCGGCCCGGCGCATCCGGCGCGCACCGCCTCCACCAGCAGCCCGTGCCGCCGGCCGCACTCGGTGCGGGTGCGCCACAGCACCTCGGCGAGGTTGTCGCAGCCGCGCATCAGCCGTCCGGCGCCTACGGGCACGGGTGCGCGCATCCGGTCCGGCCGTGGGTCGCAGGCGTACACGGACCGCAGGGCGACCACCATCTGCTCGGCGGCGGCGAGCACCCGCCGCTGTCCGTCGGTCTTCCCGGCCACCCGCAGCGGCAGCAGCGCGGTGCCCAGCAGGTCGTCGGGCAGCGGCGCCCGGGTGACGGGCGCGGAGCCGGCCGTGTGCCAGGCGGCCTGGACGGCCCGCCGCCCCGGGTCGCGCAGCGCGGTCTGCAGCAGCACCAGCCCGTCGCCGGCCGTCAGCCGCTCCCCCACGATCCGCAGGTCGGGCTCGGCCTGGACCGCGAGGTCGAGGTGTACGGGCCCCTCGGGGCCGTCCGCCGTGCAGCCGAGCCGGAAGCCGCGCCGCCGCTGGGCGTCGGGCCGGGCCCGCTCGGGCACGCAGGCGGCGGGGTCCGGGAACACCTCGCCGAGCCCGGCGCCGCCGCCGAGCCGGGCGAGCGCCTCGTACGCCCGCAGCGCACTCGTCTTTCCGGCGCCGCTCGGGCCGCTCAGCAGGGTGAGCGGCCCGAGCGGGACGCGGCCCCCGCGGTGCCCGGCGAACGCGGACAGCCGCACCTCGGTGACGCACGGCCGGGCCGGGCGCGGCGCCCCGGCCCCGGGCGGAGCAGCCGAACCGGCGGGAACGTTCGGGGAGGAAACGGAGGAAACGGAGGAAACGGAGGGAACGGAGGACGCGGGCATACGGGGACGGTAGGGGCCGACAAGGGGCGGCCCGGCGGGCGAACCGTTCCGCCCACCGGGCGTTCCTACCATCGGGGGACGGCCTCACCCATGGGAAGCCACCGGGTGGCCGCCTCCGGCTCACGTCCGGGCGGTTCACGCCCCGGGGACGGCCGCCCCTTCCATGAGCCCGCTGACCTCGGTGCCCGGCGGTGTCAGGAGGAACACGTTCCGGTCGACCCGGTGCATGCCGCTGCCCATGCCGAAGACGACTCCGGTGGCGAAGTCCAGGACCCGTTTGGCGACCTCGTTCTCGGCGCCCGTCAGATCGAGCAGGACGGGGGCGCCCGCCATCACCGTCTCGGCGACGTCGCGGGCGTCCGCGAACACGTTGACGCGGATGACGACGAAGCGGCGGCGGGTCTCGGTCTCCGCGTCCGGCAGCGCGCGGTGGTCCACCGCGGACGGCCAGGCGTCGCGGCCCCGAAGCGGCACGACCTGGGCGAGCCCCTCCCACTGTTCATCGGTGACGTCGTGGCCGTTCACCGGCTCCCCCTGCCCTGACTCGCACTCATCGCCTGCACCGGCCAATTCTTACGTCATGTCACCCGATCGGCCCAACACCGACACGGTACGACGCCGAAACGCGAAAGCCGTCGGGGGCGGCGTGCTCCGCACCCACGGACTCCGGCTCGAAGGACAGAAGGACAGTTCGCGGCGCGGCCGCGGACGCGGCGGCCGCCGCGCGTACCCGTGGCCAAGGTGGTGCCCCGAGAGGGCCCCGGCCGCGGACGGCCCGCACCGGGGCGGTACGCCGGCGGCTACGCGGTACCCAGTTCGGACTACGCGGGAATCAGCACCGGCTTCGCGGGGAGCCCGCCGTTCTTCTCGCAGCGCAGCTCCTTGGCCACGGCCAGCGCGTAGGAGTGGGCCACGGTCACGTAGGCGTTCTTCAACGCCTTGATGTCACCCTCGGGCTCCTCGGGCCAGCCCCAGCGCTCGGCGCCGATGTCGAGGTGGGCCACTCTCGACGACTGGGAAAGCTTGTCGCTCCTGCACGCGAAGAAGACCAATGCCTTGTCCGCCGCCGCCACGGCCCGCTCCCCCATCTTCAACCTGGTGAAGATGGGGGCCGAAGCGCCCGTCGGGGAGCCGTCCTCAAGTTTCCAGGTGATTCTGAGCTGGAAATGCGGCGTGTTGAGGGGCGTGAAGACACGGCAGGCGTCGTTGGTTACGGTGGGCACCGGGAACGCCTCGACGATGTCCGCCGCCGTCCGCGCGAGGGTGTACTCCTTCGCGGACGCCTCGAACCGCGACGACCCCGTGATCACCTTCAGCGCCCTGGACGCGTCGGCGGACACGGCGTGCCCGCCGCAGAGCTGGGTCCCCCCGACGACCTTGTAGTCCTCCGGGAGCCCGTCGTCGTCCTTGCCGTCCCCACCGCAACCGGTGGCTCCGACAACCAACGAACCGGCCACGGCCACGGAGAGAAGCCCCCCGCGTATCGACCTGCGCTTGATCACTGCTCGCATCCTCATGTCTTCTCGGCCGTCCGCCGGCCTCAGCCGGTCTCCGGGTCGTTGCCCTGCTGGGCCGACGGCGGGCGGCCCGGCCCGCACCGGACGGTGCGGTACGCCGACGGCTGGGAGGGGCCCGGCACGGACTACGCGGGAACCAGCACCGGCTTCGCGGGGAGCCCGCCGTTCTTCTCGCAGCGCAGCTCCTTGGCCACGGCCAGCGCGTAGGAGTGGGCCACGGTCACGTAGGCGTTCTTCAACGCCTTGATGTCACCCTCGGGCTCCTCGGGCCAGCCCCAGCGCTCGGCGCCGATGTCGAGGTGGGCCACTCTCGATGACTGGGACAACTTGTCGCTCCTGCACGCGAACCGGACATACGCCATGTCCGCCGCCGCCAGGGCCTCCTCGCCCATTTTCAGCACGGTGAACTTGGGGGCCGCCGGTTCGTCCGTCGGAGCGCCGTCGGCCAGCCTCCAGGTGATTCTGAGCTGGAAATGCGGCGTGTTGAGGGGCGTGAAGACACGGCAGGCGAGCTCGCTCCGGGAGGGCACCGGGAACGCCTCGACAATGGCCGCCGCGGTCCGCGCGACGGTGTACTCCTTCGCGGACGCCTCGAACCGCGACGACCCCGTGATCACCTTCAGCGCCCTGGACGCGTCGGCGGACACGGCGTGCCCGCCGCAGAGCTGCGTCCCCCCGACGACCTTGTAGTCCTCCGGGAGCCCGTCGTCGTCCTTGCCGTCCCCACCGCAACCGGTGGCTCCGACAACCAACGAACCAGCCACGGCCACGGAGAGAAGCCCCCCGCGTATCGACCTGCGCTTGAACACTGTCCGCATCCTCATGTCTCCTCGGCCGTCCGGCAGCCTCAGCCCGTCTCCGGGTCGTTGCCCTGCTGGTTCTCCCGGTCGTTGCCGACCCCGTAGCCGATCAGCATCGATTCGCGCAGGTCCTGTGCGAACACGTTCTTGCCGGGATCCAAACCGTGCCGCGTCAGGAAATCCTCCATCGGGGTCTCGGCCATGCGCTCACCCGCGGAGTAGATCTTGATCCGCTCCTCCGAGTTGAGGTCCTCGACCTTCTCCTTGTGCGCGTCCACCGAGTTGTCGGAGATGTCGCCGACCAGCTGGCTGATGACCTGTTCGGCGGCCCCACTGGCGGTGTCGGTGGCCAGCGGGATGAGCACCGCGGCCGTGCCCACGGCCGCGGTCGCCGGCAGGAAGGCGACGCCCGCCGCCACTCCCGCCGTTGCCGCGAACTCGACCCAGCCCGACCGCTTGGCGACCGCCTTCTCGTAGTCCTCGTGGGTCTTGAGGTTCGTCGCCTCCACCTGGTCGGCCCGGGACTGGTCGAGCATGCCCTGCACCTCGGCGCCCACGCGCACGGTCGCCCTGGCGGCGCCCTCGTGGATCTTTCCGTCCGGGCCCACCGTCCCTTCCAGCGCGCTGCGGGTGTAGGCCTGCTCCGCGGTCGAGACCGTCGCGTAGGCGTCCGGATGCTGGCCCAGGGTGCTGAGGAAGCTTCTCGCGACGCTCCGCCCGTCCCCGGCCGCGGTGTCCGCGAAGTCGAGGTGCCCGGCGGAATTGCTGCCCGGCGCGAACACGCTGCCCGGATCGTTCTTGTCCAGCGCCCAGTTGATGTCGCCGATGTAGCCGGCGCCCATGATGCCCAGGCTGTCGGCCATCGCCGAGTGGTGCTCCTTGAGCAGACCCGGGTCCGCCCCGTACTTCTCCATCACCTTCTGCATGACCGCGGCGTTGTCCGCGTCCCGCACCACGCCGGCGTCCGGGTGCCCGGCCGGGTAGCCGAGGGTCGCCGCCTCCAGGGCGTGGCCGAGGGCGTCGGGCATCTGGTCGAGCGACGCCTTCAGCTCCTTGTCGTCGAGCGAGTTGACGTCGGGGAAGGACTCCCACTTCTCGTTGCTGAAGAAGTCGAGGTAGTTGTCGATCGCCTCGCCGTCCTTGTTCTTGCCGAGGTTGGCCGTGGCGCCGTGGTCGACCGTGCCGTCCTCGTTGTACGCGGTCGGGGGGTCGGTGAAGAACTTCTTCGCCGCGTCCGGGCTGTTGCCGAGCGCCTGGAGCATGGCGGTGGCCGGGTCGTAGCCGGCCCCGTCCACGCCGGAGGGGTTGAACGGGTTCTTGAACGGGCTGTTCACCACCTTGTTCCCGGCGAACAGGTACGGGTCCTTCGCGTGCAGCTGCGCCACGTGTTCGGCGATCGGGTTGAGGAACTTCGCGTCGTAGTCGCCGTACCGCATGATCCCGCCGAGCAGCTGGTATCCGAACGGCCCGCCGTAGTCGTTCTTGGCCAGCGGAATGCGCTCCGTGCCCAGCTTGCGCAGCTGTGGACCCCACGTGTCGGTGAAGTCCTTGTCGTGGGAGGCGGTGGCCAGGTTGAGGCCAAGGTTCCGCTGGAGTTCCTGGACGTCCTTGAGACGCTGCGCGTCGACCTTGCCGTACTCGTACGTGTCCGTGGACAGCTGGCCGAAGAACGCGAGCGACTTCTCCGGGCCGAGCTTTCCGTAGAAGTCCTTGGCGAACTCCGCCGACGAACTGTTGTCCCGCAGGAGTTCGTTGAGCTGCTGAAGTTCGGTGTGGGTGAGGTCGCGGCCCTTGGCCGCCAGAGCGGCGGCGCGGGCGGCTTCCTCCTGGTCCAGCTTCGTGTACTTCGGAGCGTTGAAGTCCTTGCGGTCGGTGACGTTGGCCTCGAGGGTGTTCTTGAGGGCGAGGTCGGTGTCGTTGCAGTTGTCGACGACGAGGTCGATCCTCTTCTGCCACGACTCGATGTTCCGCTTCTCCTGTCGCAGCAGATCGCCGTAGTCGGGGTCGTGCCGCGCCCCGGGACTCTCGGACACCGGGTGCCGCGCCGTGACCTTGCCGGTGCCGTCCACGCGGATGCCGGCCGCGGGCCCCTCGTGGTCCCGGATGCCGATCAGGTCGTCCCGGGCCTTCTTGATGGCCGCGTAGCCCTCTTCCAGGATCAGTTTCACGCCCTTGGCCTCGGCCGCGGCATCCGCGAACTCCTTGGCCGTCTTGCCGATGAACGCCTTGGTGACCCCTGCGTTGACGCCCTCCCAGGCCGCCTTGTCCGCCTTCGCCTTCATCCCGTCGGCAGCGGCCTGGGCGAGCTTGTCCAGCTTCCCCGCCATCTTCGACCAGTCGTCGGCGGCGGCCTTCAGCTTGGCGAGCGGGGCGTCGATTATGTCCTCGTACTTCAGCATCTCGCGTGCCCCCAAGCCCTATTTCATGTATTCCGAGAGCACGGATATCCGCGTCAGATCTCCCTCGATCCTCGCGTCGTCCTTGGCGTGCTGCGCCTTGCTGTAATCGAGGTGGTTCGAGATCTGCGCGCAGGCGTCCAGCAGCGTCTTGAGGTGGGTCTGCCAGAAGTCGTGCACCTTCAGCACGGCCGAACCGCTGACGAAATTCCCGTTGGTCAGCGCCGTCGCCGCGTCGAACGTCGAGGAACGCGCGATGTCGCCCTCCTTGGCCAGCCGGCCCAGCAGGTCGTATGCCTCATTGCCGATGGCGCCGAGGTCGTCGCGATTGACCACCAGGTCGGGCCCGCCGCCCCCTCCGCCGCCGTCGGCGGGAACGCTGTCGATCCGCATGGCCGTCCGCTCGGCCGCCTCCGCACGCAGTTCGGCCCATTCTTCCTCGAACGTCATGAAATCCCCCAAGCGCCTCCGGACAGGCCATGTCATTCGCACGGCATCATTCACACGGCCACCGACCTGATCGGCTGTCATTTCTATCATCACGGCCACGCCGGGCGGCCGGGGGCAGTCGCCCGCACCCCGGATCCCGCGGCCGCACTCCGCCGGTCCGCCGGTCCGCTGTCAGTGGGGTGTGCCAGAGTCTGCACATGCTCGAGATCGTGGTGACGACGGAGAACGGGGAGCGGCACGTCCGGGTGTCCGCCGGGGAACTCGCAGGGCTGGTCCGGCGGATCGGCCGTGACGGCGACCGGTTCCTGGTGGTCCAGCGGATACCCGACCTGCCCGACGTCTTCGCCCAGGTGTGGCACGAGGCCGGTGGTGACTACACGCTGGAGTACCGCGACGGTGCCGCCGACCGGCACTTCCAGGCGATGGTCGACGGGCCCGAGGCCGTGGTCGCGGCGCTGACCGGCTGGGCACGGCAGGAGGCCGGATGGGACGACGGTCCGGCGTGGTCGCTGCTGGACATGGGCCCCGCCCCCGAGGTGCCGCCGCTCGACCTCCCCGAGGACGAGCGCGAGGAGTTGGAGCAGCACGTCCGTGAGGTGCTGGTCGGCGGCTATGCCTCCCGTGCCGAACTCGCCGAGCTCGCCGAGGAGTACCTGGTCACCGACGACCGCCGGCCCGTCTCCCGCGAGCAGGCACAGGCGCTGGCCGACCGGCTGTGGCTGGAGCGGGTCGCGGAGCAGGCCGAGTGGCGGGGCGAGACGGACCCCGAGCGGCTGACCCGCGCGTTCACCGCCCTGCGGGACGCCGGCATCACGGCCCGCGAGAACTTCACCTGCTGCCGCAGCTGCGGCCAGTCCGAGATCGGCGCCGAGGGCGGGCCCGACGCCCGCGGCTTCGTCTACTTCCACGCCCAGTGCACGGACTCCGCCGCGGCCGGCCACGGACTGACGCTCCTCTACGGCGGCTTCGACGGCTCCTCCGAGACCACCGCGGCCATCGGCAACGAGGTCGTGGCCGCACTCGAAGCAGCCGGCCTCCGCACCGAGTGGGACCACGACCCGGGCCGGGCCATCACCGTCACCCCCGTGGACTGGCGACGCCGCCTGGTCGGCTAGGAACCGACGAACCGACCCCCTGACCGGACGCAGAAGGAGCGGCGGGTCAGAGGTTCTTCGCGGCAGGCTCCAGAATCGCCACGCACTCCACGTGTGCCGTCATCGGAAAGGTGTCGACCTGAGTGAGTCTGGAAAAGACCAGGTCAGAGCAGCTTTCTCGGCTCGCTGAGCATCGTGAGGGCGCCCAGAGCGTCAAATGAGCGTCACGACTGGCCGGACGCACCCGCCCTCGGTACGGCAGGAGCGTCACCTTCATCAAGAGCTCTACGGATCTTGTCGCTTTCTGCGGGACGACTGCGCGGCGCCGGTGTTCCTACTCCTCCGTGGCAGCGTGGGAGCGTCGGCCGGAGAGCTCCTCTCTGCGGTGAGTGGCCTTACGGCGTGCGGCTCACGCCCCTCGATCCCCTCGGTCCCGGGGATAGGGTCGGTCTGTAGAGGTGCGGGAGCAGAACGCCGGGCGTTGTCCGGGACGGGCAGGACGTTCCGACGCTGCAACTCGGCGACGCTGACCAGCGGTGACATGAGAACACGGTCGAGCAGCTCATTCTGCGCCGGCTGCAGCTCGACCAGATGCCACAGAACGGACAACACGTACTGGAGTTCTCACTCCAGGCAGGTAGCCACCGCTCGGGCCGGATGTGGTCCAGCTGGCTGACGGCTCTGCGAGACGGCGGTCCCGTCCTGGGTTTCAACCAGCCGTCGAGAACGTTCTGTCCGCTGACCCGGTAATCCCGCATTTGCTGAGTCACCGCACCGAAAACTCCTTGACCGAAGTGGAGTTCCAGACGGTCGGAGTCATAGACGAAACTCTCGGGTAGTTCGTCCCTGCCGACCTGTCTCCGATACGTGATCGCCGGCTGTGCGGTCGTCCAGACCTCCTGGGGTCCGCCGGGCCTCCCCGCCACGGGGTCCACGAGTCTCTCTCCGAAGGTGGAGGCCCAGATCACCTTCCGCCCGATGTGCAGCGCCTCCGACCACAGCGTGGCGTCACCGGTGAGCGGTACGCGGACGCCGACGGTGGTGAGTTCGTCATCGGCTGGCCGGACCAGACCTGGACCCTGTCACGGATCAAGACCCTCGTCGGGTGCCGGTTCCACAAGAGCTACACCGCCCAAGGTGTGGCCGCGCTGCTCAAGCGGCATGGCTGGAGCTGCCAGGTGCCGACCCGCCGAGCGGTGGAGCGCAACGAGGCGGCGGTGGCCGGCTGGGTGAAGGAGACCTGGCCGCAGGTGGAAGGTCCGTGGCGGCGCTCGTCGCCTGGCTCGTCTTCGAAGACGAGGCCGGCTTCTCGATGACGCCGCCGACCGCCCGCACCTGGTCCCGCCGCGGCCGCACCCCTGTGGTCCGCGTGCGGGGCCGCTCCCGCCGCCGCTTATCGGTGGCCGCCCTGGCCTGCTACAAGCCCGGCGAACGCTCCCGTCTGATCTACCGGCCCTGCCCGGACACCCGGCCCGACGGACGCAAGAGCTTCTCCTGGAAGGACTACCGCGGCCTGATCCAGACCGCCCACCAGCAGCTCGGCGGCCCGATCGTGCTGGTCTGGGACAACTTGAACACCCACCTGACCGTGGGATGCGCCGGTACATCGCCGAGCGGGACTGGCTCACCGTCTTCCAACTCCCGCCCTGTTCGCCGGACCTCAACCCGGTCGAGGACATCTGGTCGGTGCTGCGGCGCACCACCACGGCGAACCGCGCGTTCACCGACCCGCACGACCTGATCACCGCCGTCCGGCGGGGCTTACGCCAGCTCCAGTACCGCCACGATGTCCTCGACGGCTGCCTGACCGGCACGGACTCATTCCCGCCCCACCATGACGACATCACGCTTTGAAGGTCAGTAACCCGCTGGACGGACGGCTCCCCGAGGACGGGACCAGCGCCCGGCGGAATGCCAGGAGTCAGCACCGCTCACGAAATAGCAGACTGCGGCAACCAGCTCACCAGGAGATCCACCCCCCGCTCGCTCCGGACGCCAGCTCGCTCATCATGTCACTCGCAACGTCTCCGGCCGCCATAATGGAGTCATGCCCTCCAGCCCACAGCACCCCGCACCCACCCCAAGGGACGTCTCGGGAGCGGACGCCGAGGACCTCGCGCTGTACCGGGAGAAGTTCCGTCGCCGTCTGCCGGAGTCGCTGGACGAGCTGCGCGGGCCGACACACGGTGTCGTGGATCTGCCGCTGCACCTGGCCTGGTCCGGGATGACCTCGTACGACCTGGGCAAGCCGCGCCAGCGTATGGGCCTGTACCGCACCGTCCTGCACGAGGGCCTGCACGACGACCTGCCCCGCTACCTCAACCAGGACCTGCTCCTCCATCTGTGGCCAGTGCTGCGCGCCCTCGTTGGCCGCACCGTGCGCGCCGTATGGGAGGACGCCTTCCCCGAGCTCGCCTCGCGCACCCGGGCGGCCGCGTGACGGACATGCCGGAGCTGCACACGCGGCTCCTGGCGGATGTGATCGCGCTCGGTTCCCCATATCCACTGGTTCTCACCGGTGGATACGCCGTGCGGGCACACCGCCTCGTGAACCGCCCCAGCCAGGACCTCGATGTCGCCACCGAGAACCCGGCACCCATGGCCGACATCGCCGCCACGCTGCGCGCCGGCCTGGAAGCCCGCGGCTGGAAGGTGCACGCGCTGGAGACCGCCCCGCTGTCCGCCCGCTTCACCGTGACCGACCCGGCCACCGGACAGGAATGCGAAGTCGACATCCTCAAGGAGATCTTCTGGCGGCCGGTGGCCCGGAGCCCGTACGGCCCCGTCCTTGCGGAGGAGGACGTGATCGGGACCAAGGTCCGCGCCCTCGCCGACCGCGGAGCGCCCCGCGACCTGATCGACGTGTTCGCAGCCTCCCGCCGCTGGACCAATGCCGAGCTCGAAGAGTTCGGCCGCCGCCACGCCCGCGGCCGCTTCGAGCGCGAGGATCTGCAGGCGAACCTCACGGGCGCCGAGTGGACCGACGATGAAGCCTTTGCCGCCTATGGGATCGATGACGCCACGATCACCGCTCTCCGCGCCTGGGCCGTGGAGTGGGCCGACGACCTTGCGGCCCGTCTCCTCGAAGAGTCCGATGATCCGCACATCGACTGATCACGTCCGGATGAGGGCTCGCGGTGAGACTGCGGGGCTTGCGCGCTGAAATCCGCCGTACCGTACAGTGCCAGGGTGGTCACCATGAGTGCCCACAGATCCAAGGTGCCCGCCGGGGCCGGCTACAAGTGCAGTCCCACATGGTTCACGATGAACCGCTTCTCCTCGGAGTCGAGGGCGAAGTAGATGCGTCCGACCTCATTGGGCGAGACGGCGTCCCGGACCTTGATGTGCGGCAGTCCGTCCCAACGCTTTCCGTTGAACATGAAGTAGCGCTTGTCCTTGTCCTTGCTGAGTTTCTCGTCGTTGGGCGCGAATTTCAGTCCATGGTTGTCGTAAAACCACTGGACCAGCCTGGGCATCCTGCCGGAATTGGAGTACAGGTCCGTCGCAGCCTGCGCGAGGGCGGTCAGCCGGTCGGTCATCTCCTGGGGGTACGGGTAGCGGGAGTCCTTCCAGGCGCGCGCCGCTCTCGCCGTGAACACGATGTGCTCCTCCGATGCCTTGGCGAGAGCTTCGAAAGTGGGTACGGCGTCCGTTCCCAGAGGAGGGATCTCGCTCCAGGCGTCGAATGTGGCCGCCTGCCCGCTCCCGCCCTTCGACAGGTTGAGGTACTCGTTCTTCCAGTAGTCCCGGTCCTGACGCAGGGCCTCAGCGGTGGCGGCATCGGCTCGCGCCTTGTCGCGTTCCTCCATGCAGCTCTGTGCCATGTCCTCCCAGGATGTGGCGTCCTCTTCGAGCTGCCGGACACGTTTCTGCAGCGCTTCGAGCTCGGCGGTCGTGTCTCCGGCGGCCTTAGCGCGCGACAACTGCTCCGCGGCCCTGCGTGCTCCCGCTCGGTACGACGCCTGTCGCGCGCGCTCCCACGCCGTGTCACTGCCGCGGGCGATGACAGAGAGGTGGGCGAGCGATGGCATCAGCCGCCGTTCCACGAAGGACGTCTGAGACACCTCCTCCCGTGAGTAGGCGGGGTGCTCCAGGCCGAGGTCGGGCCAGACCAGCCGGGCGCCACCGCTGGGTACGGCCACCTGCTCGTGAGCCCGGCGGACGGCCTGTGCGGTCACGTAGTTCAGGGTCACCACCTGGGCCAGGCCCGCGAGTTGTCCCGAAGCGTCGGCCGCCGCGCTCCATCCCGTCTGGTCCCTGGGGTGCATCAGGAGAATAGGGAGGCGCGTGCGCAGCGCCAGGACGTCGAGGAGTACGTCAGCGTGACTCTCCTCCCGGATCCTCTCGTATCGCCCGGTGGCGAGTTGGCTCAGCACCCGCACTTCGAGTTGCTCGTCGCCGAGCACTGCCCGCAGCAGGTTGGGGCGCTTGAGCGGCGGATCCTGCACCGGCGCTATCCAGCCGTCGGGGATCTCCCTGCCCATGACGATTCTGAGCCCGCCGCCTTCCCCCGACTGGGAGACCGTGACCCGGGTGACAAACTGGGCTGGTCCCGTAGACAGCGGCTGGTGGATGGTCATGCGCAGGGCGCGGGTGAGTTCGTCGCCCGCCACGGTCCAGCTCACTGTGCGGTCACCATGGCCGGGAATCTTGCCGGCGAGCACCGCCCGGCCATCCCTGTCGAGTTCGGTCACCGACGGTGCCGGTACACGTCCGTGGTGGCCGAGCCAGTCGGCGAGATGGCCGCGAAGGCTCTCGTAGACGTGGCCCGGCTGCTCCTGGGCGGACCGGATGTCGAAACTGACGGCATACAGCGCCTGCACGGCGGCTCCCCTCACCCCCGATGCCCTGTGCGACGACCGTTTCCCCCTCGAAAGCGGTCAGGGCACCGCTCGGAGAGCAACCGTAATACCCCACGCCCAGGTCGGTAATGCCCTGGGCGTGGCTTCGGGGCCGACCGTCCGGTCAACCGAACGCCATAGCTGCTGGCCCGGACGGGCCGGATGAAACAGGGCGCCGTCGTGCACTCCGCCCAGACCGTCTTGCCGGGCCGGGGCTGTCGTGTACGCCCCAGTCGGCGGCGAGCGCATCGACAAGGAGCAATCTGTGGCATCCGCCCTCGTCCGGATCGGGAGCCGGTCGCGCCAGCCGGGCGGGGTGAATGCCGGTCAACTCGATTCGGACGACGCCAAGACTCTCGTCGTGGGAAAGGGGCGGGGCTAAGCACCGCCCGGGACGCGGCGGTGGAGGACGAGGTTCGCGGCGGGTTCGGCGACGACCAGGACGACCGTGTCGTGTGCCTCGGTGCCGTGCGGGTGGCCCCCACCCGGTTACTGACTTTCGAACTCCGAGAACTGAGCTGCCCGGTGTGGTGCGAGATACCGAGATCATCCCGCGATGGCCCCAGTAACGCCCAGAGCCCCGAAGCGAGCGTCAGCCGAGCGTCAAGATTCCTCGACGGAACCCCCGAAAGCGCCGCCGAAGCGACCGTCTGCCTCAAGAAGTCGCAGGTCAGGCAACCTTCAAGGATCGATCCATCCATTCGACCCGCTGCATGGAGAGGAACAGATCGGTCGACCCACCTGCGACAAAAAGCCGCAGGTCAAGCGCCCTTCGCGGCAGGCTCCAGAATCGCCACGCACTCCACGTGTGCCGTCATCGGGAACAGGTCGAACGCCCGCAGCGTCCGGACCCGGTAGCCGCCCTCGCGGAAGTACGCCAGGTCGCGGGCCAGGGCGGCCGGGTCGCAGGCGACGTAGGCGATGCGGCGGGCGGACAGGGAGGAGAGGTGGGCGACCGTGGCGCGGCCGGCGCCGGCCCGGGGCGGGTCCAGGACGATCAGGTCGACCTCGGTGATGCCGGTGCGGGGCAGGACGGACTCGACCTTGCCCTGTTCGATGCGGACGCGCGGGAAGTCGGCCAGGTTGTGGCGGGCGTCCTCCACGGCGCGCCGGCCGGACTCGATGCCGAGCACCGCGCCCTTGTCGCCGACCCGGTCGGCCAGGGCGCCGGCGAACAGGCCGACGCCGCAGTACAGGTCGAGCGCCATGTCGCCCTTGCGCGGGAGCAGGCCCTGCATGACGGCCTTGACCAGGGTGTCGGCCGCCTTGGGGTGGACCTGCCAGAAGCCTCCGCCGCCGACGCGGTGGGTGCGGCCGTCGGCGCGTTCGCGGACGAAGGGGCGGCCGTGCACGCGGTGGACGCCGCCGGACTTCTCGTCGACGCGGAGGACGGAGACCGGACGGTCGAGTTCGACCAGGGGCAGGCGGGCGCCCGGCCGCGGGGTGAGGACGACCTGGCGGTCCTGGGAGCCGGTGGCCGCGATCGCCTCGACCGACTCCATGCCCGTCCAGTCGCGCCGCTCGATGCCCAGCTCGCTGATGCCCTCGGCGGCGATCATGCAGTGTTCGACCGGCTCCACCTCGTGCGAGCGGTGGCGGCGCAGGCCGGCCTTCCCGGTGGCCGGGTCGACCGCGTACTGCACGCGGGTGCGCCACTGCGGGACCTCGCCCGCGGGCAGCTTGTCGCCCTCGGCGGGCATCACCGTGCCGTCCCAGCCGGCCTCCTCGGGGGTGAGGCCGGCCAGCCGCTGGAGCTGCTCGGCGATCACCTCGCCCTTCAGACGGCGCTGGGCGCCCGGCTTGACGTGCTGCCAGTCGCAGCCGCCGCAGCGGCCGGGGCCGGCGTAGGGGCAGGGGGCCTCGACGCGGTCCTTGGACGCCTCGAGGATCCGTACGGCGTCGGCGCGCAGGAAGCGGGCGCCCTCCTCGCCCTCCGTCACCCGGGCCACGACCCGCTCGCCGGGCAGGCTGTGCCGGACGAACAGCACCTGCCCCCGGTCGGTGCGGGCGACGCAGTGGCCGCCGTGGGCCACGGGGCCGACCTCGACCTCGTACTCCTCCCCCACCAGGGAGCCCGGCCGCTCCTCGGCCCGCGATCCCGCCTGCGGCTTCTTCGGTTCTGCGTGCATGGCGGGGTGACTCCAGATCGAGAGGGGGAACGGCGGCCACGGCGGGCCCGACGACAGCCCACCAGTCTACGGGCTCGGCACGGCGCTCAGTCCCGCGCGCTGGGCTCCTTCTCCCGCTGCGGCCCCTGGGCCGGACCACGCCGCACCGCACCGGGCGCGTTCCAGTCCTGGCGCCTGCGGGCGCGCAGCTTGGCGGCCTCCGAGGACGCCAGCTGGTACGGCACCGAGGTGACCATCACACCGGGCGTGAACAGCAGGCGGCCCTTCAGGCGCAGTGCGCTCTGGTTGTGCAGCAGGTGCTCGTACCAGTGGCCGACGACGTACTCGGGGATGATCACCGAGACGACGTCGCGCGGCGACTCGGTGCGCAGGCTCTTGACGTAGTCGATGACGGGCCGGGTCACCTCGCGGTAGGGCGAGTCGAGGACCTTCAGCGGCACGCCGATGCCGCGCCGCTCCCACTCCTCGCGCAGCGCCCTGGTCTCCGCGGGGTCCACGTTGACGGTGAGCGCCTCCAGGGAGTCCGAGCGCATCAGCTTGGCGTAGGCCAGGGCGCGCAGGGTGGGGCGGTGGATCTTGGAGATGAGGACGACCGAGTGGACGCGCGAGGGGCGGACGCTGTCGTCGCTGGGGCCCTCGGGGGCGGCGATCTCCGCGGCGACGCGGTCGTAGTGCCGGCGGATCGCCGTCATCGTCGCGTAGAAGATGCACATGCCGAGCAGGGCCACCCAGGCGCCGTGGGTGAACTTGGTGATCAGCACGACGACCAGCACCAGGCCGGTGAGGCAGGCGCCGAAGGCGTTGATGGCCCGCGAGCGGATCATGTGGCTGCGCTTGGCCGGGTCCTTCTCGACGGCCAGATGGCGGTTCCAGTGCCGGACCATGCCGGTCTGGCTGAGGGTGAAGGAGACGAACACGCCGACGATGTAGAGCTGGATCAGCCGGGTGGAGTCGGCGCCGTAGAGCCAGACCAGCAGGGTGGCCGCGCCCGCGAGGAGCACGATGCCGTTGGAGAAGGCGAGGCGGTCGCCGCGGGTGTGCAGCTGGCGGGGCAGGTAGCGGTCCTGGGCGAGGATCGAGCCGAGCAGCGGGAAGCCGTTGTACGCGGTGTTCGCGGCCAGGAACAGCACCAGGGCGGTGGCCGCCGCGAGCACGACGAACAGGAAGCTGCCCTTGCCGAAGACGGCCTCGGCGACCTGGGAGATCACCGGGTTCTGCACATAGCCGGGGCCGACGGGGACCCCGTTGTGCAGCAGGTCGGCGGCCGGGTTCTCGGCCATGCGGACCTTGGTCGCCGCGGCGAGGGCGATGATGCCGCAGAACATGGTCACGGCCAGCAGGCCCATCATCGCCAGCGTGGTCGCCGCGTTCTTCGACTTGGGCTTGCGGAAGGCGGGGACGCCGTTGGAGATGGCCTCGACGCCGGTGAGCGCCGCGCAGCCGGAGGAGAAGGCCCGCAGCAGCAGGAAGACGAGGGCGAAACCGGCCAGGCCCTGGTGCTCCGCCCTGATGTGGTAGTCGGCGGTCGGCGCCCGCATGGTGTCCCCGAACACCAGCCCGCGGAACGCGCCCCAGAGGATCATGATGAACACGCCGCCGACGAAGACGTACGTCGGGATCGCGAAGAGCGTGCCCGACTCGCGCACGCCGCGCAGGTTCATCAGGGTCAGCAGCACGATCACGACGATCGCGCACAGCACCTTGTGCTGCACCACGAAGGGGATCGCGGAGCCGAGGTTCTCGATGCCGGACGCGATGGAGACCGCCACCGTCATGACGTAGTCGACGAGCAGGGCGCTGGCCACCGTCAGGCCGGCCTTGGCGCCGAGGTTGGTCGTCGCCACCTCGTAGTCGCCGCCGCCGCTGGGATAGGCGTGCACGTTCTGGCGGTAGGAGGCGACCACGGTGAACATCAGCACGACCACCGCGAGGGCGATCCAGGGGCTGAAGTGATACGCCGACACGCCCGCGATGGACAGGACCAGCAGCACCTCTCCCGGGGCGTAGGCCACGGAGGACAGCGGGTCGGAGGCGAACACGGGGAGTGCGATGCGCTTCGGCAGGAGCGTTTCGCCCAGCCGATCGCTGCGCAGTGCGCGCCCGATCAGGATCCGCTTGGGCACGTCGGTCAGTTTGGACACAACAGAGGATCGTATGCCTTCGAACAGGGTGTCGCCCACCCGCCACCCCCGGGACCGCACACCGGGGGCGGGCGGGCCTCCGGCGGCCCGTCCGGCCGGGCCTCCGGCGGCCGGGCGGGCCGGGCCTCCGGCGGCCGGGCGGGCCGCCGAACTCACCAGGCTGATCGGTCGCGGCTCACCAGGCTGATGGGTCGCGGCTCACCAGGCGGATCGTCCGCGCGGGCGGATGCGGGTGACGGCTACGTTGGGATAGTGCTACGGAGCGGTCCCCGGGAACGTCCGGAACAGGCACGCCCCGGCATGATGGTCCCCGGCGGCCCGCGACCGGGCCGCGACCGTTGCCCGCCGGCGAGCCGAGAGAGAGATATGAGCAGGACGCGTACGCAGGCCGCAGGGCCTGTGGGGAGTGTGGTGTAGCGCCGTGCACATCGTCATCATGGGCTGCGGGAGAGTGGGCTCCGCTCTCGCCCAGACCCTGGAGCAGCAGGGGCACACGGTCGCCGTGATCGACCAGGACCCCACCGCCTTCCGCCGGCTGGGGCCGGGGTTCGGGGGCCGCCGGGTCACCGGGATCGGTTTCGACCAGGACACGCTGCGGGAGGCGGGCATCGAGGAGGCCGGCGCCTTCGCCGCCGTCTCCAGCGGCGACAACTCGAACATCATCTCGGCGCGGGTGGCCCGCGAGATGTTCGGCGTGCAGAACGTGGCGGCCCGTATCTACGACCCCCGCCGCGCCGAGGTCTACCAGCGTCTGGGCATCCCCACCGTGGCCACGGTCCGCTGGACCGCCGACCAGATGCTCCGCCGGCTGCTGCCGTCGGGCGCCGAGCCGCTGTGGCGGGACCCCACCGGCGGTGTCCAGCTCGCCGAGGTGCACGCCTCCCCGAACTGGGTGGGCCACAAGATCAGCAGGCTGCAGGAGGAGACGGGCGTCCGCGTGGCGTTCCTGACCCGCCTGGGCGAGGCGATCCTGCCGTCCTCGCAGACGGTGCTGCAGGAGGGCGACCTCGTGCACGTGATGATGCGGACGGACGACGTGGACAAGGTCGAGGCGGCCTTCGCCGAGGGCCCCGAAGAGGAGGGCGGTCACTGATGAGGGTCGCCATTGCCGGTGCCGGCGCGGTCGGTCGTTCGATCGCGGGCGAGCTGCTGGAGAACGGGCACGAGGTCCTTCTCGTCGACAAGGCGCCGACCGCCATCTCGGTCGAGCGCGTCCCGCAGGCGGAGTGGCTGCTGGCCGACGCCTGCGAGATCACGTCCCTGGACGAGGCGGCGCTGCAGCGCTGCAACGTCGTGATCGCCGCGACCGGCGACGACAAGGTCAACCTGGTCGTCTCCCTGCTGGCGAAGACGGAGTACGGGGTGCCGCGTGTGGTCGCCCGGGTGAACAACCCGAAGAACGAGTGGCTGTTCAACGAGGCGTGGGGGGTGGACGTCGCCGTGTCCACGCCGCGGCTGATGTCCGCCCTGGTGGAGGAGGCGGTGAGCGTCGGCGACCTGGTCCGCCTGCTCCGCTTCAGCCACGGCGACGCCAACCTGGTGGAACTGACCCTGCCGGAGGAGTCGGCGCTGGCCGGGACCCAGGTGGGCGACGTCGAGTGGCCCGAGGACACCTCGCTGGTCACCATCATCCGGGGCACCCGGGTGCTGACCCCGTCCCGGGAGGACTCCCTGGAGCCGGGCGACGAACTGCTGTTCGTGGCCGCGCAGGCCCGGGAGGAGCAGCTGGAGGACCTGCTGTCGGTGCGGCGGGAGGACGCGGACCGCTGACCCCGCGCGGGAGGTCCGCGCGGCGAGGACCGTGTACGACGGCGGAGGGCGCCCGGTGATCACCGGGCGCCCTCCGCCGTCGTACGGGGCCGGGAAGGCCATCGTCGTCGTCAGGAGCCGGGAGGGCCCAGGCCCTCCGCCGTCGTGCGGGGTGCAGAGTGCGGACGGAAGGGCCGGGGGGACCGGGGTCCGGGGCGGTGCTACGGCTGCCGGCCCGGGATCCCGGGCGGCGGGCCCACGTCTGCCGACCCGCGGGCCGAGGCAGCGCTATGGCTCCCGGTGCGGGATCCGGGGCGGCGGGCCCACGTCTGCCGACCCGGAGGCCGAGGCGGTGCTACGGCTGCCGGCCCGGAGTCCGGGGCGGCGCTACCGCTGCCGGCCCGGGGCCCGAGGCGGCGCCACGACTGCCGCCCCGGGGGCCGGGGCGGCGGGGCTACGCCTGTCGGCGGTGGCGGCCGGCGCTCGGCGTGCCGGGGGCGTTCGGGGTCTCGCCGCGCTCGGCGACCTCGGCGGCCAGGGCCGCCTTGCGCTCCTCCTCGGCCTTCTCCTCCGCCTCCATCTCCGCGAACACGTCGATGGGCGCGGGCGCCTTCGCCAGGAACAGCCAGGTCAGATAGACGGCGAGCAGGAAGGGCGGGATCTTGAGGGCGACCAGGACCCAGCCGAGCTGGGTGGTGTCGGCCCACCAGTACAGCGGGAAGAGGACCGCGCACTTGGCGAGCAGGATCAGACCCCAGGCCCAGCTGGCCTTGGCGTACGCCTTCTTGCGGCCGGGGTTGCGGGTGCGCCAGGAGAGGTTCTCCTTGAAGACCGGGCCGAGGATCAGTCCGATCAGCGGCACACCGGCCAGGGTCGTCACGATGTACGCCAGCGCCATGCCCAGCGTGTAGAGCATGCCGGGCAGGTAGAAGTCCTTGGCGTTGCCGGTGATCATCGCGAAGACCACGCCGAAGGCGACGCCGAAGACACCGCTGAAGGCGTGCTTGACGGTGTCCCGCATCGCCAGCCGGACCACGACCAGCACCAGCGACACGGCCAGGGCGGCGATCGCCGACCAGTGCAGGTTCTTGTTGATCGTGAAGATGGTGACGAAGAGCAGACCGGGCAGCACCGTCTCGACCATGCCCCGGACCCCGCCGAACGCCTCGAACAGCGCTGCCTCCGTCACCGCGCGTGCGTCGCCTTCGGCCGCTGTCTCCTGGGTCGGCTTGTCGAGTGAGGTCACGGGCTACTCCCGTCCGAGGGGTCGCAGTTCGTACTTGGGGTTGAACAGCACCCGGCGGCCCCGGCTCATCGAGATCCGGCCCGATGCGATCAGCTTGCGCCCGGGTTCTATGCCCACGATGGAACGCCGGCCGAGCCAGACCACGTCCAGCGCGGCGGTGCCGTCGAACAGCTCGGCCTCCAGCGCCGGGACACCGGCCCGCGGACGCAGCGTGACCGTGCGCAAGGTACCAGTAACCGTGACGACCTGGCGGTCGTGGCAGTCACCGATCCGGGTGCATCCCGTGGTCTCGGTGTCCTCCCGCAGCTCCTCGGACTCCAGGTCCTCCTGGGAGGAGGAAAGCCGGTCGAGCATGCGCCGGAACCGGCTCACCGGCTTTCGGGACGGAGGAACAGCGCTCATGTCTGAAGCGTACCGGGGTGCGCCGACGGCGCCGCAATCGCGTGCACTCCGGCCACCCACGCTCCACCACCGCACGCTCCACCACCGCACGCTCCACCACCGCACGCTCCGCCCTCGCGGTCCGGCCCCGCACGGTCCGGCCCCGCGCGCTCACCGCTCGAAGCGGTAGCCCATCCCGGGCTCGGTGACGAAGTGCTTGGGGTGCGAGGGGTCGGCCTCCAGCTTCCTGCGCAGCTGGGCCATGTAGACCCGCAGGTAGTTCGTCTCGGTCCCGTACGACGGTCCCCACACCTCCTGGAGCAGCTGCTTCTGGCTGACCAGCCGGCCGGTGTTGCGCACCAGGACCTCCAGCAGGTGCCACTCGGTCGGGGTCAGCCGTACGTCGCGGCCGTTCCGGTTGACCTTCTTGGCGGCCAGGTCGACGGTGAACTCCTCGGTCTCCACCGAGGTCACGTCGTCCTCGCCGGCCGCCCCGACCGGTTCGGCACGGCGCACCGCGGCGCGCAGCCGGGCCAGCAGCTCGTCCATCCCGAACGGCTTGGTGACGTAGTCGTCGGCGCCGGCGTCCAGCGCCTGCACCTTCTCGTCGGAGGAGTGCCGGGCGGACAGCACCAGGATCGGCACCCGGGTCCAGCCACGCAGTCCCCTGATCACCTCGACGCCGTCCATGTCGGGCAGGCCCAGGTCGAGGACGACCACGTCGGGGTGGCGCGAGGCGGCCAGGTCCAGCGCGGTCCGGCCGTCGCCCGCGGCGTCGACGTCGTACTTGCGTGCCCTGAGGTTGATGACGAGGGCGCGCACGATCTGCGGCTCGTCGTCGACCACCAGCACCCGGGTCATGAGGCCTGCCTTTCGGGGTGTACGGGGCGCCGCGCCCACTCGGGAAGCGACGGCCGCGAGCCTGCCGGGGACGGCTGCGAACCTGTCGGCGACTCCTGCGAGCCCGCTCCCGCGGCCCGGAGGGTGAGGACCATGGTCAGTCCGCCGCCGGGGGTGTCCTCGGCGTCGAGTGTGCCGCCCATGGCCTCGGCGAAGCCGCGCGCCACCGCGAGACCGAGGCCGACGCCCGCCCCGCGGGGCGCGTCGCCGTGCCGCTGGAAGGGTTCAAATATCCGTTCCTTCGCCTCGTCCGGGACGCCCGGTCCGCGGTCGACGACGCGCACCTCGACCCGGCCGGCCATGGCGCTGGCGGAGACCAGGACCGGCTCGCCGGGCGGGCTGTACTTGACCGCGTTCTCCACGATGTTGGCCATCGCGCGCTCCAGCAGCCCCGCGTCCACCTCGGCCATCGGCAGGGTCTCCGGGATGTCCAGGACCACGCTGTCCTCGGGCACCCCGCCCAGCGCCATCGGGGCCACCTCGTCCAGGTCCGTCTCACGGATCAGCGCGGTGACGGTGCCGGTCTGCAGGCGGGACATGTCGAGCAGGTTGCCCACGAGGTGGTCGAGCCGGTCGGCGCCCTCCTCGATGCCCTGGAGCAGCTCGGCCCGGTCCTCCTCGGACCACTCGACGTCCTCGGACCGCAGCGAGGAGACGGCCGCCTTGATCCCGGCGAGCGGGGTGCGCAGATCGTGGCTGACCGCGGCGAGCAGCGCGGTGCGGATGCGGTTGCCCTCGGCGAGGGCGCGGGCCCGCTCGGCCTCCTCCCGCAGGCGCCGGCGGTCCAGGACGACGGCCGCCTGGGCGGCGAACGCGGCGAGCACGCGGCGGTCGGAGGCGGGCAGCACCCGGCCGGTCAGCGCCAGCGCCATGTGGTCCCCTACGGGCATGTCCACGTCGGCGTCCTCGGGGCGCCGCGGGGGCCCGCCGGTGCCCACCCGGCCGGCGCACGTCCACGGGTCGACGTCGCTGTGCCGTTCGAGCAGCGCCACCGACTCCATGCCGAAGGTCTCGCGCACCCGGTCCAGCAGGGCCTCCAGGCTGGTCTCGCCGCGCAGGACGCTGCCCGCGAGGAAGGACAGTATCTCGGCCTCGGCGCGCAGCCGGGCCGCCTGGTGGGTGCGCCCGGCCGCCAGGTCCACCACCGAGGCCACCGACACGGCCACCCCGACGAAGATCACGATGGCGACGATGTTCTTCGGGTCGGCGATGGTGAGCCGGTGCAGCGGCGGTGTGTAGTAGTAGTTCAGCAGGAACGACCCGACGGCCGCCGAGGCCAGCGCCGGCAGCAGCCCGCCCAGCAGGGCCGCCGCCACGGTCAGGCCGAGGAACAGCAGCATGTCGTTGGCCAGGCCCAGGTGCACGCCGTTGAGCAGCAGGGCGAGGACCACCGGTCCCGCGACCGCGACCGCCCAGCCCCAGACGATGCGCGCCCGTCCGAGCCGTGCGCCCCTGGCCACGGGCAGCCCGCGGCCCTTGGCGACCTGCCCGTGCGTGACGATGTGCACGTCCAGGTCGGGCCCCGACTCCCGGGCCACGGTGGCGCCCACGCCCGGTCCGAAGACGTACTGCCAGGACTTGCGGCGCGAGGAGCCGAGGACGATCTGGGTGGCGTTGACGCCGCGCGCGAAGTCGAGCAGCGCGGCCGGTACGTCGTCGCCCACGACGTGGTGGAAGGTGCCGCCCAGGTCCTCCACCAGGGTGCGCTGGACGGCCAGTTCCTTCGGGGAGGCGCCGGTCAGTCCGTCGCTGCGGGCGATGTAGACGGCCATCACCTCGCCGCCGGCGCCCTTCTCCGCGAGCCGGGCGGCGCGCCGGATCAGGGTGCGCCCCTCGGGGCCGCCGGTCAGGCCGACCACGATCCGCTCGCGCGAGCCCCAGATCGCCGAGACGCGGTGCTCGCTGCGGTACTTCTGGAGGTACTCGTCCACCCGGTCGGCCACCCACAGCAGGGCGAGCTCCCGCAGGGCGGTGAGGTTGCCGGGGCGGAAGTAGTTGGAGAGCGCGGCGTCGACCTTGTCCGGCTTGTAGATGTTGCCGTGGGCCATCCGGCGGCGCAGCGCTTCCGGCGACATGTCGACCAGCTCTATCTGGTCCGCGCGCCGCACCACCTCGTCCGGCACGGTCTCCCGCTGCCGTACGCCCGTGATCGACTCGACCACGTCCCCGAGGGACTCCAGGTGCTGGATGTTGACGGTGGAGACCACGTCGATGCCGGCGGCCAGCAGTTCCTCGACGTCCTGCCAGCGCTTGGCGTTGCGGGAGCCGGGGACGTTGGTGTGGGCGAGCTCGTCGACCAGGGCGACGGCGGGGGCGCGGCGCAGCACCGCGTCGACGTCCATCTCGGTGAAGGTGGTCCGGCGGTGCTCCAGTTCCCGGCGCCGGATCTGCTCCAGGCCGTGCAGCATCACCTCGGTGCGCGGGCGGTCGTGGTGCTCGACGAAGGCGACCACGCAGTCGGTGCCGCGCTCCACCCGGCGGTGCGCCTCGGACAGCATCGCGTAGGTCTTGCCGACGCCCGGCGCGGCGCCGAGGTAGATCCGCAGCTTGCCTCGTCCCATGGCCCCATTGTCTTCCCGTGTCCGCGCACCGTCCCTGCGCACGCTGCGACGACCCTACGGCCAACAATCCGGACGAACCGGGCCGGCCCAGCGCGGACCCACGTCTTTGACGCAACTCGGACGCCCACCCACAGGGTGCCGGGGCACCCCTGCCGTCTCCGCGCGAACGCGCGACGCCAAGCGCTCGGCGGCCCGCGTGGGTCGGCCCGCCCCACGGCCCCGGTTCGGCGGCCCGACGCCCCACCCCCATGCCGGCGTACGCCCGCAGACAATCGCGACCGGCGGTCCGCGGCCGCCGAGCGGCGAGCGGCGAGCGGCGAGCGGCGAGCGGCGAGCGGCGAGCGGCGAGCGGGGTCAGCATGCGGACGGCAGCGACGGCCGTATCGGACGGCGCGCCCGCGGGCCGCCCGCACCGGGCGCGCCTACGGCGGTCCGCGGGCGACCGGCGTCCGTCCCCTCGGTCGCCGGCGGTCCGGCCGTCGCCCGGCGGGGCAACGGGCCGACGGGGGCAACGGGCCGACGGGGGCAACGGGCCGACGGGGGTGACGGGCCGACGGGGGTGACGGGCCGACGGGGGTGACGGGCCGGCAGGCACGGCACCCCCGCAGGGACGACGGACCACTAGGACCACACGCCGGCACGCACGCGACGCCCCCGCAGGGACGGGCCGACGAAGGCCGCGCGCAGGCCGGGGCGGCGCCCCGGCGCGGACGGCGCCCCGGCGCGGACGGCGCCCCGGCGCGGACGGCGCCCCGGCGAGGGCGGTGCGTGCCCCGGCGAGGGTGGTGCCGGGCGGGGCGCCGGGGCGCCCCCGGCTCAGTGTTCGACGATCTCGCCGTCGCGCAGTTCCAGGACGCGGTCGGCGAGGTCCAGGAGAGTCGCGTCGTGGGTGGCGACCAGCGCGGTCACCTGCTCGCTGCGGACCACGGCGCGCAGCAGCTCCATCACCGCGTGGCCGGTCTCCGCGTCGAGCTGGCCGGTCGGCTCGTCGGCGATGAGCAGCGCCGGCTCGTTGGCCAGGGCGCGGGCAATGGCCACGCGCTGCTGCTGGCCGCCGGAGAGCTCGCCGGGCCGCTGCCCGGCGTGGCCCGCGAGGCCGACGAGGGACAGCAGCAGCTCCACGCGCTCCTCCCGCTCCCGCGGGTCGGCGCGGCGCAGCCGCAGCGGCACCCCGACGTTCTCCGCGGCCGTGAGGATGGGGATCAGGCCGAAGGACTGGAAGACGAATCCGACGCGGTCACGCCGCAGCGCGAGCAGGCCCTCCTCGCCGAGTCCGGCGAGGTCCGAGCCGTCGACGCAGACCCGTCCCTGGTCCGGTTCGTCGAGGCCGCCGACGATGTTGAGCAGGGTGGTCTTGCCGGAGCCCGAGCGGCCCTTGAGGGCGACGAGCTCGCCGCGCGGCACCTCGAAGGAGACACCGCGCAGGGCGTGCACGGCGGCGGCTCCGTGCCCGTAGGCCTTGTGGACGTTCTCCACTCGGACCATGGTGTCGGTGACGACCCGGCTCATCCGCTCTCCCCTTCGCTCCCCCGTGGACCGGCGTCAGTATCGCCACCCGCACCCGGCTCCGCAATCGGCCCCCCGGCCGGCGGGACGCCGGGCGGTCCCCCGCGGACGGGACTTCGGTACGTCCCCCTGGCGGACGCCACTCCGGAAGGTCCCCCGGCGGGCGGCACTCCGGAAGGTCCCCCGGCGGACGGGACTCCGGAAGGTCCCCGGGCGGACGGGACTCCGGCGGACGGGACTCCGGACGGCTCCCCGGGTACGGCGAAGGGCCGCGCCCCGGCGGGGGTGCGGCCCTCGCGGCGAACCGTCAGCGGACCTCGGTGATCTCCGGGCCACGCTGGAGCTGGCCCATGCCGCCGGCGAAACGGGACTGGCCGTCGTCCTGCTGGACGCCCTCGGGCACCATCTGCGCGTCGTTGGGCAGCTTCAGGACGATCGGGTCACGGGGCGCCATCGGGCCGTCGCCGCGGACCACCACGGTGTCCCGGAAGATCTGCTCCAGCAGCCCGGCCGCCTGCGGCTGCACCGCGCCCTGGCCGGAGATGACCCCGCGCAGGAACCAGCGGGGGCCGTCCACGCCCACGAAGCGCACGACCTGGAAGCCGCCCGTGCCGTCCGGCAGCTGCACCGGCACCTGGGCGCGCAGCTCCCAGCCCAGCGGACCCTCGACCTCGTCGACGATGCCGCCCTGCTGGGTGATGCCGGTGGCGATCTCCTCGCGCACCTCGCCCCAGATGCCCTCGCGCTTGGGCGCGGCGAAGGCCTGCAACTGGACGGCGCTGTCGCCCAGGACGACCGTCGCCGCGACGATCGCGTCGCCCGCGACCTCCACCCGCAGTTCCATGCCGTCGACTCCCGGCACGAACAGACCGCCCAGGTCCACGCGGCCCTCACCGGGGTCGCGCACCTCGGAGCTGTCCCAGGGCCCGTCGGGCCGCGGTTCGGGCTCCAGCCTCACGCGCTCGCGCTCGACCTCTTCGTCCGCCTCGGTGTCGACGCTGTCGACGACCTGCTCGGCCTCGCCGGCCGCGTCCTCGGCGGCACCCTTCTTCTTGCGACGTCCGAACACGTCACTGTCCTTCCCGGTCGGATACGACCGAAGCGTATCGATTCCCACCCGTCTGGCCGCGCATGGCGGCCCGACCGTCTGTGCCGCTCACGCCGTCCACCGCGGCGTGGCCACCGGTGGACCCGAAGCCCCCCTCGGCCCGTGCCGAGCCGGGAAGTTCCGCCACCTCCTGGAAGCGGACCCTCTCGACCTGCTGGACGACCAGTTGGGCAATCCGGTCGAAGCGCTCGAACCGCACGGACTCGCGCGGGTCGAGATTCACCACGATCACCTTGATCTCCCCACGGTACCCGGCATCAACCGTCCCCGGGGCATTGACGAGGGCGACACCGCAGCGGGCGGCGAGCCCGGACCGGGGATGCACGAAGGCCGCGTACCCCTCGGGGAGGGCCACGGACACGCCCGTGGGCAGGATGGCCCGTTCGCCGGGCGCCAGTTCGCAGGCCACGGTGGTGCGCAGATCGGCGCCCGCGTCGCCGGGGTGCGCATACGCCGGAAGCGGTACCTCCGGGTCGACACGCCGGACCAGCACCTCCAGCGGACCGCCGCTCGCGCGGCTCACGGATTCACCTCGAAGGCGCGGGCCCGCCGGATCTGGTCCGGGTCGCTCATGGCGGCCTGGATCTCCTCCTCGCGGCCGTGCTGCACGAAGTGGTCGACCTTCACCTCGATGAACAGGGCGTCCGCGCGGACGGCGACCGGCCCGTCGGGGCCGCCGACGCGGCCGGTGGCCGTCGAGTAGATCTTCCGTCCGGCCACGGCCGTGACCTCGGCCTCCAGGTACAGCGTGGTGCCGACCGGCACCGGCCGCACGAAGTCCGTCTCCAGCCGCCCGGTGACGGCGATCGTCCGCAGCAGCCAGTTCAGCGAGCCGAGCGTCTCGTCCAGGGCGGTGGCCAGGACCCCGCCGTGCGCGAGGCCGGGCGCCCCCTGGTGGGCCGGCTGCACGGTGAACTCGGCGGTGATGCGGACGCCCTCCCCGGCCCGGGCCTGGAGGTGCAGCCCGTGCGGCTGCCGTCCACCGCACCCGAAACACTCGTCGTAGTGCGCGCCGAGGAGTTCGCCGGGCGCGGGGGCGTCGGGATGCCGTACGGGCTTCACGGCGTCGGCGGGGGGCTGAAGAGCTGCGGAACTACCACTCACAGCCGCAGACCTTACCCGCGCGTCCGGGTATCGCGGACACCGTGCCAAGCTAGCCGTATGCAGCTTCCCGCCCAGCCGTACGAAGAACGCCTCACCGCGCCCCGCTCCTGGTGGCTGATCAGCGTCCTGATCGGTGTTGCCCTCGCCCTGGTCCTGCTGCCGTTCGGCACCCTGCCGATGCTGGGCGGCCTGGTCGGCGGCACGGCGGCCGCGGCGGTGGTGGCCAGCTCGTACGGCTCGGTACGCATCCGGGTCGTGAACGGCGTCCTGGTGGCGGGCGAGGCGAAGATCCCGGTCACGGCGCTGGGTGTGGCGGAGATCCTGGACGCGGAGGAGGCGCGCGCCTGGCGCACGTACAAGGCCGACACCCGCGCCTTCCTGCTGCTGCGCGCCTACATTCCGACGGCGCTGCGGGTGGAGGTCACCGACCCCGAGGACCCGACGCCGTACCTGTATCTGTCGACCCGGGAGCCGGAGCGGCTGGCCACGGCCCTGCGGGAGGCCCGCCAGGCCGCGACACCGGGGGCGGCGGCGTAGTCGCTCGCCCCTTCAGGGGAGGGGTCGGGCGGTCCGGGCGTCAGTGTCCGGGTTCCCGGTTGATGTCGGCGACGTCGTCCATGGGCAGCGGGTTCTCGGGAGTCTCCAGCGGCGGGAGCCGGCGCAGCTCCTCCCAGGGGACCTGGATCTTGCGCAGGTCCGCGCGGATGCGGGCCGCGAGTCTCTTGGTGTCGCGCCGGTTCATGACGGCGCCCACCGCGGCGCCCATCAGGAACGGGAGCAGATTCGGCAGGTCGCGCACCGTGCGCTTCATGACCTGCTGGCGCAGCTGCCGCTTCATCCGGCCGCCGAGGGCGGCGTCGATGGTGGCCGGCTTGGTCACGTCGATTCCGCGCTCCCCCGACCAGGAGGACAGATACGCGGTGCTGCGGGCTCGCAGACGGCCCGGTGGGCGTACTCCGTACACCTCGTGGAGCTCGGCGATCAGCTTCAGCTCGATCGCCGCGACGCCGGTGATCTCCGCGGCCAGTTCGGTCGGCATGGCGGGCGGCACCGGCAGCATCGCCGCCGCTCCGATCCCCGCTCCGACCGTCGACGTCGCGTTGGCCGCGCCGGCCACCAGCTTGTCCGCGAGCTCCTCGGGCCCCAGGCCCGGGAACTGCCGGCGCAGGGTGGCCAGGTCGCGTACGGGGACGCGGGGGGCGAGGTCGATGATGCGGTCGGTGACGAACGCCAGCCCCGCTCTGGCCCGCACCCTGCCGCGGCCCAGTCCGTGCCGGGCCGCCTCGCCCGCCCTGCCGCGCATCGCCACGAGCCGCCGGCGCCGGGCGGAGGGCGTGGAGTCGCCCGCCGGTCCCGCGGGGTCACCACGCCCGGACAGCGGTTCGAGCGAGGCCGGTCCCGTCGATCCGGCTGTGCCGGATGTGGATGTGCGGGACCGGCCTCGCTCGTCGTCACGTGCGCCGGAGGAGCCGCCGGACGGCTCCGGGTCCGCTCCCCTGCGCGGGAAGCGGCGCTTCCAAGGAGGGGTCGAGCCGGTCACGGCCGACCCTCCCTCAGTCGCAGTCGCGGCAGATCGGCTGACCGTTCTTCTCCCGGGCCAGCTGGCTGCGGTGGTGCACCAGGAAGCAGCTCATGCAGGTGAACTCGTCCTGCTGCTTGGGCAGCACCCGGACGGCCAGCTCCTCATTGGAGAGGTCCGCTCCGGGCAGTTCCAGCCCTTCGGCTGCTTCGAACTCGTCGACGTCGACGGCGGAGGTCGACTTGTCGTTCCTCCGGGCCTTCAGCTCTTCGAGACTGTCCGAGTCGACGTCGTCATCGGTCTTGCGTGGGGTGTCGTAGTCGGTTGCCATGTCGCTCTCCCCCTCTGGGTGTCTGCGGTATCTCCAGCGCACGTAACGCGTGAGAGGCCGGACTTGTGCCCGACCCGAGGCGGAGATTTTGCCTCACATCAAGGTCTGTTACTCAATCGACACCCAACCGGACTCCTCAAGAGTGATCGGCTTGGATGGCGATCGGGACCGTACACGGTTCGAAGCTCGCACTCCAAAGCGGTCTCACCGTGTACTTCCCGTGATCAGGACCCCTGAAAACCCGGATTTTCCCGGCTTTTCGACAGCATTCATGATCACGGAGAGTGGATGGCCGGAAAAGCGCTCATGTGATCGATCACACACGTGGGACCCGGGACGGCACCCCGCTAATTCCGCGCAAAGCGAACATCCGCGCTCTCTCGCCGTCACCGGCGACATGATCTCAGACCGGCAGGGTGACCCGCATCACCAGTCCGCCGCCCTCGCGCGGCTGGGCCGCGATGTGCCCGCCGTGCGCACGGGCCACGGAGCGGGCGATCGAGAGCCCCAGGCCCACGCCCTTGTCGCTGCCCGTGCGCTCGGTCCGCAGCCGTCTGAACGGCTCGAAGAGGTTGTCGATCTCGTACGCCGGGACCACCGGTCCCGTGTTCGTGACGACCAGCACCGCCTGGCCGTGCTGCACGTCCGTGGTGACCTCCACCCAGCCGTCGTGCGGCACGTTGTACCGCACCGCGTTCTGCACCAGGTTGAGCGCGATCCGCTCCAGCAGCACGCCGTTGCCCTGGACCACGGCGGGCTTGCGCTCCCCGCGGATCTTGACGTCCTTGGCCTCCGCCTCCGTGCGCACCTGGTCGATGGCCTGGGAGGCGACCTCGGCCAGGTCCACCGGCTTGCGCTCCACGATCTGGTTGTCGCTGCGGGCGAGCAGCAGCAGGCCCTCGACGAGCTGCTCGCTGCGCTCGTTGGTGGCCAGCAGGGTCCTGCCCAGCTGCTGCAGCTCCACCGGGGCCTGCGGATCCGACAGGTGCACCTCCAGCAGGGTGCGGTTGATCGCGAGCGGGGTGCGCAGCTCGTGGGAGGCGTTGCCGACGAAGCGCTGCTGGGCGGTGAAGGCCCGCTGGAGCCGGTCCAGCATCTCGTCGAAGGTGTCCGCGAGCTCCTTCAGCTCGTCGTCCGGGCCGTCCAGCTCGATCCGGCGGGACAGGTCCGAGCCGGCCACGGCGCGGGCGGTACGGGTGATCCGGCCGAGCGGGGAGAGCACCCGGCCCGCCATCGCGTAGCCGAACGCGAAGGCGATCACGGCGAGGCCGAGCAGGGCCAGCAGCGAGCGGCTGAGCAGGTCGTCCAGGGCGTGCTGGCGCTGCTGGTTCACGCACTGGTTCATCGCGTGGTTCAGCTCGGTCGCGGTCGTCTGCGTCGGGAAGTTGCAGGTGTCGCTGGTGACCTGACCGGAGATGATCTTGAAGGGCAGTTCGCTGCCCACGTTCAGCGCGTTCGCCGCCAGCAGGTAGATGATCGACAGCAGCAGGATGCCGGCGATCAGGAACATGCCGCCGTACAGCAGGGTGAGCCGTATCCGGATGGTCGGGCGCAGCCACGGGAAGGGCGGTTCCGGCCTTCGGGGGTCCCAGGTGGGCTTCGGGGGCGTCTGGGGCGTCTGGGGCGGCGCGGGGGTGGCGGCCACGGCGGATCAGATCCGGTAGCCGGAGCCGGGCACGGTGACGATCACCGGCGGCTCGCCGAGCTTGCGGCGCAGGGTCATCACCGTCACGCGCACCACGTTGGTGAACGGGTCGGTGTTCTCGTCCCACGCCTTCTCCAGGAGCTGCTCCGCCGAGACGACGGCGCCCTCACTGCGCATGAGGACCTCCAGCACCGCGAACTCCTTCGGGGCCAGCTGGACCTCCTTGCCGTCCCGGAAGACCTCGCGGCGGTTGGGGTCGAGCTTGATCCCGGCGCGCTCCAGGACGGGCGGCAGGGGCAGGCTCGTACGCCGGCCGAGGGCGCGTACGCGCGCGGTCAGCTCACTGAAGGCGAAGGGCTTGGGCAGGTAGTCGTCGGCGCCGATCTCCAGCCCCTCCACGCGGTCGCTGACGTCACCGGAGGCGGTGAGCATGAGCACGCGCGTGGGCATGCCCAGCTCGACGATCTTGCGGCAGACGTCGTCTCCGTGCACCAGCGGGAGGTCGCGGTCCAGGACGACCACGTCGTAGTCGTTGACGCCGATGCGCTCCAGGGCGGCCGCACCGTCGTACACGACGTCGACGGCCATGGCCTCCCGGCGCAGTCCGGTGGCCACCGCATCGGCGAGCAGCTGCTCGTCCTCGACGACGAGTACGCGCACGTCGCTTGTCCTTCCTGATCTCCGTCCGCGCGGTGCCGCTCGGGCACGCGCGGGCGGGGGCTTCATGGGTGTGTTGCCTCCATCCTGCCCTTTTCGGCCATAAGTCGGCTGTAAGCCGGGGCAGGACCGGCCGCGGACGGGGAAGCGGGCGCGGACGGAAGGTCGAGGAGGCCCCGGGTACGGCGCGGAACCCGGGGCCGGAGTACGGCGCGGACCCGGGCCGGGGCGCCGCGCGGACCGGGGCCGGGGCGCCGCACGGACCGGGGCCGGGGCGCCGCGCGGACCCGGACCGGGGCGCCGCACGGACCGGACCAGGGCGCCGCACGGACCGGGGCCGGGGCGCCGCACGGACCGGGGCCGGGGCGCCGCACGGACCGGACCAGGGCGCGGCGTGGACCGGACCGAGGCGCCGCGCGGGCCGGGGCCGGGAATCCCGAAGATTTTCGCGCGGTTGAGGTTTCCGCGGGAGACAGCCTGGGGAGGACGCTTTACACCCCGCGATCACGCTCTGCATGTGCCGCACCACCAAGCGGTACACCTCGATCCGCTGCCGCAGAGCGGGCGTGGGTGTCCGGCACCGTCGCCGCCCCCGGCACGGTGACGCCGGGCACCCGCTGGAGACGTGATCGCCCCTTCCCGACGGCACACCCCCGTGCCACCGACCCACGACCCAGGACGAGGGGGCGCAGCATGGACGCATTCACCGCAGGACTTCTGCAGCGCATAAAGGCGACCGAGTCCGACCTGACGCGGGCTCGTGACGAGGGCGACGACTTCCTCGTCGAGGTGGAGCTCGCAGAACTCGACGATCTGCGCCGCCTCGCCGCCGAGCACGGTGTGGAGGTCGGCGTGTCCGGCGTCTGATCAGCCCGTAGGCGAACAGCCGTACGGGAGCGGGGCCCGGCGAATCCAGCGCCGGGCCCCGCTTTCTGCTGTGGTGACCCGCCCGCCGGGCCCGCTCCTCCGCTGAGGTGACTTTCCCGCGCGGGGCCGAGCGTCCGCCGAGGGGGCTTCCCTCCGCGGGGCCGCACATCCACTGAGGTGGCGGTCCCGCGCCGGGCGGCCGTCCGCCGAGGTGGCCGGCCCGCACCGGGGACGCAGGTCCCCCGACGGGCGGCCCACCCGCCGGGCCCGCAGGTCCCCCGAGGGGTGGCCCGCCGCCGGGGTCGGCCGCTCAGCCCCCCGCGGCGCCGAGGTCCTCCAGGAGACGCTGGAGGGGCTCGAAGACCGCCTCGGTGGCCGCGATCGTCAGGTCGCTGGACACTCGCCGCCCCGGCAGGCCGCCGGTCCGCGCGCCCGCCTCCCGGGCGATCAGGTCACCGGCGGCGTAGTCCCAGGGGTTCAGGCCCCGCTCGTAGTAGCCGTCCAGACGGCCCGCGGCCACGTCGCACAGCTCGATCGCCGCCGAGCCGCCGCGGCGGATGTCGCGCACCAGGGGGATCAGGCGGTGGGCCACCTCGGCCTGGTGGGCACGGACCTCGGCGACGTAGGCGAAGCCGGTGGCGATCAGCGCCCGGTCCAGGGGCGCGGGGGCGCGGCAGGACAGCTTGCGCTCGCCCGCCCAGACGCCGGTGGCCCAGGCGCCCCGGCCGCGGATCGCGTGGAAGGTCTCGCCGCGCATCGGGGCGCTCACCACCCCGACGACGGTCTCGCCGTCCTGCTCGGCGGCGATCGACACGGCCCAGGTGGGCAGGCCGTACAGGTAGTTCACCGTGCCGTCGAGGGGGTCGATCACCCAGCGGATGCCGCTGGTGCCCTCGCTGGAGGCGCCCTCCTCGCCGAGGAAGCCGTCCTCGGGGCGGCGGTCGGCGATCAGGCCGGTGATCAGCTTCTCGGCCGCGAGGTCCATCTCGGTGACGACGTCGACCGGGCTGGACTTGGTGGCGGCCACCCCGAGATCGGCCGGGCGGCCGTCGCGCAGCAGGCGCCCGGCGCGCGTGGCGGCCTCACGGGCGAGTTGCAGGAGTTCCGAGTGCAGGGCGTCGGTCACGGCGGTCCTCACGCGTAGGGGCTGTCGGCGCCCGCGGCGGCCGGCCGGGGGGCGCGGGCCGGGCAGCAGCCGGCGGGGCAGACGTCGTGGCTCGGGCCGAGGGCGCCCAGGGCGCAGCGCGCGGGCCGCTCCCCGCGCTCGGTGGCGGCCCGCTCCAGGATCAGTTCGCGGACGGCGGCGGCGAACCGCGGGTCGGCGCCCACCGTGGCCGAGCGGCGCACCGGCAGGCCCAGCTCCTCGGCCTTGGCCTTCGCCTCGGTGTCGAGGTCGTAGAGGACCTCCATGTGGTCGGAGACGAAGCCGATGGGGGCCATGACCACGGCGGGGACGCCCGCCGCGTGGCGCTCCTCGAGGTGGTCGCAGATGTCGGGCTCCAGCCACGGGATGTGGGGGGCGCCGGAGCGCGACTGGTAGACGAGCTGCCAGGGGTGGTCGACGCCGGTGCGCTCGCGGACCGCCTCCGCGATCAGCTTCGCCACGTCCAGGTGCTGGCGGACGTAGGCGCCGCCGTCGCCGTGTCCCTCGGCCGGTCCGGAGGTGTCGGCGGCCGAGGTCGGGACGGAGTGGGTGGTGAAGGCGATGTGGGCGCCGTCGCGGACGTCCTCGGGGAGGTCGGCGAGGGACCTCAGGACGCCGTCGGTCATGGGCTCGACGAAGCCCGGGTGGTTGAAGTAGTGCCGCAGCTTGTCGATCCGCGGCAGCGGCAGGCCCTCGGTCTGAAGGGCGGCCAGCGCGTCCGCGAGGTTCTCGCGGTACTGGCGGCAGCCCGAGTAGGAGGCGTAGGCGCTGGTGGCCAGCACCAGGACGCGGCGGTGGCCGGCGCCGGCCATCTCCCGCAGGGTGTCCGTGAGGTAGGGGGCCCAGTTGCGGTTGCCCCAGTACACAGGCAGGTCCAGGCCGTGGCCGGCGAAGTCCTTGCGCAGGGCGTCCAGCAGGGCGCGGTTCTGCTCGTTGATCGGGCTGACGCCGCCGAACAGGAAGTAGTGCTGCCCGACTTCCTTGAGGCGTTCCTTGGGGATGCCGCGCCCGCGGGTCACGTTCTCCAGGAACGGGACCACGTCGTCCGGCCCTTCGGGGCCGCCGAACGAGAGCAGGAGCAGGGCGTCGTACGGGGTGGCATCAAGCGCGTCTGGCATGCCTTCGATCCTGCCACCCGGTACTGACGGCCGGGATTGCGACCCGCTGGATTCCGACCCGCCGGGGGTGGGGCCCGCTGGATCTCGCCCCGCCGGGATTCCGCCCCGCCGCGGCGGTACGTGACGGCCCCGGGGGCCCGTAAGCTGTATCAGCCACCTATACGCCTTACCGGATCCCCGGAGACCCCGTGCCCAGCCCGTACCGTGCCCTGTTCGCCGCTCCCGGGTCGAAGGGTTTCTCCGCCGCCGGCTTCCTCGGCCGGATGCCGCTGTCGATGATGGGCATCGGCGTGGTCACGATGATCTCCCAGCTCACCGGGCGCTACGGGCTCGCGGGCGCGCTGTCGGCCACCATCGCGTTGGCCGCCGCCGTGCTCGGGCCGCAGATCTCGCGGCTGGTCGACCGGCACGGGCAGCGGCGGGTGCTGCGGCCCGCGACGCTGGTGGCGCTGACCGCGGCGGCGGCGCTGCTGCTGGCCGCGCACTTCCGGTGGCCGGACTGGGTGCTGTTCGTGTGCGCCGCCGGGATCGGCTCGGTGCCGAGTCTGGGCGCGATGGTCCGGGCGCGCTGGGCCGCGCTGTACCGGGGGACCCCGCAATTGCACACCGCCTACTCGTTCGAGTCGGTGGTGGACGAGGTCTGCTTCATCTTCGGGCCGATCGTGTCCATCGGGCTGTCCACGGCCTGGTTCCCGGAGGCGGGACCGCTGCTGGCCGCCTGCTTCCTGGCCGCGGGCGTCTTCTGGCTGACCGCGCAGCGGGCCACCGAGCCGGAGCCGCACCGGGGCGCGCACCACGGCGGCGGCTCGGCGCTGCGCTCGAGCGGGCTGCAGGTGCTGGTGGCCACCTTCGTGGCGACCGGGGCGATCTTCGGGGCGGTCGACGTGGTGACGGTGGCGTTCGCCGACGAGCGGGGCCACAAGGGCGCGGCCAGCGTCGTGCTGGCGCTGTACGCCACCGGTTCGTGCACCGCGGGGGTGCTGGCCGGGCTGCTGCGCCCGGCCGGGGCGCCCGCCCGCCGCTGGCTGCTGGGCGTATGCGCGATGGCCGTGAGTATGATCCCCCTCCTACTGGTCGGGAACTTGCCGTTTCTGGCCGTGGCGCTGTTCGTCGCGGGCCTGTCCGTCGCTCCTACGATGATCACGACGATGGCCCTCGTCGAAGAGCACGTACCACGCGCGCATCTGACCGAGGGCATGACCTGGGTGAGCACCGGCCTCGCGGTCGGGGTGGCGCTCGGTTCGTCGGTGGCCGGCTGGGTGATCGACGCGGCCGGCGCACGGGCGGGGTACGGGGTTCCGGCGGTGTCCGGGGCCGTCGCGGTCGCGGTCGGTTTCCTCGGGTACCGCCGGCTCGGCAGGCCGGCTACGGGTCGGGGAGGCTCCGTTGAGCAGCACAGCGAGCGCGAAGCACGGCACGTGGCGTAACTGGGGCGGCAACGTCGGCGCCCGCCCGGCGAAGGAGGTCGTGCCCGCCTCGGTGGAGGAGCTCGCGGCCGAGGTGCGCCGGGCCGCCGAGGACGGCCTGAGGGTGAAGGCGGTGGGCACGGGTCACTCCTTCACCTCGATAGCGGCGACCGACGGCGTGCTGATACGCCCTCAGCTGCTGACCGGCATACGCGCGATCGACCGCGAGGCGATGACCGTCACGGTCGAGGCGGGCACCCCGCTCAAGAGGCTGAACGTCGCGCTCGCGCGGGAGGGGCTCTCCCTCACCAACATGGGCGACATCATGGAGCAGACGGTCTCCGGCGCGACCAGCACCGGCACCCACGGCACCGGACGCGAGTCCGCCTCGATCGCCGCCCAGATCAGGGGGCTCGAACTGGTCACCGCCGACGGATCGGTGCTGACCTGCTCCGCGAAGGAGAACCCGGAGGTCTTCGCGGCCGCCCGGATCGGCCTGGGCGCCCTGGGCGTCGTCACCGCGATCACCTTCGCCGTGGAGCCGGTCTTCCTGCTCACGGCCCGCGAGGAGCCGATGCCCCTGGAGAAGGTGCTCGCCGACTTCGACCAGCTCTGGGCCGAGAACGAGCACTTCGAGTTCTACTGGTTCCCGCACACCGAAAACACCAACACCAAGCGCAACAACCGCAGCGCCGGTCCGGAGCGGCCGGTGGGGCGGGTGGCGGGCTGGTTCGAGGACGAGTTCCTCTCCAACGGCGTCTTCCAGGTGGCCAACTGGGTCGGCAGGGCGGTGCCCGCCGCCATCCCGGCGATCGCCGGGGTGTCCAGCCGGGCCCTGTCCGCGCGGACGTACACGGACATTCCCTACAAGGTCTTCACCTCGCCGCGCCGGGTGCGCTTCGTGGAGATGGAGTACGCCGTCCCGCGCGAGGCGCTGGCCGGCACGCTGCGTGAACTCAAGGCGATGGTCGACCGGTCCGGACTCAGGGTGAGCTTCCCGGTCGAGGTGCGCACCGCGCCGGCCGACGACATCACGCTCTCCACGGCCTCGGGCCGCGACAGCGCGTACATCGCCGTCCACATGTTCCGCGGCACCCCCTACCAGCGGTACTTCACGGCCGCCGAGCGCATCTTCACCGCGCACGAGGGCCGGCCGCACTGGGGCAAGGTGCACACCCGCGACGCCGCGTACTTCGCCGGCGTCTACCCCCGTTTCGGCGAGTTCACCGCGCTGCGTGACCGGCTGGACCCGGAACGGCTGTTCCAGAACGACTACTTGCGCAGGGTGCTGGGGGACTAGTAACGGGGGGGTTCCGTTTGGGGCGTTTGCGTGAAGTACGCCACGTTCAAGATCGAAAAAACGGGTCAGGGGTGGCCAAGTGCCGCCCCTTGCCAGAAGTTGGGCGGCGCGCCAATCCACGCACGTGGTCCGAATGGAGTACTGTGGCGAGCCCTGGGTCCGGTCTCCCTCCAGGGTGTCCGGAACCTTGCTGGACCGCCGGGAGGGGGCTGGTTGCACAGGGTGACGGAGTTGGTCACTTAGCGTTGTGAACAGGTAACCGTGCCATAACGGCGATCCAGGGCCCGCGCCCGACACGCCGGGCAACTCGGCAAGGTTGTGGCAGGCTGCACCCGGGCAGGCCACACTCGACTAGCGGAAGCAGCGACGCACGTGACGTCGGCAGGCACCACCCGGGAGGTCCCCATGCCCGAACTGCGTGTCGTGGCCGTCTCCAATGACGGCACACGGCTGGTGCTGAAGGCTGCGGACAGCACGGAGTACACGCTTCCGATCGACGAACGGCTCCGCGCCGCCGTGCGCGGCGACCGTCCCCGCCTCGGCCAGATCGAGATCGAGGTGGAGAGCCATCTCCGCCCCCGCGACATCCAGGCGCGGATACGAGCGGGTGCGACCGCGGAAGAGGTCGCCCAGCTCGCCGGCATCCCCGTCGACCGGGTACGGCGCTTCGAGGGCCCGGTGCTCGCCGAGCGCGCGTTCATGGCCGAGCGCGCCCGCAAGACCCCGGTCCGCCGCCCCGGCGAGAACTCCGGCCCGCTGCTCGGCGAGGCGGTGCAGGAGCGGCTGCTGCTGCGCGGCGCCGAGAAGGACACCGTCCAGTGGGACTCCTGGCGCCGCGACGACGGCACCTGGGAGGTCCTGCTCGTCTACCGGGTCGCGGGCGAACCGCACTCGGCGAGCTGGACCTACGACCCGCCGCGGCGCCTGGTGCAGGCCGTCGACGACGAGGCGCGCGCGCTGATCGGCGAGTCCGACGACCTGGGGACGCCGGAGCCGAGCTTCCCGTTCGTGCCGCGGATCGCCCGTCTGCCGCGGGACCGTTCCTTCGACCGGGACCGTGACCGCGAGCGTCCGGCGCTGCCCGCCCAGGCCTCCGAGCCCGCCGAGGAGAGCACGGGCGAACGCGACTCGCTCACCAGCCTGCTGGAGGCGGTACCGAGCTTCCGGGGCGACCTGGTGGTGCCCGAGCGCGCGCCGGACCCCGGGGAGGAACCCGTCCAGGAACCGGTGGTGGAGGAGCCGCCCGCCCCGGCGGCCTCGGCCGGATCGGCCTACGCGGACGTGCTCATGCCGCGCTCCGTCAGCAGCCACCGCGACCGCCTCATCGGCGCCACCGACCGCCAGGCCGAGGCGGACGGCGTCCGCCCCGGCCGCCGCGCCGCGGTACCGAGCTGGGACGAGATCGTCTTCGGCACGCGCCGCAAGAAGCAGGAGTAGCCGGGCGGACCGCGGGGTCCGCCACGGCGGGGCAGGGCAGTTGACGACGACGGCGACCGGGGCCGCGCTCCTTGGAAGGCGCGGCCCCGTCGTCACGTCGCTGCCGCCGGACCGGTGGTCACTGCGGGTCCGGGCCGACGGCCACCGGGCGGTCCGGGTCCGAGGACCACTCCGACCACGAGCCGACGTACAGGGCCGCCGGGATGCCCGCGACGGCCAGGGCCAGGACCTCGTGGGCCGCGGACACGCCCGAGCCGCAGTAGACGCCCACCTCGCCCCCGCCCGCCGCGCCCAGCGCCTCGAAGCGGGCGCGCAGTTCCTCCGCGGGGCGGAACCGGCCGTCCGGGCCGACGTTCTCCGTCGTGGGCGCCGACACCGCGCCCGGGATGTGGCCGCCGATCCGGTCGATGGGCTCCACCTCCCCGCGGTACCGCTCCCCCGCACGGGCGTCGAACAGCACACCGGACCGGGCCAGCGCCGCCGCGCCGTCGGCGTCCAGCAGCGGCACCGCGCCCGGCGCGGGCACGAAGTCGCCCTCGGCCGGCTCGGGCACCGCCGTCTCCAACGGCCCTTCCCAGGCCGCCAGGCCGCCGTCCAGCACCCGTACGCCGGGATGCCCCGCCCAGCGCAGCATCCACCAGGCACGCGCCGCCGCCCAGCCCTGACCGCCGTCGTAGACGACGACGGGCCGGTCCGCGCTCACGCCCGCGCGGCGCATCGCGGCGCCGAACTCCCCGACGGGCGGCAGCGGGTGACGGCCCCTCGCACCGGGCGCGGCGGCCAGTTCACTGTCCAGGTCCACGAAGACGGCACCCGGCAGGTGCCCGGCCTCGTACGCGGCGCGCCCGTCGAACGGCGGCTCACCGCCGGCCCTGGCCACGCTGAGCTGCCAGCGGATGTCGAGCAGCACGGGCGGGTTCGGTCCCTCGAGGGCGTCGGCCAGTTCGGCCGCGGAGATGATGGCGTTCATGGTCACCATCCTTGCGCACGGGGTGGCCGCATCGTCCAGGTCCGGCTACTCTGCTCGGCCGGACAGGTCCGGTCACCAGGCGTACGGAACCGGACACGCGCCGTACAGCCGATCGACGCCCTTCGGCCACCGCACGGAAACGGACAGGTCGCCACGAACCGGTCAACCTCCGTGCGCGGCGGCGCGCGCACGCACACCGCACCGGGGCCGGTACGAGCACCGGCCGGCAGAGCCCGCAGGCCCGGTCCGGGCTGCGGGAACCGAGGCGGCCACCGCGAGGGGCCGAGGAGGAAGTGACCATGACCGAGGTACCCGGGTCGGGCGGCCGCGACGGCCGGACGCACACTCGGTACACGCCCGGCACGCCGTGCTGGGTGAGCCTGATGGTCCACGACATGGCCGCCACCCAGGTCTTCTACGAGGAGTTCTTCGGCTGGGAGTTCCAGCCGGGTCCCACCCGGCTCGGCCCGTACGTACGCGCCCTGCTGGACGGGCATGAGGTGGCCGGCATCGGCCGGCTGCCGGCAGACCGGCACCTGCCCGTCGCCTGGACGCCGTACTTCGCCTCGCGGGACGTCGACCTGACCGCGGAAACGGTACGCCTGTGCGGCGGCACCATCGGCGTGGGCCCGCTGGATGCCGGCGACGCCGGGCGCCTGGCGCTCGGCTCGGACCCCTCCGGCGCCGTCTTCGGCATCTGGCAGGCCCGCGCCCACCTCGGCACGGGCGTCACCGGCCGGCCCGGCACCCCCGTCTGGAACGAGCTGTTCACCTTCGACACGGCGAGTGCCGCCAAGTTCTACGAGACCCTGTTCGCCTACGAGGAGACGCCCCGCGACGCGGAGACGCCCCGCGCCCCGGCGGGGCCCGGCGATCCGGCGGGGCCCGGCGATCCGGCGGGGCCCGGCGATCCGGCGGGGCCCGGCCGGGCGACGCTCCGCCTCGACGGCCACCCGGTCGCCGGCATCCGGGGCATGGACCGGGCGGCGCCCCGCGACCGCGGCCCGCACTGGCTGACGTACTTCGAGGTCCCCGACACCGACCGGGCCGTCGAGCACCTCACCGCCCTCGGCGGCCATGTGCTCACCGCCCCCGAGGACACCCCCCACGGCCGCACGGCCACGGCGACCGACCCGGAGGGCGCCCGCTTCGCCCTGATCCGGCACCCGAGTTGACCGGAGCCGTCGCTCAGGAGGGTGACACCGGCGGGACGCCGGGCGACGGGGCCCGGCCGCGGGCACCGTCCTCCCTCCCGGACGGGCCGGAGCGCCCGGATCAGGCGGCCTGTTCGACCTGGAGCTTGCCGACGTACCGCCTCAGCGCGTCCACGCTGTGGAACACCCGGTACTCGCCCGCCTCGAGCAGAGCCTGTTCTTCGGGAGCCGTCTCGGGAACAAGGATCACGGGATCACCCATCTCCTCCTGGAGGCCCTGCGGCCAGAAGGCCGCAGCCACGAGGATGGGACTGCCGGTGTGAGGGTCGGTCACTTCCGCGTCCAGTTCGGGTGCGGCGAAGCCTCCCTCCCGAAGAGCGGTCAGCAGGTCGGACAGGCCGGGCATGTCCTCGTCCGGCGTCCTGTCGGACATCGGGGCCACCTGCCGCGGCAGCGCGCCCGCGGGGAGCGGGGACAGACCGACCGGCGAAGGTCCCTCCAGCAGCCGGATCAAGAAGTCATTGGCGGCGTCGGCCAGAAGCTCCCGCCGTGCGGCGAGGAACTCCCGATAGGCGTCGATGCTCCAGAGTGCGGGGTCGGTCGGGATCCACTGAGACTCCAGAGCACCCGGCACGCGGCGGACGATCTCCGGCAGGTAATCCTCCGGACGCTTTGCGCTGATCTGCAGGTTGGTGTCCTGGGTGAGGAAACAGAAGTTGGCGACGGCGTTCACTTCCGCCCTGCTGTAACCGTGCTTGTAGAGCTGGGCCTTGGGGAAGATGTGGTGCACCTGGAGAGAACTGAGCTTGCCGAGCATGCCGTCCTTCAGTGGAACCCCGCTGGCCAGGTCCTGCGCGCCATGCACCCGGGACAGCATGTAGAGCAGCGGGTAGAAGCGTGATCCCATGCTGGTGCCCTGGAAGTCGTCCGGCCTGATCTCCAGGCGGCCACCGCGGCCCTGCCGCAGCGTCTCGATGAGCTGATCGACCCCGCCGGCGTCGACCGCCTGGAGATCCTGATTGAGTGCGGTCTCGGTGGCGCCGGTGTGACGGCCCCAGATGAAGCTCTGCACGAACCAGTAGAAGAGCCGGTCGCGCGTCATGACATTGGGGAACTTGCCGGAATGGTGGTGCAGCAGTCGGCTCATGACGGGGAACGCCGCCCGGCCGTTGAGCACACGGTCGTGGTCGAGTCCCAGGCGCCCACCGAGCGCGTTGAGGAGATAACTGATTGACTCCACGGTCTCGTTGAGCCCGCCTCGGAATGTCTGGACATCCACGGAAGCCAGTTTGGAGAACTGGGCCTCACCGGTGAGCACGGCGTTGACGTTGCGCAGCAGCCAGTCCAGCTTGAAGGTGAAGCCGCTGTCCGACCAGTTCTCCAGCGCCTCGTTCATCGTCGGACGTGCCTGCGGCCACGAGGCGCAGATGGCCGCCAACGCGAGGTCGCCCTTGGAGAGTTTGGTGCCGCCCGAGTTCACCCGGTTGAAGATCTCGACGACGACATCGATCGTCTTGTCCTCACCTGTGACCTCGTCGATGTGGATGTTGCGGTCCTTGATCTGGGTGATGCGGTTCAGACGCTCCAGGTAGGTGGACATCCGTACTCCGTCGCCGCCGGTCAGAGCGGTGACGGACGGCAGGAGCACGCCCAGTCCGTCCCGGAAGAGCGCGGTGACGTCAACCCAGAGCGGGTTGTCCTTCATCTTGGCCGGTGCATAGAACTCGAAGGCCTCCGTTTCCAGGTTGAAGTGAAGCCCGGTCAACGCGGTCTGGTTGCCCTCGAAGAAACGGGGCAGCCGGCCCTTCATGACCCCGTACAGGGTGGTCACCCGCTGCTGCCCGTCGAGGAGCATCTGTACGGTGCCGTCCTTCTCAGGGCTTTCTCCCCGGGTGCTCGCACTCTCCGCCTTGGTGCTCCAGGTGAGGAACCCCCCGATCGGATAACCGCGGTACAGGGACAGGAGGAAGCCGCGTACCTGGTCACGGGTCCAGACGTAACCACGCTGGAATTCGGGGAGGGCGATGTCGCCGGACTCGACCTTGAAGAGAATCTGTGAAATCTGCACTCATGCCTGCTTGGTTAGGCCCGCCGGTCTTCTGCGGGGAACATGTGTCTCTGGGGTAACAGCGCCGACCCGCCCGGAGGTTACACCCGGAATCCGGCCGGGCACGGGCCGTTTGCTCATACCCCGTCGACCGGCCGCGCACGGTCTTCTCCAGCGCGTTCCGCGCCCGTGTGCCAGGGGAACACCGAGCCCGTCCGCGACGCGGCGAGCTCCGCGAGGATCCCTTCGACGGCTGTCTGCCAGTCGCGTACCTGGGTATGGCTCGGGCCGATCTCGTCGCGGTGGTACTTGCAGCCGGAGCTGAGCCGGCTCCACAGGGCGTGGACGCGACGGGCCAGGCCGGGACCGGCGTAGTGACGCAGGCAGAGAAGCTTGGCACGCATGCTGCGAACCTCGCGGAACGCGTCCTCCTCAACCGTGAGGACCGCGTCGACGGCCGTCTCGAGAGCGATCCGGAGAGCGTAGGCCGCGCCACGTGCACGGCCTGTCGGCGTCAGCGGACCGTCGCTCGGGCTTTCGGTGAGGAGAGACTCGGCGGTTGCCAACAGGCCGGTGATCGGGTCGGCACCATTCTGCGGTGTGGCGGGCATCAGGCCGTCGCCTCCGGCTTGCGGATGCGGTCGGCGAGGGCCTCGACCTTCCTGACGAAGGAGACCGGTTCGTCCGGGAGGAATCCGTGGGGGTGGGCGCCGAGCTGGCACTGGTGGATCAGGGCCGTGCTCTCGTTGCCGTACAGGAAGCGAAGGCGCTTGTTGACCTCCTCGTCGTCGTGGACGAGGCCGTCGTCGAAGAGGGCGAAGGAGGTGAGCGGGATGAGCCGTCCGGTCGCGTCGAGGGCGGCCTGGAGGTCGTCGGCGGACTGCCCGGTGCGGCTGCGGCGGAGCCAGGCTGCCTCGACGATCGCTGCCGAGAGGGCCTCACGGCACAGGGCGGGCAGGATGTGGCGCAGGGCCGGCTCGGGGCAGTTGTCGGTCTTCGCGAGGGCCATGGCCTCACCGATGGCCTCCTTGACCGGATCGGTCTCGGACACCACCTTCACCTCGGACTTCTCGCCCCGCTCCACCTTCAGGACGGTCACCGGCAGGCCCTGGCTGCGGAAAGCGTGCGGCAGCCGGGTGTCGTGGGTGAAGACGACGACCTGCCGGTCGCGGCCGAGTTCGTCGAGGACCTGGGCCAGTCCGTCGACCTTCGCCGGGTCCATGGACTGCACGGGGTCGTCGATGACGACGAATCCGAAGGGGCTGTCGGCGGTGGCGGCGCGGGGCAGAAACAGGGAGAGGGCGAGCGAGTGCAGTTCGCCCTGGCTCATGACGCCGAGGGCGGGGGCTTCGGTGTCGTCGACGGTGACGTCCATGACCAGCTTGCGCACGTTCGCCCGCTCGCTGCCGTGCAGGCCGCCGGGCTTCAGATCGACGCTGCTCTGCTGGCGGAGCTTCTCCCAGATCCGCTGTGCGTGCCCGGAGAAGGTGCTGAGCCTGAGGTCGCGGATCTCGGTCGTGAGCTTCTTGACCCAGGTGTGGGCGGCGTTGACGTCCTTCTTGGGCGACACGACGGCGTCGGCCGCCCGGCGGAGCCTCGTCCACTCGGCCAGCAGGCCGACGACCTCGCGCCAGCGTTCGTCCAGGGCCGCCAGTTCCTCGTGCGCGGCCCGGGCCACGGTCTCGCACGCGTCGGCCAGCGTCACCGCCGCCCGCAGCGCCCGCTCGGCGAGTTCGGCGGGGTCGGTGATCCGCCGGCAGGCGCGCCAGGCGTCCCACGGTTCGGTGAGCACCGCCGGGAACTCCCCGGGCACGTGAACCAGGTCCTGCAGGGCGCGCGTGGCCTCCCGCACGTCGGCCTCGGCCTTGCGCACCGCCGCGGCCTCCTGCTGGAGGGCGGCGATCTCCGCCTCGGCGCGCCTGGCCCATTCCCGGTCCAGGGCCTGCTCGGTGCCGCAGACCGGGCAGGCCGTGTCGCCGGCGTGCCGGTCGCTGTGCCGCAGGGCCGCCTGGAGCAGTTCCGCCCTGCTGTGGGCGTCCGCGGCCGCGGAACCCTTCAGGTCGGCGGTGTCCGCCACGGCGCGCCGCAGCCCGTCGACGGCCGCGCCGACCCGGTCGAGGTCGGGGCCCTGGGCCGCGGCCTCCAGGCGTGCTTCCCGCAGCCGTCCCTCGTCGGCCGTGGGCACGCCGGCGATCAGGGCGTCGAGCACGGTGTAGTCGGGACCGCCCTTGTCGTCCATCGCCACCAGGGCCCTGACCGCCCGGTCGTCGTCCCCGACCGCTTCCAGCGCCGTGTGCAACAGCGCCTTCTTCTCCTTCTCGGCGCTCTGCACCGCGTCGAGTTCCTTCTTCCGCTCCGCCAGCCGCCGCGCGGCCGCGTTGAGGTACTCCAGTCCGAGGATGGCGGCGACGTTGTCGTACATCTGGGACGGCTTGCCGCTGATCATGTTGCCCAGGTCGACGTACGACAGGAACGGGCGGTGGTTCCGCATCGCCTGGTCCCAGCCGGCCTGCTCCAGCGGTACGGTGCCGTGCCCCGGCCGCTTGAGCAGGGCCTCGGAGTCGGTGAAGGCCTCGCCGGTCCAGGTCCGGGTGAGGGTGCTCGGCGACGGGTCGCCCTCGACGGCCAGCTTGGCCTCGACGACGGTCCGTTCGCCGTGGTGCAGGTTGCGCCAGCGGACGGCGTGGTTCGGGTGCCGTCCGGAGCAGTGGGCGTTGGTCCCGGTGAACAGGGTCTCGACGGCCTCGGCGAAGCTGGACTTGCCGGAGCCGTTGCGGCCGACGACGAGGGTGACGCCGGGCTTGGGCCGCAGATGCAGCCGCGCCTCGGAACCGACCCCGCGGAAGCCGGCGACGGTGACCTTCCCCAGGTAGACGGGTCCGGTGGCGGTGTGTGCGCCGTCCTTGGTGCCCTCGCCGTCGCCGAGCGCCTCACGGACGAGGTCCTTCGCGGTCGCGCTGAGCTTCGTGTCGGCGGTCAGCCGCGCCTCGACGAGTTCGGGCAGCGGCAGCGCGTGGGTGGGGTCCGGTTCCATCGCGTCCATGTGGTGTCTCCCGTGTTCTCCGGACTGATGCGGAAGGGTTGAGCACCGACAGGCGTGGAGCGGCGGAGCCGCGCGGTGCCTGTCGACGGGACGGACCGTAGAAGGCGGCGCGGGTCGTTTAACGGCGAAGGGCCGATAACCCTGGTTATCGGCCCTTCGGCAGCGGTGGTCGTGGAAGGACGGCGGCGGTGCCGCCCCGGCACGGTTTAGGGGTTCAGATCGATGACGCGTACGGGCTGCCCCTTCCACACGTCGGGGGCCGTGGTGGCGACCACGGCGCCGTTGGGCCGTTCCGCGGTCGGCGCGGCGGCGTGCCGCGTGTGGGCGGGGGCCCAGGACGTCTCGCCCGCTACAGCGAGCACGGCCGGCAGATCCAGGTCGAGCACCGTGACGCCGGGCAGCGCGGCGAGATGCTCCGCCGTACCGGGCCGCATACGGTCCGCCTCGACCAGCGCACACGTGGGGGCGTAGAGGAACCAGCCCGGCTCCGCGTGCGCACGGTGGATCAGACGTGAGGCGAGCACGTTGCCCCTGCCTGCCGCCACCATGGCCGTCTCGTCCAGGACGACGTGCAGAGCCTCGGTCACCTTGCCCCCGCCTCGCCGAGCCGCCGGTCCAGCTCTGCGTCCAGCGCCGCCTGCTCGTCTACGCTCGGGTCGTAGCCGTTCCACTCGCGCAGGACGGCGCGCGCCTGTTCGGCGCGGGCTGCGCGCTCCTCCGGCGTGAGCAGCGTCTCGGCGAGGTGGGACAGATAGCCCCGCAGGGACATGCCTTCGGAGGACGCTATCCGCGCGAGCCGGTCACGGGCTTCGGCGGGGATGCGGATGTTGGCGTCGGACATGCGGACCTCCTCAGTCGACTCCCGAGAGTATGGGTACGGGTACGTACCCGTCCACTCCGCTCCGGGCGATCCGGGTGACTTCACCGCTGGGCCCCTACAAGCGTGTACTCCGCCCACACGGTCTTGCCCGGGCCGTCCGGGCGCGGGTGCCAGTCCCAGCGGGCCGCCAGGTGCGCCACGAGGACCAGTCCGCGGCCGGCCTCCTCGGCCCTGGCGGTGTCGTGCGGGACGGCGGGGCGGCGGGGAAGGCGTTCGGTGCGGGTGTCGGTCACCTCGACGCGGACGGTACGGCCGTCGCGGGCGGCGTGAAGGGCGAGGTGGAAGTCCCGGCCGGGGACGTGCCCGTGTCGTACGGCGTTCGCGGTGAGCTCGGCGACGATCAGGACGATCGCGTCGTGCGGGCCGGTGCCGTACGGAACTCCCCACGCGTCCAGGCGGACGGCCGCCAGACGGCGGGCGAGGCGGGCTCCCCTGGGTGTGGAGGTGAAGCGCATCTCGAAGGTGCGGCCCGGTGGCGTCAGGGCGGAGGCGGGAGCTTGGGGTGCGCGTGGTGGCGAGTGGGGAGCGGGTGCGGCTTCCGGAGCGGTGGAGGCGATGACGGGCCGGGCGGCGCCGATGGGCGGGGTGGGTTGGGTCGACATGCCGACCACCGTCCCGGCGGTGGCATGACGTGACCAGCGGTGACGCGGTGACAGGCGGGGGTTGTACGAGCGCTGTCAGCGCGCGTCGGAGCTGCGCGCCGTAACGGCACCCGCTCCGGGGGCGTTGGGGCAGGGAGGCGGTGATGCACATGAAGGAGCGCGAGGGCGCGGAGGCGGTCGCCGAGGTGACGTCCGGCGAGGGTGAGGGCGGCGGCGCCGGGGCGGTGGTGAGTCTCGGGGACGGCTGGGACAACGACGACCGGCCCTCCGCCGGGCGGCGGCCGGAGGACGAGGCCGGGCGGGGTGTCGTGGTCGCGTTCGGGCAGACCATGAAGACGCTGCGGATGCGGGAGGGGCTGGAGCGCGAGGAGTTCGGACGGCGACTCGGGTACTCGGCGTCCACCATCGCGTCGTTCGAGCAGGGGCGGAGGATTCCGTCGCCCCGGACCATCGAACGGGCCGACGAGGTGCTGGGGGCGGGCGGGTTGCTGTGCCTGTGGAAGGAGCAGGTGGAGCGGGCTCAGTATCCGGTGTTCTTCCAGGGGATGGCGGTGCTGGAGAAGGAGGCCGTTGAGCTGCTCTCCTACGACACCCTCGTGGTCAAGGGGCTGCTGCAGACCGAGGAGTACATGAGAGCGCTGCTGGGGATGCGGCGTCCGGTCCTGGACCCGGAGACCATCGAGCAGCGGGTGGCGGCACGGCTGGTTCGGCAGGACATCTTCGACCGCTGGCCCGCGCCCTTGCTGAGCTTCGTAATGGACGAGTCGGTGTTGCGGCGTCCGTACGGTGGGAAAGACGTGCTGCGCGGCCAGTTGGAGCACTTGCTCCTGATGGGCCACAAACCGAACGTCGTCATCCAGATCATGCCTCTCTCCTGTGAGGAAAGTGCGGGCGTGGACGGACCGTTCGCGATCGTCACGCGCAAGGACGGCAAGAAGTTCGTGTACGCCGAGGCCCAGGGCACCAGCGCTCTCCAGACGGACCCCGTACAGACGACTCTCACAGCCGCTCGCTATGGGATCATCCGATCACAGGCTCTCACCTCGCGAGAGTCACTGGAGTTCATCGAAGGGGTGCTGAGGTCACTATGAACAACGCTGAGTCCTCGACCACCGCGTCCGGCCTCGCCTGGTTCAAGAGCAGCTACAGCGGAGCCGAGGGCGGCGATTGTGTAGAGGTCGCGCCTGGCACGGCGGTTGTGCACGTCCGGGACTCGAAGGCCGTCGCCGGCCCCATGCTCACGGTCTCGCGTGAGGCGTGGGCGGGGTTCGTCGGGTTGGCCTCGTTCGAGCAGCGCGTCTGACAGTATGCGGCACCGTTGAGCATCCGGGCTCATGAGGCCCGGATGCTCAAGGAACGGCAGTAGGCCGGCGGCCATGGTTCAGCCGAGGATTCTCTACCTGGAGGCAGCGTCGTCGTCCCCGTCGGACTGTTCGACGTAGCCCGTGGCGGAGGGCTCGTGGTCCTGCACGACCTCGATGTCCTCGACCCGGAGGGTGGGTTTCGTGATCTCCAGTCCGGCGAGGTGATTCTTCAGCTTCTTCGCCATGGGACGGTAGGTCGCGAAAGTGAGCCCGCCGGAAATGACGGCACCGACGACGGGAATTGCCTTGGAGACGGACCTTGCGAAGGTCTGCTTCGTCATCTCCTTACCGAGGTGAGTGGCGATCTTCTTCACGAGGGGGTAAATGAACCCCTTGGTGAGCGCCTTCTGGGGAAGCTTCTTGGCGACCTGCTTCGCCATCGCCTCCGCGAGCTTCCCGACAGCGGTATTCGCCGACTGAGTGCCGAACATCACGCCGACGAAGAGGGTGAGCACTCCCTCGGTCGCGTCATCGATGTCGTCGCCCTCTCCGGAGAACAGGTCGGGCCAACTGTAGAGGTAGGCGAGCTTCTGCGAGATGCGCAGCATGTGACCCAGGTACTGCGCCAGGTCGGCGGGGACGGTGGCGGGAAGGAAGACCAGACCGGGCAGTCCGGCAGCCGCGGACATGGCGCTGACCTTGGCGGTCTCGTACTTGATGGAGTCGTTGGCAGCCTTTTCCAGAATGTCTAGGGGGATACCCGCCGCTGCCGGGGTGTCTTCGATCGCTGCTTTGATCTGCTCGTCGGAGCATTGGCGAGACAGTGCCTTCCGAAGGTACGCCTCCCTGTTGATACGTACGCCCGGAAGTTTCGCCGCGGCGACCAGCACCGCGGAGAAGTACGACCCCGGGTCTTCGATCTCTTTACCCGCCATGAGATAAGCCTGCTTCCCGGGAGGAACTACCTCCCTGTATGTCTCTTGGGTCGCTGGGCAAGGGCTGCTCAACCCAGCGTTCCGGTGAGCAGCCCTGGCCCACGCGCGAGGCGTAGGGGGCGGAGAGCTCAGCCGCCGGTCTCTCCGTTGGTGGACCACTCGTTGGCGAAGTGTTCCATCTGACGGAGGACCAGGTCGATGGCCTCCTTCTGCTGGTCCGGCGGGTAGTTGTTGCGGGCCAGGAGGCGCTTGATGGTGCTGCGCAGGCGGGCGCGGACGGACTCGCGGGCGATCCAGTCCGGCTTGAGCTGGCGGCGGACCTCGGTGACGAGTTCGCGGGCGATGCCGGCCAGGACCTCGTCGCCCATGAGCGAGCGGGCCGTGCCGTGGTCGGCGACGGCGTCGTAGAAGGCGAGCTCGCGCCAGTTCAGGGGCGGGTCGAACTTCTCGCCGCGGCGGGCGTCGGCGGCTACCTCCTTGGCCATCTCGACCAGTTTGGCGATGAGTTCGGCGCTGGTGTACTGCTGGCGCATGTAGCGCACCATCAGGTCCTGGAGGCGCTCGGAGAAGGTGGTCTGCCGGACGATGTTGTGCCGGGTGACCTCACGCATCTTCCGTTCGACCAGTCGCCGCAGCGCCTCGGCCGCCAGGTGCGGGGTCTCGCTCTGCTGGAGCTGGGCGACGAGCGCGTCGTTGAGGTGGGTCAGGTCGGCGGTCTCCAGCCCCGCTTCGGCGAACAGGTCCGTCACCCCACCAGTCTCCACCACCGAGGAGGTGAGCTGGGCGAGGTACAACTCGACGTCGCGGGCCACCGGGAGGCCGCGTGCCTCGCGCTCCATGGCGTCCAGCTTGGCCATGTAGGCGCGGACCTCGACGAAGAACTGGATGTGCCGCTTCCAGGCCGGCTTGTCCGCGAACCGGTTCCCCACCTCCTTTGAGCTGCCCGCCAGCGCCCAGAAGCGCTCGAGCCGGTAGGCGTGGTCGCGGAAGCGGCGGCCCAGGGTCTGGCGCGGGTCGTCGAGCAGGTCGGGGTTGTTGCCGGGGGTGCGGGGGTCACGCAGGTGGTTGGCGGTCTTCAGGGCCGCGTCGACGAACGCCCGGGGGCCGGGCTTGTCGAGCAGAGGCTCCCAGGCGAAGCCGCGCAGGATGCCGGTGAGCACGTCGTACTCGTTGCGCAGTTCGTCCAGCGCGCGCTCGACGTCCTGGCCGAGGGTGCGGTCGCGCTGGTCGGCCTCGGTGTACTCGGCGATGGCCTTCTGGAGGTTCTCCGTCAGCGGGGCGTAGCCGACGAGGAGGCCGTCCTCCTTGCCGCGGAATCGGCGGTTGACGCGGGCCAGGGCCTGCATCAGGTTGGCGCCCTTGAGCGGCCGGTCCAGGTACATGGTGTGGATCGGCGGGGCGTCGAAGCCGGTCAGCAGCATGTTGTTGACGATGAGCAGTTCGAGCTCGTCGTCCGAGTCCTTGGCCCGGTTGATGACGGCCTTGCGGCGGCTGTCGGTCAGCGCGTGGGCGAGCAGGGCGTCCGGGTCCTTGCGGGTGTTCGACGAGAAGACGATTTTCATGGCGCCCTTGTCGAACTCGTCGCTGTGCCACTCGGGCCGCAGTTCGCGCAGCGCGTCGTAGACGCGCACGCAGATCTCGCGGGTCGCGCACACCACCATCGCCTTGCCAGGTGCCCCGCCCGACTCGGAGACACCGACGAAGGGCGCCATGCGCTCGCGGCGGGCCTCCCAGTGCTCCACCAGGTCGGTGGCGAGGTCCCTTATCCGGGCCGGCGCGCCGTACATCGCGTTCATCGTCGCCACGGCCTGCTCGACGCGGCGGCGCTCGGTGTCGTCGAGGCCATCGGTGATGCGGTCGGCCTCCTCGTCGATGGTGGACGGGTCGACGTCGCGGTCCAGGACGAGCTGGATCACGCGGCTCTCGTGGTAGACCTTCACTGTCGCGCCGTCGTCGGCGGCCCGCTTCAGGTCGTAGACGTCGATGTAGTCGCCGAACACCTCGCGGGTGTTGCGGTCGGCCTCCGAGATCGGGGTGCCGGTGAAGGCGAGCAGGGTGGCATGCGGGAGCGCGTCGCGCAGGTGGCGGGCGAGGCCGTTGAGGTCGTCGTAGTGACTGCGGTGGGCCTCGTCGACGATCACGACGATGTTCCGGCGGTCGGACAGCATCGGGTGGTCGGCGCCCGACTCCCGCTCCTCCTTGGTCTTGCCGAACTTCTGGAGCGTGGTGAAGAGGATCCCTCCCGTCCTCTTCGCCGCCAGCTCCTCTCGGAGTTCGGCGCGGGTGACGACCTGCTTGGGCGTCTCCGGGAGGATCTCGCTCTCCTGGAACGTCGAGTAGAGCTGGTCGTCGAGGTCCGTGCGGTCGGTGACCACCACGACGGTGGGGTTCAGCAGGGCCGGGTCCCGCATCACCGCGGTTGTGGTGAGGACCATCTCCTCGGACTTGCCGGACCCCTGGGTGTGCCAGACCACGCCGGCCTTGCCGTCGCTTGCTGAGGCCGTGCGGACGGCTTCGGCGGCGCGGGTGACCGCGTGGTACTGGTGCGGCTTCGCGATCCGCTTCATCCGCTTGGACGGGACGAAGTTGATGAACGACTGGACCAGTTCGAGGAAGCGGGGCTGGGTGAACAGGCCGTGGATCGCCAGGTTCTGCCCCGACTCCGCGAAGCCTTCCGCGGTCAGCGGGTCGACGCGGGCGCCGAACTCGTCCGTGTTCCACGGGGCGAAGTGCTCGTAGGGCGTGAACGGCGTGCCGTACTTGGCGGTGATGCCGTCGGAGAGGAGGACGACGGTGTTGTGGCGGAAGGCGGTCGGGAACTCCTGCACGTACCGAGCCACTTGGGCATGTGCCGTCTGGAGTGTCGCGTCCTCGTCGCCGGCGCGCTTCAGCTCAATGACGGCGAGGGGCAGGCCGTTGACGTACAGGACGACGTCAAAGCGGCGGTTCCTGTCGCCGTCGATCACCGTGACCTGGTTCAGGGCGCGGTAGGTGTTCGCGTCCGGGTCTTCCAGGTCGACGAGACGGATCGTGGGGTTGTGCTCGGCGCCGAAGGAATCGGTGTAGGTGACGGACCGTATGCCGGTGGTGAGGTGGCGGTGGGCGGCCCGGTTCTCCTCGTAGGTGTCCTGGGAGCCGGGGGTGGCGGCGGTCGCCACGGCTTCGCGGACGGCGTCCGGGGGGAGGTCCGGATTCAGGCGCTCGATCGCCTCCCGGAGGTCCGGGTAGAGGATCAGGTCGTCCCAGGACTTACGGTCGCCGGAACCAGGCGCGAACGCGTTACCGGAGGCCGGCTGCCAGGCCAACTCGGCCAGTTCGTCGAGGGCGAGCAGTTCCCAGTCGGCTTCGGTGGGGCGGCGGTGGGTTCTGTCGTCGGGCTCGTTTCCGTCGTGGTGCGTCGTCATGTGGCCCTACCTTCTTGAGTGCATCCCGTGAGTTCGCGACTCTGGGACTGCGCGGGTGGGGCAGGGATGGTTTTCATGCTGGCTGCCTCCGATGGCTCAGGACGCTGATCCCCCTGTCCCGCCATTTCTTCCGGACTGCTGATTAGGCACTGCGAACGATCGCTTGGTAGGGCGAGGACAGGCGGAAGAAGTCGCGCCACACGCTGCACCGGGAGGGGACCGTGACCGCCAACGCAGGCTTCGACATCGCCAAGGAATTCCACTGGCTCGCGGTGACCGACGACCGCGGCCGTCAGCTGCTCAGCCACCGGGTCGACAACGACCCCGCCGCCATCGACGAGGCGATCGGCGAACTGCACACCGTCGAGGCCGAACACGGCCCCGTCACCGTCGGCCTGGACATCCTCGGCGGCATCGCCGCCCTGCTGACCGCCATGCTCCTGACGGCCGGCTTCCGCGTCGTCCACGTCCCCGGCCTGGCCGTCAACCGCGCCCGGCGCGCCACCCGTGGCGGCGAGAACAAGTCCGACCCCCGGGACGCCAAGGTCATCGCCGAACAGGTCATGCTCCGCGACGACCTGCGCACCGTCGAACTGCCCGACGACAGCGCCGTGGAGCTGAGGCTGCTGGTCAGCCACCGCACCACGCTGGTCAGGGAGGCCACCGCCCGCACCGCGCGGCTGCGTGACCTGCTCACCGGTATCCACCCCGGCCTGGAACGGGCCGTCGACGCGACGAACCAGTCCGGGCTCATCCTGCTGGGCCACTACGTCACACCCGCCGAGATCCGCCGCGCGGGCACCGCCCGGATCGCCGACTACCTGCACCGGCACGGCGTCAGAACCGCCCTGGCGCAGCCGCTGGCCGATGCGGCGCACACCGCCGCACTCGCCCAGCGTGCCGCGCTGCCCGGCGAACGCCGCACCGCCCAGCTCATCCGGGAACTCGCCGACGAGCTGCTGGCCGGCAAACGCCGCATCAAGGCCCTGGAAGCCGAGATCGAGAAACTGGTGACCGGCCACCCTGACGGGGCCCTCATCCGCAGCCTGCCGGGGATGGGGGCCGCCCTCACCGCCGAGTTCCTCGCGGCTGTCGGCGACATCCGCCGCTTCAGCAGCGGCGACGCGCTGGCCGCCGCCTCCGGGCTGTCCCCGGTGCTCTCCCAGTCCGGCAAGATCCGCTACTCGCGCAGCGCGACCGGCGGTGACAAGGCCCTCAAACGGGTCTTCTACCAGGCCGCGTTCTGCTCCATCCAGCGTGATCCCACCTCGCGCGCCTTCTACGACCGCAAACGATCCGAAGGCAAACGACACCATCAGGCCCTGATCGCTCTGGCCCGGCGCAAGATCAACGTTCTCTACGCCATCCTGCGCGACCGTCGCCCCTACGAGGCCCGGCCGCCTCTTCGTCTCGTGGCTTGACAACAGCATTAGGCAGCGTCCTCGACAATCTTTTCGGCGTCCTTGACGCGGAGGCGGCCGGACATGAGTTGGGGGAGGAGGGTGTCGCGGAGGGTGGCGAGGGTTCGGTTTTCCCTGCTGGCCTGAGCGGCAGCAGCGTGGAGGGGCGCGACCTTCCGAGTGAATTCCGCCACTTCCGTCGGGTGCGGCAATCGGATCCGCATGGCCTTGAAGTTCGTGCGACTTAGCTCCAGGAAAGTGGAGCCGTTAGCCAGGCTGATCATCTCGTCCACGCGAGAACGCATCTCATGCAAGAGCCACCAGCGCATTTCCTCGTTCGGAGGAAGTACCACAATGAACCCCTGGTTCACGGCAGCGGGTACTTGCGGCAGTGCGAAGGCACCAATGGTGGCACGTGAGGTCATGAAGATCGATTGCGCCGGGTAGAGCTGGGAAGCGCAGTTCTGAAGGCCGAGTTCCGTAACGTTCCGGCTGGTCTCGAAGAGATACGGCGACGCAAGAGCCGTCACGTCGGAGGGAGTGGTCCAGCAGATATCCCCGCCCCAGTACTCGTCGACCCTCGTGCTTGGAGTTCCCCCACCGGCGACTGTAGCTACAGATCCGAAGGTCTCCGCACCGAACTCAAGACTGTTAGCCACCCCGAGGAACTGTGCATCCGCCAGGTCGACAGCAGTCGCCGCGATGCGCTCATTGACGGCGATCTTGTCATCGAGCGCCCCCAGCACCCCAGCGATGCGATCCTGCTCCGCGCGGTCTGGGATGCATACGTGAAATGCCTTGGCTTCCGGAAAATACACGGTTTGGTGAGTCGTCCCGTGCGCGAAACGGCGTACCGACTCTTGCTCCATGAGGAGGATGTAGTGCAGATACTTGAAGGAGATCTCCGGCCCACACACCCAGTTGATGAAGTCCTGACTCGTCGCCATGGGAACCCCCATGGTGACCACGTAGCCAACTGATGCGGTGCGGGAAAGACAAACAGTCCCCGCCGGAAGAAGTCGAGCAGACGAATTATCCAGACCAGCTTGGGTAATGGTCTGCAAAGTATGCTTGATGGTGCGGCCATGGTTTCCGGTGGCATCCTTGATGCCGATCCACGGAACATCACCGCCCCAGTATTCGGGGTGCCGACGGCTCGGCGTATGCCCGCTCTCCAGCCGGGCAACGCTGGAGAGCGGAGCCCAACGGAAGCCGGCGGGGGCTGGGGTAGGGGGCCTACCGACGCTGAGCGCCCACTTGCCGGGAATGACTCCGGTCGTGGCCGCACGCCCACCCGTCACAGTTGTCGTCCTAGCCATCAATCTCTCCCAACCGCTCTCGGACCGTCTTGGCAAGGACCTCGGACTTGTCGAAGAGCTCGTACAACTCCCCCGTCAGGTCGGCAATGCGCTGGGCTACGACCTCCGGTTCCTCTTCCTCTGCATCCACGGCCCCCACGTATCGCCCGGGCGTCAGCACATATCCGTGCTCGCGCACCTTTTCAATGTCAGCCGAGTAGCAGAAACCAGGTACGTCCTCGTAAGCAAGCCCTGCTTCGCGCGCCGAAGGGGTGCCGCGCCACGCGTGGTAAGTGTCGGCAATCCTGCTGAGGTCGGCCTCGGGCAGTACGCGTTCCGTCCGGTCCACCATCTCGCCCATGGCCCGGGCGTCGATGAAGAGAATCTCACTGCGTCGGTCGTCAAGCCGCCGAACACCCTGCGGAGACTTATCCTTGGTCAGGAACCAAAGACACGCCGGGATCTGCGTCGTACGGAAGAGCTGCGAAGGCAAGGCCACCATGCATGCCACGAGGTCGGCCTCGATCAGGGCTTGGCGAATCTCGCCCTCGCCACCGGACTGAGCGCTCATGGACCCGTTGGCCAACACGATGCCGGCCGTGCCCTTCTCCCCCAGCTTGGAGATCATGTGCTGGAGCCAGGCGTAGTTGGCGTTGTTCTTCGGGGGGACGCCGTACTTCCAGCGCGGGTCGCTCTCGTCCCTGGCCCAGTCCTTGATGTTGAAGGGCGGGTTGGCCATCACGAAGTCGGCCTTGAGGTCCGGGTGCTTGTCGTCGGCGAAGGTGTCGCCCCAGCGGGCGGCGAGGTTGCCGTCGATACCGTGGATGGCGAGGTTCATCTTGGCCAGGCGCCAGGTGCGCTCGTTCAGCTCCTGGCCGTAGACGGAGATATCGGTCTTGTGGCCGCGCCCGCGGTGGGCCTCGATGAACTTGGCAGCCTGCACGAACATGCCGCCCGACCCGCACGCCGGGTCGTAGACCCGCCCCTCGTACGGCTCCAGGATCTCGACGATCAGCCGGACGACGGAGCTCGGCGTGTAGAACTCGCCGCCCCGCTTGCCCTCCGCGCGCGCGAAGTTGCCGAGGAAGTACTCGTACACCTCGCCCAGCAGGTCCTGCGCCGGCCGGCTGTCGCTGCCGCCGAAACGCGCGTCGCTGATGAGGTCGACGAGCTCACCCAGGCGCTTCTGGTCGACGCGGTCCTGGTTGAAGATCTTGGGGAGGACGCCGGTCAGGGAGGCGTTCTCCCGCATGATGGCGTCCATCGCCTCGTCCAGCAGCTTGCCGACGCCCTGGGCCTTGGCGTGGGTGGCGATCCAGGACCAGCGGGCGGTCTCCGGGACCCAGAAGACGTTGGCGCGGGCGTACTCGTCGCGGTCCTCCAGGAAGTCGCCGATCTGGTCCTCGGAGATGCCGTCCTCGGCGAGTTCCTTGGCCAGCTCGGTGCGGCGCTCCTCGAAGGCGTCGGAGACGTACTTCAGGAAGATCAGGCCGAGGACGAACTCCTTGTACTGGGCGGCGTCGATCGAGCCACGCAGCTTGTCGGCCGCCTTCCAGAGGATGTCCTGGATCTCCTTGGCGGTGGAGGCGCTGAACAGCTCCGCCTGATCGGTGGGCTTGCCTTTGCTTGATGCCATCGGGTGGGCCGTCTCCTTCAGTGGGCGTCGGGGTGCGGAAGTGGCTGGAGGGTGAGCGTGCCGTCGGCCAGGCCGGCCGCCATCACGCGGGTCAGGTCGTCGAGGGCGGCCGTCTGCTCGCGCAGCAGGGCGGCCCGTTCCTCGATCCCGGCGAGGACCGTCTCGTAGAGGTCGGCCTCGGCGCGGCTCAGGTCGGGGACGACGAGGTCCTCGATGCGGCGGGACGCGCGGACCGCGCCGCTGGTGCGGGCGTGCTCGGCGGCGGCCGCGCGCAGTAATGCGGCCAGCACCCGGGGCCGTACGGGCGGGTCGGCGTCGGGGTGGACGCGCAGGATGCGGGCCGGCGCGGCGACCAGGGAGAGGCCCGCCGTGTCGACGTACACGCCGAAGTGCGGGTGCGTGGTGACGACCAGGTCGCCGGGTTCGGTGAACTGGGCGTGTTCGTAGGCGGTGAGGAGGATGCCGCGGTCGATGCGGCGGCTTCCGACGCGGGCCGCGCCGAGGATCTCCTCGGGGGTGAGGACCGGGTAGTGACCTTCGGGGGTGAGGTGTTCGGGCGCGAAGCGGTGGCCGGGGCGGCGACGCAGGCGGCGGGCGCGCAGGAGACGGCCGACGGTCGTACGGCGCAGCGGCCGGCTCTCGGGGCGCAGTTCCGCCCGGGCGGTCAACCGGAGTTCGCCGGTCCGAGCGCGCTCCTGGAGTTCGCTCAGGTGCTGTGCGAGTTCGGCGATGACCACCGGGCGTTCGACGACCGTGCGGGTGTGGCGGGACGCGAGCGTGCGGTGCTGCGGGGTGAGGGCCGCGCCGGGAGCGTCGTCGAGGTCGGTGCCGCGGACGACGGCGGCGTGGCGCGGTTCGTGGCGCGGGTCGGGGGTCCAGCCGGAGGCGCGCCAGATGGCGATGTCCTCGGCGAGGGTGTCGAGGACGGGTGCGGTGAGCGGCTGGGCGGAGTAGTCGGAGAGGAGGACGAGGCCGGTTCGCTGCTCCTCGGGCACGCGGGCGAGGATCCAGACCGCCGTGCGGTAGCCGGGGCGGTAGGCGTAGGCGCCATCGGGGAGGCTGATCGCGGCCTTGAGGAGGCCGGGTTCGAGGAAGGAGCGGCGCAGGCGGTCGGCGTCGCCGTGCCGGGCGAGCGGGCCGGTGAGCGCGTCGGCAGGGCCGAGGACGACGGCGGTGGAGCCGGTGTCGAGGTAGTCGGTGAGGGCGGCGACCTGCTCCAGGACGGCTTTCGGGTCGCGGGTCTCGGCGGCCTCGTAAGGCAGGGCGCCGACGAGGAGGTGCGGGCTACCCCATTCGTCCTCGTCGGCGGAGAGTTCCTCGCCGTGGGCGACGTCGAGCCGGAACTCGTACACCCCGCGCACCAGCATCCGCCGGCGGACGAGGCGGACGCGGGCCTCGTCGGGGTCGGCGGCGAGGTAGGTGTGGCCGGAGTCCTCGGCAGCCTGGTCGTGGAGGGCGGCCAGGAGGTCTCCGGCGCGGGCATGCGGTACGGCGACCACCGATCCCTCGGCGAGGATGTCGACACCGGAGAGCGCGGCGAGGGCGCGCACCACGGCCGGCGTCGGCTCGTCGGCGGCCAGGTCGCGGGAGCCGAGGCGGTGGCGGGCCTGGAGGACCCAGTCGAAGGCCTCGGCGGGGTTGTAGGCGGCGTCGACCAGTTCGTCGGCGAGGTGGGCGAGGGCCGGGCCGGTACGGCCGGCGTCGGGCAGAGCGCGCAGCTCGGAGACCAGGAAGCGGTCGTCGGGGTCGAGGTCGGCGGCCTGTTCCATGACGGTGTCCCAGGGACGGCCGTCGCCCACGGGCGCGTCGAGCTGCTGGTGCAGGCAGATCAGGGACGTCAGCGCGCCGATCAGCGCGGAGGCGGAAAGGGCCGGAGTGCGCCAGGCGGCCAGGGTGTGCAGGGCGAGCTCGGCGCGCAGCCGGCGGGGACCGGTGTTGCCGCGGCCGGTCGAGGCGAGCCAGTCGACGACGGCGCGGGCGTCGAACAGGGGGCGTCCGTCCTCGTGGGCGACGGGGGCGGGGAAGTCGGGGTGGCGGCGGGACCAGGTGGTGGGGACCGGTCGCTTGACCTGCGCGAGGGCTGCGATCTCGGCGTAAGTGATCCGCCAGGCCGGCGTTTCAGGCAGGATGGACGGGGTTGTTTCCGAGGCCGTGCGCGTCGTCATCGGATGTGTTCCCCCCTCTCCCCCTGGGCCGTTGAGGCCGGCGTCTCCGCCTTCTTGCCTCGTGGTCCGCCCCCTGCGGCGGGCGGGCGTCAGCAATCTACAGGCAACCCGGAAGGCACGGCACAAGCTTTCTGATAATACGGGTTATCAGCACTTCCGAGCTTCTTCGTCCGGGTCGGCAGGCACCTTGTGATGGCCAAGCGCCACGACACCGACCGGAGGATCACCGCGATGAGCCACACGCCCCCGATGCCGCCCAGCACCCCGCAGTCCTCCGGCCCCGGCGGTGCACCGAGCTGGGGCGCCGTGCCGCCGGTCCCGCCGCCCGGTGCCGAGCAGGCTCCGGTGGGGCAGCCGATGTCGCCGCTGCCGCGGAAGCCGTCGCGCCGCAAGGCATGGCTCACCCACGGCGCGACCGCGTTCGTGGCGCTCATGGTCGGCGCCGGCATCGGCGGCAGCGGGGACTCCGGCGGTACGGACAGCTCCGCCGCCCCCGCCCCGGCCGTCACCGTCACCAAGACCGCGGCCGCCACCCACGGCGGCAAGCCGGAGCCCGCCGTGACGGTCACCGAGAAGGTCACGGTCAAGCCGAAGCCGGCCAAGAAGGCCGGCGCGCCCACCACGGTCGACGGCGAGGGCCAGTACCTCGTCGGCGAGGACATGCAGGCCGGTACCTACAAGACCGCCGGGCCCGACCAGAGCGGCTTCATCGACAACTGCTACTGGGCCCGCACCAAGGACGCCTCCGGGGAGTTCGGCGCCATCATCGCCAACGAGAACCTCCAAGGGCAGGGCCGCGTGACGGTCAACAAGGGTGAGTACTTCGAGACCAAGGGCTGCCAGAAGTGGACCAAGGTCGGCTGACCGACCGACCGCCGCACACGCCGCCGCGCTCGTGTTGGGGGGACGCGGCGGACCCAGGGGACGGCGCAGCCAGGCACCGCGCCGTCCCCTGGGCGAGCGGAGCGTCGGCCGAGTACCGACGGAGCCGGGGCTGAGCCCGTTGTGCGTTCGCCGTCTCCTGGCACGTCCTTCTGATCTCGGCGCCCGCGCCTCCACACATGTAGGCCGCCCCACGCTGGCGCGCCTCCTCGTCCACTCGAACAGAGAGGAAGTTCCGTCATGCCCGTCCCCGAACCACAGCCGGACCCCCGTCCCCGGACCACCGGTCCGGAGCTGGACGCGGAACCCGAGCCTGTCCGAGGGGCGTCCAGCGACTCGGCTTCCGCGTCCCGCGAGTCGATACCGCCCATGCCCGGTCGTGCGCCGGCCGTACCCGCCTCCCGTTGGTCCCGGTTGTCACGCAGCGCGGTCCTGACCGTCGGCGCCGGCCTCGGGGCCGCCGTAGTGGGAGCGTGCTGGGCGGGGGTGTCACTGGCTGACGCGGCCGGGGGCAGCGGGGCATCTTTCAGTACCGACGGGACACTTACCGTCGCCGGCATCGGTACGGGTCTCGACAGCGGCGAAACGTGCTCCGGAACGGGCGGGTACTCCGACATCGACTTCGGCACCCAGGTCACCGTCACCGATGCCGCCGGGACGCTCGTCGCGACGGGAAGCCTGGGCCTCGGCCGGGAGACGGAGCAGGGCTGCGAGTTTCCCTTCACAGTCGACGACATCACGCCGGGCTCGAAGCTCTACACGGTGGAGATCTCCCACCGCGGCGGCCTCACCAAGACCGAGGACGAACTGCGCGCAGGCCGGCTCGGCTTCACCCTCGGCGACTGAGACGGACAGCCTGATCGGGCCCCAACAGGCCCGGGCGGCGGTCAGTCCGTGGTCACCGGGAGGACGTCCGGGGACAGGGCCGCCGCGCGGGCCGAGGCGGAGGTCATGCGGCGGCGGTGGTGGCGGCGGCACAGGACCTCGTAGCCGATCTCGTCCGCCGAGTCCGTCACGTCGCCGACGACCACCTGGGCGCCCTCGACGACCATCACGCCGCCCACGGTACGGGCGTTGTGGGTGGCCCGTGCCCCGCACCAGCACAGGGCCTCGACCTGGAGGACCTCCACACGGTCGGCGAGTTCCACCAGGCGCTGGGAGCCGGGGAACAGCTTGGTGCGGAAGTCGGTCGTGATACCGAAGGCGTACACGTCGATCTCCAGGTCGTCCACGACCCGGGCGAGCTGGTCGATCTGCACCGGGGACAGGAACTGCGCCTCGTCCGCGATCACGTAGTCGGCCCGGCCGCCGCGCGAGAGGTGGTCGACGAGGTAGGCGTACAGGTCCGCGCCGTCCTCGACCTCCACCGCGTCCGTGACCAGGCCGAGGCGGGAGGACAGCTTGCCCTGGCCCGCCCGGTCGTCACGGGTGAAGATCACGCCCGCGAGGCCACGCGCCGAACGGTTGTGCTCGATCTGGAGAGCCAGTGTCGACTTCCCGCAGTCCATCGTTCCGGAGAAGAACACCAGCTCGGGCATGGGAAGTCGGGCACCTTTCGGCGAGGGGCGAGGGGGTGGCGGGGGTCGGCGTGCGGGGCGGGGGGGGCGTCAGGAGCGTACTTCGAGCAGGGGGACGAGCTGCTCGGCGGGGGTCATCGAGCCGTGGTTGCCGGCCATCGCCGACTCCTTCGGTTCGCGCTCCGAGGCGATGAGCAGGACGTCGTCCCGTGCGGCGGCCACGACGTCGCCGAGGCGCGCGTACACCCGGTCGTCGACGCCCGGGCCGAACCAGCCCGCCGCGACGGCCTCGTCGCGGGAGGCCACCCAGAACTGCTCGCCGAGGACCTCGCGCCAGCAGGTCAGCACGTCCTCCTCGGCGCCCGGCACCGCGTACACGTGCCGCGCGCGTCCCTCGCCGCCGAGCAGGGCCACGCCCGCGCGCAGCTCCCAGTCCTCGTCGAAGTCGATGCGGTGCCGCTCGTCGAAGGGGATGTCGACCATGCCGTGGTCGGCGGTGACGTAGAGCGCGCTGCGCGGCGGGAGCTGCTCGGCCAGCCGCTGGACCAGCCGGTCCACGCACATGAGCTGGCCGCGCCAGGTGTCGGAGTCGACGCCGTAGCGGTGGCCGGCGCCGTCCAGCTCGGAGTAGTACGTGTAGACCAGGGCGCGGTCGCCGGCGGCCAGCTGCTCGGCCGCGACGTCCATGCGGTCCTCGCCGGTCAGCCGTCCCAGGAACGTTCCGCCGCTGAGGGCGACCTTGGTCAGCGGGGTGCTCTCGAAGGTCGGGGAGGACACCTGCGCCGCGTGCACTCCGGCGCGGTGGGCCAGCTCGAAGACCGTGGGGTACGGCTGCCAGGCGCGCGGGTCGGAGTACGGCTGCCAGCGCAGCTGGTTCATCAGCTCGCCGGTGTCCGGGTTGCGCACGGTGTAGCCGGGCAGTCCGTGCGCGCCCGGGGGCAGGCCGGTGCCGACGGAGGCGAGGGAGGTGGCCGTGGTGGCCGGGTAGCCCGCGGTGATCGGACGGCCCGTGCCGCCGCGCGAGCTGCCGAGCAGGGAGGTCAGGAAGGGGGCGTCCTCGGGGTGTGCCCGCAGTTGCTCCCAGCCGAGGCCGTCGATGAGGAAGACGCAGGCGCGGTCGACGGGCGTGAGCTCGGTGATCGCGGGGGTCATGTCGGGGACGCCCATCCCGGCGGCCAGGGTGGGCAGCAGGTCGGCGAGAGAACCGGAGCCGTAGGCGGGGACGGGCGCGGACTCGACGGCGAGGGGCTCGGGGTGGTCCCAGGCGGTGGACTGTGTCATCAGCGGGTCAGGTCCGCGGTGGCCTCGGAGATCGCCTGGGCGAAGGCGAGGGTCTGGCGCACCGTGTCGGGGCCGTCGCCGGCCTCGCTGACCCGGAGGCTGAGGTCGTCCGCCGTCGAGTTGCCCGTGTAGCCGTGGTCGGCCTCGCAGTTGGGGTCGCCGCAGGCGGCGGGCTCCAGGTCGATGCGGGAGACGGCCCCCCAGCCGATGGTCAGCACCACCTCGCGGGGCAGGGTGCCCGGCGTGTACTGCTCGGGGTTGGCGACCACCCTGCTGACCACGACCGACGAGATGCGGCCGAGCTTCACCGACTCCGTGGAGGTGGTGGCGTACGGGGTCGGCGAGGTGCTGTCGGCGGCCTGCTCGTCGGTGTGGCTGACGATGAAGCGGTTGCCGGTCAGGACCAGCACGGTGACGTGCCGCCGTACCTCGTTCTGGTCGAAGGTGGTCTCCTGGTGGACCAGGTACGACCGGATGGGCTCGCCGCCCACGGCGGCCTCCACCGCCTCGGCCACGAGGGCCGGGTAGTAGCCGCTGCGCTCGATCGCCGCCCGCAGCCCCTGGGTCGTCGTACTGGTCTTGGCCATGCCGTCCATCCTACGGGGGCGCACTGACTGCGAGGGACCGGCGCGGGAGGGGGAAACGTGGGCGCGGCGGGGACGCGGGTGTGGTGGCGGGGGCGGCGGGGACGCGGGTGGCGGCGGAGGCACGGGGTGACGGCGGGGGCGGGCCGTGGCGGCGGGGCGCGCGGCCGTGGCGGCGGGGGCGGGCGGTCGTGGCGGGCGGAACGTGGTCAGTACGTGGGGAGTGTGCGCGGGCCGAGGTCGTCGCGGGCGGGCGGGGGTGCGAGGCGCACGCTCGCACCGAGGACGCTCAGCCCGTGCGGGGCGACGACGACCGGCTCCAGCGTGACGGCGACGACCTCCGGGTGGTCGTGGACCAGCCGGGACACGCGCAGCAGCAGTTCCTCGAGGGCCGGGGTGTCCACCGGCGCCGAGCCGCGCCAGCCGAACAGCAGGGGCGCGGTGCGGATGGAACGGATCATGGAGGTCGCCTCCCGGCCGGTGACGGGGACCAGCCGGTGGGCCATGTCGTCGAGCAGCTGGGAGGCCGCCCCGGCCAGGCCGAAGGACAGCACCGCGCCGGCCGCCGGGTCGATGACCGCGCGGACGACGGTGTCGACACCGCGGGGCGCCATCGCCTGCACCACGGGGCGCAGCTGCTCGGGTTCGCCGAAGAGGCCGGCCAGCTCGGCGTAGGCGCGGCGCAGCTGCTCCTCGTCGGCCAGGTCCAGGCGGACGCCGCCGAGGTCGGCACGGTGCCGCAGGTGGGGGGCGGTGGCCTTGAGGGCGACCGGGTAGCCGAGGGCGCGGGCGGCCTCGGCGGCGGCGTCGGGGGTGGGCGCCGGCAGGGCGCGGCGGACGTGGACGCCGTAGCGGCCGAGCAGCTCGCAGGTCTCCTCGGAGCCGAGCGTGAGGCCCTGTCCACGGCTGAGCAGCCCCTGGATGAACGCGGCGGCGCCCTTCTCGTCGATGTCGTCGTACTCGGGCACGCGGCCGGGGTCGGCGGCCTCGCGGCGCCACTGGCCGTAACGGACGGCTTCGGCCAGCGCCCGGACCGCCCGCTCGGCGGCGGGGTAGGCGGGGATCAGCCGGGAGCCGGCGCCGGGGTGCGGCTCGGGCTCGGGGGTTCCGGCGGTGGGAGTGGCGGGGGCGGCGGAGGCGGTGGCTCCGGGTGCGGGTCCGGGTCCGGCGGGGGTGACGGAAGCGGCGGCGGAGGCTCCGGGTCCGGTCTTGGAGGGTCGGGGTCCGGGGGTGGAGGGTCGGAGTCCGGGGGTGGAGGGTCGGAGTCCGGGGGTGGAGGGTCGGGGTCCGGTGGCCGGGTCCGGCGCGGACGTGGTCGGGCCCGTGGGGTTGGGGGCGGCGTGCGGGCGGAGACCGGCCTGTGCTCCGGGGGCGGCCTCCGGGGCGCGGGCGGCCTCCGGGCGGAGACGCGTCTGCGCTCCGGGGGCGGCCAGAGGTCCGGGGCCGGTCCGCGGTCCGGAAGGGGCCCGCGTTTCCGGGCTGGGAGCGGCCTGCGCGCCCGGGCCTGAGGCGGCGGTGGCGGCCTGTGCGCCCGGCCCGGAGGCGGCCTGCGTGCCCGGGCCGGTGCTGGCCGCGGCCGACAGGGCCTCGGCCAGTCCGCCCAGCTCCACGTGCACCACCAGCACCGGCTTGCCGGGGACCGCCTCGGCGGCCGAGCGCAGCGCCTCGGCCAGGGCGGCGTCCTCGGCCGCCCGCTCCCCCACGGCCGGTATGGCGGTCACCACGACCGCGTCGACCGCGTCGTCGGCGAGCGCCCGCGCCAGCGCCCGGCGGAAGTCCTCGGCGGACGCCGCCGTCGTCAGGTCCTGCGGCGGCTGCGGCCGCAGCCCCTCGGCGAGGCACCGGTCGTAGGTGAGCACGCCCAGCGACTCGGAGTTGCCGAGGATCGCCACCCGCGGGCCGCGCGGCAGCGGCTGCCGGGCGAGCAGCAGCCCGGTGTCCACCAGTTCCGTGATGGTGTCCACGCGGATCACTCCGGCCTGCCGCAGCAGCGCGGAGACCGTCGCGTGGGGCAGCCGCGTGGCCCGGACGGCGTGCCCCTGGGGGGCCGATCCGGCGCTCTGCACGACGACCACCGGCTTGACGGCCGCGGTGCGCCGGGCGAGACGGGTGAACTTGCGCGGGTTGCCGATCGACTCCAGGTACATCAGGGCGACGTCGGTGTCCGGGTCGTCGTACCAGTACTGGAGGACGTCGTTGCCCGAGACGTCGGCGCGGTTGCCGGAGGAGACGAAGGTCGACACCCCGGTCACCCCGGTGACCCCGCCGCCGCGCCGGTGCAGGCGGGACAGCAGCGCGATGCCGATGGCGCCGGACTGCGCGAACATGCCGATGCGGCCGGGGCGGGGCATCTGGGGCGCGAGGGAGGCGTTCAGCCGGACCCCGGGCGCGGTGTTGACGATGCCGAAGGCGTTGGGCCCGACGATCCGCATGCCGTACGAGCGCGCGAGGCGCACCAGGGCGCGCTGGCGTTCGCGGCCCTCGGGACCGCTCTCGGCGTACCCGGCGGAGATCACGACCAGGCCCTGCACGCCGTGCTCGCCGCACTCGGTGACGACCTGGGGGACGTGCTCGGCCGGTACGGCGAGCACCGCGAGGTCCACGGGGCCGTCGATCTCCCGCACGGACCGGTGGGCGGGCACGCCGTCGATCTCCTCGCGGCCCTCCTCGAAAGCGCGGTTGACTGCGTGCAGCCGGCCGGTGAAGCCGGCGTCGCGGATGTTGCCGAGGATGCTGCGGCCCACGCCTCCGGGCGTGCGGCCCACACCCACGACGGCGACCGAGCCTGGCGTCAGCAGCCGGCGCACCGAGCGGGCCTCCGCGCGCTGCTCCCGCGCGCGCTGCACGGCCAGGGAGCGGTCGGTGGGCTCGATGTCGAACTCCAGGTGGACGACGCCGTCCTCGAAGCTGCGCTTCTGGGTGTACCCGGCGTCCGTGAACACCTTGATCATCTTGGTGTTGGCGGGCAGCACCTCGGCGGTGAAGCGGCGGATGCCGCGCTCGCGGGCGACGGCGGCGATGTGTTCCAGCAGCGCCGAGGCGACCCCGCGGCCCTGGTGCGCGTCCTGCACCAGGAAGGCGACCTCGGCCTCGTCGGAGGGACCGGTGGCGGGCGCCCCGTCGGCGCCGATGCGGTCGTAGCGCACGGTGGCGATGAACTCGCCGCCGACCGTGGCCGCGAGTCCGACCCGGTCCACGAAGTCGTGGTGCGTGAAGCGGTGGACGTCCTTGGCGGACAGACGCGGGTACGGCGCGAAGAAGCGGTAGTACTTGGACTCGTCCGACACCTGCTCGTAGAAGCTGACCAGCCGGTCGGCGTCCTCGGCGGTGATGGGGCGGATCCGCGCGGTGCCGCCGTCGCGCAGCACCACGTCGGCTTCCCAGTGGGCTGGGTACTCGTGCCGGTCCGGCGACGTCTGCATGCGCCCCAGACTACGGCTCGCGTCCGGCAGTGGCGCGAGGCAGTCTGTGGCACAGGGCGGTTCCCGGCGTGCGCCGCGTATGGGAAACTGGTCTAGACAACCCTGGTACACCGAAGGGCAGCATCACATGGCTGAGCGCCGCGTCAACGTCGGCTGGGCCGAGGGCCTTCACGCCCGCCCCGCATCCATCTTCGTCCGGGCCGCCACGGCCGCAGGGGTTCCCGTGACGATCGCCAAGGCCGACGGCACCCCCGTCAACGCGGCCTCCATGCTGGCCGTCCTCGGCCTCGGCGCCCAGGGCGGCGAGGAGGTCGTCCTGGCCTCCGACGCCGAGGGCGCGGACGCCGCCCTGGACCGGCTGGCCAAGCTGGTCGCCGAGGGTCTGGAGGAGCTGCCCGAGACGGTCTGAGCCGTCGGTCCGCTCGTGCGGCGGGACCGCGTCACCCGTTCCGGGAGGCGCGGTCCCACTGCTTTCGGGACCGCCCGCCTCGCCGACGAGGGCGGCGCGCACCCCGCCCTCGTCGGCGGGCGCGGCGCGTACCCCTCGTCGGCGGGCGCGGCGCGCACGCCCTTCCCGGCGCGCCCCGCCTCAGCGGCTCGCGCGATTCCTGCCGGACGCGCGTTTCTCGTCGGGCATGCGTTTCTCGTCGGACACGCGTTTGTCGTCGGACACGCGTTTCATATCGCATCCGTGCACCCACGCCCCGCGCATCCATGCACCCGTGCTCCGTATTCCGCGCACACGGAAAATGGGCATGCGGAAATACGTCCGCGGAAATACGTCCGCCGAATATCCCCCCCCTCTTTGTATACGGCCCTCGTGTTAATGCCGAAGGCCCGACATGTTGACGGGATGTTGCGAAGTCCTCACTCGGTCGGCCCGGTCCGCCGCCGCGCCCGGACGGCGCAGCCGGTGCGCGCCCGTCGCGCGCTCGGCGTGCACGGCCGTCAGCGCCCGCGCGCGCTCACCGTCGCCGCGCGCCACGGCATCCACAATGGCGCCGTGCTCGGCCCAGGACTCGGCCGGGTCGGCGGGCGCGTCCACCGTGTACATCCAGGCGATCTTGTGGCGCAGCTGGGTCAGCATCGAGGTCAGCGCGGGGCTGCCGCAGGCCTGGGCCAGCGTCTCGTGGAACCAGCCGCCCAGGGAGCGCAGATCCTCGCCGCCGCCCGTCCTGGCCCGTTCCTGGCCCAGCCTGACCAGGCCGCGCAGCACCTTCAGATGGGACTCGGTACGGCGCTGGGCGGCGCGCGCGGCGCCCAGCGGCTCCAGCAGCAGGCGCATCTCCAGCAGGTCGGCGGCCTCCTGCTCGGTGGGCTCGGCCACGCACGCGCCGGCGTGCCGGCGGGTGACGACGAAGCCCTCGGCCTCCAGGGTGCGCAGCGCCTCGCGCACGGGGACGCGGGAGACGCCGTAGCGGCGGGCGAGGACTTCCTCGGTGAGCCGGCTGCCGCGCTCGTGGACGCCGGCCACGATGTCGTCCCGGATCGCCGTGCACACCGAGTGCGCCGGAATACGCATGACCGACCTCCGCCTTAATCCCCGCGAAACGCCGTCGATTGGCGTCCGTTCGACCGACTCTATTGCAGCGGCGGGGAATTTCCGACGGCGGGCCGGAATCCATGGATATTTTTTGGACAGCGGCCGAACAAAACGGCGACGGCCCCGGCTCGATGAGCCGGGGCCGTCGTCCTGCTTGCGTGCGGCTGCGTCTCGGACCCTCAGACGTTCACGCCGTGCGCGCGCAGATAGCCCAGGGGGTCGATGTCGGAGCCGTACTCCGGGCTCGTGCGGGCCTCGAAGTGCAGGTGCGGGCCGGTGACGTTGCCGGTGGCACCGGAGAGGGCGATCTGCTGCCCCGGGGTGACCTTCTGCCCCACGGACACACCGATGGACGACAGGTGGCCGTACTGGGTGTAGGTGCCGTCGTTCATCTTGATGACGATCTGGTTGCCGTACGCCCCGCCCCAGCCCGTCTCGACGACGGTGCCGTAGCCGACCGCGTGGACGGAGGTGCCGGTCGCGGCGTGGAAGTCGATGCCGGTGTGCGAGCCGGAGGACCACAGGGAGCCGCCGGTGCGGTAGCCGGTGGAGACGTACGAGCCGGCGATCGGCGCCACGAACGTGTTGAGGCGCTTGCGCTCGGCCTCGCGGGCGGCGCGCTCCTTGGCCTCGCGCTCCTTCTTGGCCTGCGCCGCGGCCTTCTTGCGCGCGGCCTCCTCGGCCAGCTTCTGCTGGGCGGCCTGCTCCTGGGCCAGGGCCTGGGCGTCGATCCGCGCGGCGACGGTGTCGCCGAGGGTGACGACGGGGGTGAGACCGGTGTCCTCGGGGGCGGGCGCCTCGGCCGCGGGGGCCTCGGCCGCGAAGGCCGGGGCGGCGGCGAGGGTGCCGATGACGCCGGTGGTGGTGAGGGCCGCGACGCCCGCCGCGCGGGCGGTGGTGCGGTGCACCCGGGTGGGACGGCGGTGCTTCCCGGTGGCGCGCGTGAACGCCATGTGGTGGCTGGTCCTTTCCTTCCCTGTCGCCTACCGGGTTAGCTGACGGGTTCGGAGCAGGAAGGTCTCCTACGGACCCCCTCGCTGGCCGCGTGGGCGTCCGATTCACCCCAGGGACTGGATGGGTCCCCGGCTCCCCTGGCTCGCGCCGTACGGGGACTCGGCGATGGCTGTCCGGTGCCGCGGGTGCGGCGCACTGCCCGACGAACAGCCGGACCGACGCTAAGGGGGGTCGCGTTCAATTCCCAAACGGAACCGAGGTTTTGTAGCGCAGACCACAGGGCAGACGGGCAGCCTCTCCCTCAATTCGGACATGACGGGGCCCTGGTGACGCATCGGTCACCAGGGCCCCACGCGCGCGTGCTCCGCGCCGGCCGCCACGCGTGCCTGACGGGTCGTCCGCCGCGACGTTTGCGGTGACGGAGCGTCCGCCGCGCGTGCCGTGGCGGGCCGTCCGCCGCGCGTGTGTGACGGTCGTCCGCCGCGACGTTTGCGGTGACGGAGCGTCCGCCGCGCGTGCCGTGGCGGGCCGTCCGCCGCGCGTGTGTGACGGTCGTCCGCCAGGGCGCGGGCGGTGGCGGGACCGCCCGCCGCTGTGCTGTGACGGGCGTCCGCCGCTGGTGCCGTGGCGGGCGTCCGCCGCTGGTGCCGTGGCGGGCGGCCGCCGGGCGGTCGCTACTCCGCCGCGACGACGGTGACTTGGCCGATGCCGAGGGCCTCGACGGGCTCCTTGATCTTCGCCGCGTCACCGACCAGCACCGTCACCAGGCGGTCCACCGGGAAGGCGGCCACCACGGCGGCGGTGGCCTCCACCGTGCCGGTGGCGGCGAGCTGCTGGTACAGCGTCGCCTGGTAGTCGTCCGGCAGGTGCTGCTCGACCTGGTCGGCGAGCGTGCCGGCCACGGCCGCCGCCGTCTCGTACTTCAGCGGCGCCACGCCGACGAGGTTCTGCACGGCGACGTCCCGCTCGGTGTCCGTGAGGCCCTCGGCGGCGAGCTTGCGCAGCACCGCGAACAGGTCGTCCAGGGCCGGGCCGGTGTTCGGGGTGTCGACGGAGCCGCTGATCGCGAGCATCGCCGCGCCCGAGCCGTCCGGGGGCGAGAGCAGCACCTGGCCGAACGCCCGCACGCCGTAGGTGTAGCCCTTCTCCTCGCGCAGCACGCGGTCCAGGCGGGAGGTGAGGGTGCCGCCCAGGCAGTAGGTGCCGAGCACCTGGGCGGGCCACACCCGGTCGTGCCGGTCGGGGCCGATGCGGCCGATGAGCAGCTGGGTCTGGACCGCGCCGGGACGGTCCACGATCACCACGCGGCCGGTGTCGTCGGCGGTCACCGGCGGCACGGGCCGCGGCTTGGCCGGAGAGCCGTTCCAGGCGCCCAGGGTCCGGCCGAGCAGCTCGTCGAGGTCGATGCCGGCGAGGTCGCCGACGACCACGACGGTGGCCGTGGCGGGGCGCACGTGCCGGTCGTAGAAGGCGCGGACGGCCGCCGCGTCGATGCCGGCGACGGTCTCCTCGGTGCCCTGGCGGGGCCGCGACATGCGCGAGGTGGCCGGGAACAGCTCCTTGGACAGCTCCTTGGCGGCCCGGCGGGAGGGGTTGGCCAGCTCGTGCGGGATCTCGTCGAGCCGGTTGCGCACCAGGCGCTCCACCTCGCTGTCGGCGAAGGCCGGTGCCCGCAGCGCGTCGGCGAGCAGGCCGAGCCCCTTGGCCAGGCGGGAGGCGGGCACCTCCAGGCTGAGCCGTACGCCGGGGTGGTCGGCGTGCGAGTCGAGGGTGGCGCCGGCGCGCTCCAGCTCGGCGGCGTACTCCTCCGCGGAGTGCTTGTCGGTGCCCTCGGAGAAGGCGCGCGCCATGATCGTGGCGACGCCGTCCAGGCCGGCCGGCTCGGCGTCCAGAGGCGCGTCGAGCAGCACCTCGACCGCGACGACCTGCTGGCCCGGGCGGTGGCAGCGCAGCACCGTCAGGCCGTTGTCGAGCGTGCCGCGCTCCGGCGCCGGGAACGCCCACGGCCTGGCCTCGCCCGCCCGGGGCTGGGGGTGGAAGTCCATCGTGGCGAGCTCGGTCACTTCGCCGCCTCCTCGGTGTCGTCGGTGGCCGCGGCGTCCGCGTCCGGTGCCTGTTCCTGTGCGTCGTCGTCGGCGGCGGCGGTCGGCTCGTAGACGAGCACCGCGCGGTTGTCGGGGCGCAGACGGGCCTTGGCGACCTCCTGGACCTCCTCGGGCGTCACCTCGAGGACGCGCTGGACGGCGGTGAGGGCGAGCTGCGGATCGCCGAACAGGACGGCGTAGCGGCACAGTTCGTCGGCGCGGCCCGCGACGGTGCCGAGCCGGTCCAGCCACTCGCGCTCCAGCTGGGCCTGGGCGCGCTCCATCTCCTCGGCCGTCGGCCCGTGCTCGGCGAACCGGGCCAGCTCCTCGTCGATGGCGGCCTCGACGACCGGGACCTCCACGTCGCCGGAGGTCTTCACGTCCAGCCAGCCCAGGGAGGGCGCCCCGGCCAGCCGCAGCAGGCCGAACCCGGCGGCGACGGCGGTGCGGTCGCGGCGCACCAGGCGGTTGTACAGGCGGGAGGACTCGCCGCCGCCGAGGACGGTCAGCGCCAGGTCGGCGGCGTCGCACGCGCGCGTGCCGTCCTGCGGCAGCCGGTAGGCGGCCATCAGCGCGCGGGCCGGGACCTCCTCCTCGACGACCTCGCGCAGCTGCTCGCCGATGACCTCGGGCAGCGAGCCGTCGCGGGGCTCCGGCTTGCCGTCGTGGGACGGGATGGAGCCGAAGTACTTCTCGATCCACGCCAGCGTCTGCTCCGGGTCGATGTCGCCGACGACCGAGAGGACCGCGTTGTTGGGCGCGTAGTAGGTGCGGAAGAACGCGCGCGCGTCCTCCAGGGTGGCCGCGTCCAGGTCGGCCATCGAGCCGATGGGCGTGTGGTGGTAGGGGTGGCCCTCGGGGTAGGCGAGCGCGGTCAGCTTCTCGAAGGCGGTGCCGTAGGGAACGTTGTCGTAGCGCTGGCGGCGCTCGTTCTTGACGACGTCCCGCTGGTTCTCCATGGACTCCTCGTCCAGGGCGGCCAGCAGCGAGCCCATGCGGTCGGCCTCCAGCCAGAGGGCGAGCTCGAGCTGGTGGGCGGGCATGGTCTCGAAGTAGTTGGTGCGCTCGAAGCTGGTGGTGCCGTTGAGCGAGCCGCCCGCGCCCTGCACCAGCTCGAAGTGGCCGTTGCCCTTGACCTGGGCGGAGCCCTGGAACATCAGGTGCTCGAAGAGGTGAGCCAGACCGGTGCGCCCCCGGACCTCGTGACGGGAGCCGACGTCGTACCAGAGGCACACCGCCGCGACCGGGGTCAGATGGTCCTCGGAGAGCACCACGCGCAGGCCGTTGGCCAGGCGGTGCTCGGTCGCTGTGAGGCCGCCGGAGCCTGCCTCGGCTGTGGCCGTGTGACCCATGGGCATGTACGTCCCTTCGATCGCGGTGGCGGTCGGGAAACCGCCGTTTTCCTGCCGTCCTGCCACTGTATGCAAGCGCGCGGACAGGGGGCGAAGTTCCGCGAGGTCGTACGCCGAGAGCGAGAAAGGGATCACCCGGGGCGGGGGTTCGCGCGCCGACGGCGGATCGGCCGCGCGGCCCTTGGCACCGGGGGCCCGGATCCACGGGGCGAAGGACCGCGAAGGACCCCGTGACGGCCCGGGATCCACCCGGGCAGCGAGCCGCGTGACGGGTCCGGATCCACCCGAGCAGCGAGGCGCGTAGCGGGCCGGGATCCGCCCGGGCAGCGAGGCGGTACTGCGTGGCGGGCCCGGATCCGCCCGAGCAGCGAGGCGCGTAGCGGGCCGGGATCCACCCGAGCAGCGAGCCGTGTAGCGGGCCCGGATCCGCCCGAGCAGCGAGCCGTGTAGCGGGCCGGGATCCGCCCAGGCAGCGAGGCGGTACTGCGTGGCGGGCCCGGGCCCCACCGCGCGGGCCGGCACGCGCGGGGCAGGCCCGCGTACGCCGCGCAGGACGCGGGACGGCCGTCGCGGCGCGAGCCGGGCGCGACCGCGGGCGCACTGCACGGCGGACCCGCGTCCGCCATGCAGTGCGCCCGCGCGCCCGCGCCGCGAGCCTGGATCGGCCCGCAGGCGGCCCGCACGGGACAGGCCCGCATGCACCACGCAGGGCCGTCCGCGCGCCCGCGACGGACCGGGCGCACAAGGCGACCCCCACGCCACGGGCCCCGAGCCGCCACGCAGGACGCCCCGCGGTGCGAGCCAGGTCCGGGCGCCCCGAGGCGGGCGCCCGGAGGCGGCGCGCGAGACGGTGCGTGCATCGCAGCCCGCTTCCGCCGCGCAGGGCGCCCCCCGCACCATGACCCCCGAGCCGCCGCGCAGGGCTACCCCCCGCCCCACGATCCCCGAGCCGCCGCACTGGGCCACCCCCGCACCACGACCCCCGACCCGCCGCGCAGGGCGGCCCGGCCGTGCGGTGAGCCCCGGCGCGCAGGGGCCCCGGCCCGCGGTGGGCCCCGCCCCGCGGCCGGGCGTCGCGGCGCGCGCCGGGGGCGGCCGGGCGGTGGGGCTCGATCCGCCGCGCGAGACGCTGCCGCACAGGGCGCCGGGGCGCGAGCCGAGGGCGGCCGGGCGGGCCGGGCGGGCCGGGCGGGCCGGGCGGAGCGCGTGCGGGACGCGTGCGGGGCCGGTCGCGGCGTCGTTCGGCGCGTGGGCAGCGGTGCCGTGCGGGACCGGGGCGGGGGCGAAGACCGGGTCCCTGGTCCGCGTTGTCAGTCGGGCGGTCCACAATGGTCCGCGTCAGATCCCGTCACACGCTTCAGCAAGGAGCCGGCAGCGATGGCCCGCCGCAGCACGAAGACCCCGCCGCCCGACGAACCGTACGAGGAGAAGATCCTCGACATCGACGTCGTCGACGAGATGCAGGGCTCCTTCCTCGAGTACGCGTACTCGGTCATCTACTCCCGCGCCCTGCCGGACGCGCGGGACGGACTCAAGCCGGTGCACCGCCGCATCGTCTACCAGATGAACGAGATGGGCCTGCGCCCCGATCGCGGCTATGTGAAGTGCGCCCGCGTCGTGGGCGAGGTCATGGGCAAGCTGCACCCGCACGGCGACGCGTCGATCTACGACGCCCTCGTGCGCATGGCCCAGCCCTTCTCGATGCGCGTGCCCCTGGTCGACGGCCACGGCAACTTCGGCTCGCTGGGCAACGACGACCCGCCCGCGGCCATGCGGTACACCGAGTGCCGGATGACCGAGGCGACGTCGCTGATGACGGAGTCCATCGACGAGGACACGGTCGACTTCGCGCCCAACTACGACGGTCAGGAGCAGGAGCCGGCCGCGCTGCCCGCCGCGTTCCCGAACCTCCTGGTCAACGGCGCGTCCGGGATCGCCGTCGGCATGGCTACCAACATGCCGCCGCACAACCTCGGCGAGGTGATCGCGGCCGCCCGCCATCTGATCCGCCACCCGAACGCGGACCTGGACGCCCTGATGCGGCACGTCCCGGGCCCCGATCTGCCCACCGGCGGCCGGATCGTCGGTCTGCCCGGCATCCGGGACGCCTACGAGACGGGCCGCGGCACGTTCAAGATCCGCGCCACGGTCTCGGTGGAGACCGTGACGGCCCGCCGCAAGGGGCTGGTCGTGACCGAGCTGCCGTTCACCGTCGGCCCGGAGAAGGTGATCGCCAAGATCAAGGACCTGGTCGGCTCGAAGAAGATCCAGGGCATCGCCGACGTCAAGGACCTCACCGACCGCCAGCACGGGCTGCGCCTGGTGATCGAGATCAAGAACGGCTTCGTGCCCGAGGCGGTCCTGGAGCAGCTGTACAAGCTGACGCCGATGGAGGAGTCCTTCGGCATCAACAACGTCGCCCTGGTCGACGGCCAGCCGCTGACGCTGGGCCTGAAGGAGCTGCTCGAGGTCTACCTCGACCACCGCTTCGACGTGGTGCGGCGCCGCAGCGAGTACCGGCGCGGCAAGCGGCGCGACCGGCTGCACCTGGTCGAGGGCCTGCTCACGGCGCTGGTGGACATCGACGAGGTCATCCGCCTGATCCGCTCCAGCGAGAACTCCGCGCAGGCCAAGCAGCGCCTGATCGAGCGCTTCTCGCTGAGCGACGTGCAGACGCAGTACATCCTCGACACCCCGCTGCGCCGCCTGACCAAGTACGACCGGATCGAGCTGGAGGCGGAGAAGGAGAAGCTCACCGCGGAGATCGAGGAGCTGACCCGGATCCTCGAGTCGGACGCGGAGCTGCGCAAGCTGGTCTCCGCCGAACTGGCCGCGGTCGCCAAGAAGTTCGGCACCCCGCGGCGCACGGTCCTGCTGGAGTCCGCCGACGTGCCCGCCGCCCCGGTGCCGCTCCAGGTCGCGGACGACCCGTGCCGCGTCCTGCTGTCGTCCACGGGTCTGCTCGCCCGCACGGCCGGCGACGAGCCGCTGCCGGCGGACAAGGGCGGCAAGCGGGTCAAGCACGACGTGATCGTGTCCGCGGTGCCGGCCACGGCGCGCGGCGAGGTGGGCGTGGTGACCTCGGCCGGCCGTCTGCTCCGGCTGAACGTCGTCGACCTGCCCCGGCTGCCGGAGACGGCATCGCCGCCGAACCTCTCCGGCGGCGCGCCGCTCGCCGAGTTCGTCTCCCTGGAGGACGACGAGACGGTGATCTGCCTGACCACGCTGGACGAGTCCTCGCCCGGTCTGGCGCTGGGCACCGAGCAGGGCGTCGTCAAGCGGGTGGTCCCGGACTACCCCGCCAACAAGGACGAGCTGGAGGTCATCACCCTCAAGGAGGGCGACCGGATCGTCGGCGCGGCCGAGCTGCGCACCGGTGAGGAGGACCTGGTCTTCATCACCGACGACGCCCAGCTCCTGCGCTACCAGGCGTCCCAGGTGCGCCCGCAGGGCCGCCCGGCGGGTGGCATGACGGGCATCAAGCTCGCCGAGGGGGCCAAGGTCATCTCGTTCACGGCGGTCGATCCGGCCGCGGACGCGGTGGTCCTCACGGTGGCCGGCTCGCGCGGCACGCTGGACGACTCGGTGCAGACGACGGCCAAGCTGACCCCGTTCGACCAGTACCCGCGCAAGGGCCGCGCCACCGGCGGCGTCCGCTGCCAGCGCTTCCTGAAGGGCGAGGACTGCCTGTCCTTCGCCTGGGCGGGCCCCGCCCCGGCCCGGGCCGCGCAGAAGAACGGCAACGCGGCCGAGCTCCCGGACATCGACCCGCGCCGGGACGGTTCGGGCGTGTCGCTGCCGAAGACGGTCGCGGCGGTCGCGGGCCCCGTCTAGAGCGCGGAGCCGTACCGGACCTCGTCGTCCGGGTCCTCCGGGTCCTCCGGGTCCCCGGTGTCGCGTACGTCCTCCGGGTCCCCGGTGTCCCGTACGTAGCGCAGGACGCCCCACATGCCGTGCTCGTCGGCGTGCGGGGCGTCCCGCTCGTACGGCTCCGTCCTGCACGCCTCGAGTTCCTTGCCGAGGGCCGCGGTGTCGATGCCGGAGCCGATGAGCACGAGCTGCGTGAGGCGCCGTGTCCCGCCGGCCGGCCAGGGCTCGGGGTAGAAGCGCAGGAACGGGCCCACGGCGTGCAGGAGATAGCGGTTGCGCGGATCGTGGGCGCCGAAGTCGACGTAACCCTTGATCCGGTACAGCCCGTCGGGCCGGCTGTCGAGGAACCGCATGAGCCGGCGCGGTTCGAGCGGCACGTCGGAGACGAAGGAGAGGCTGTCGTAGCCGGCGTGCAGGTGCCCGGCGGAGCCGTGCGCGTGGCCGGCGGCGCCGGGGCGGGGGTCGTCCTCCGCGTGCAGATCGTCGAAGGAGAGCTGTCCGACCCGCTCCCGGGCGGGGCGGCAGTCGAACAGCAACGCGGGGTCGATCCTGCCGTAGGAGGCCGGTACGACGGCGGCGCGGTCGGTGAGGGACCGCACCAGCCCGAGCACGCGGTCGCCGTCGGCGGCCCGGTCCAGCTTGTTGACGACGACGAGGTCCGCCAGCGCGAGGTGCCGGTCGATCTCGGGGTGCCGCGCGCGGGTGTCGTCGAACTCGGCCGCGTCCACCACTTCGACGAGCCCGCCGTAGACGACGTCGGGGTTCTCGCCGGCCAGGACCATGCGGACGAGTTCCTGCGGCTCGGCGAGCCCGCTGGCCTCGATGACGACGACGTCGACCGACGCGGCGGTGAGCCGGTCGAGATAGCCGTCCAGTTCCGAGGCGTCGACCGCGCAGCACAGGCATCCGTTGCCGAGCGAGACGGTGGAGTCCCCGAGCGCGCCCGCGACGGCCATGGCGTCGATCTCGACGGCCCCGAAGTCGTTGACGATCGCCCCGACGCGGCTGCCGCCACTGTGGTGCAGGAGGTGGTTGAGCAGCGTGGTCTTGCCGGACCCGAGGAATCCGGCGAGCACGACGACCGGGATCTGCGGTGGCGTGACGTCCGCTTCGGGACCGGAGCCCGTGTGCGGATGCGATACGGGACCCCGGCTCGGCTGACTCACCCTGTGCGACCTCTCTCACGCCGACGCGCGCACCGGCTCCCGGCCCGGGCGCGCGTACGAGGACTGAATGCCGACCCAGGATACGAGCCGCCCCTCACCCGCCGGCCCGTGAAGCCCCCCGCGGCCGCACGCCCGCGCACGTCGGCCCCGTCACCCACGGCCGGCTCCCGGCGCGGCGGGCACCCTCACCAGCGGCTCGGGCCCCACGTACCGGGCCGCCGGGCGGATGATCTTCGGGTCCTCGGACTGTTCCAGGAGGTTGGCGCTCCAGCCGACCGCCCGGGCCGCGGCGAAGGTGGGGGTGAACATCTCCCGGGGCAGGCCGCACAGTTCCATGACGACGCCGGCGTAGAACTCGACGTTCGTGTGGAGTTCGCGGCCGGGCTTGAGCTCGGCGAGTATCGCCTCCACGCGGCGCTCGACCTCGACGGCGAAGTCGACCCGGGGGCCGCCGAAGCGCAGGGCCGTCTCGCGGAGCATGCGGGAGCGGGGGTCCTCGGTGCGGTAGACGGCGTGGCCGAAGCCCATGACGCGTTCGCCGGCCAGCACCCGCTCCCGGATCCACGGGTCGATGCGGTCGGGCGTGCCGATGGCGTCGAGGGTGTCCAGCGCCCGGCTGGGCGCTCCGCCGTGCAGCGGGCCCGACAGCGCCCCGACCGCCCCGACGAGGCAGGCCGCCACGTCCGCGCCGGTGGAGGCGATGACCCGGGCGGTGAACGTCGAGGCGTTGAACCCGTGGTCGATGGTGGAGATCAGATACTGCTCGACGGCCCGGGCCCGCTCCGGGCCGGGCTCGGAACCCGTCAGCATGTAGAGGTAGTTGGCCGCGTAGGGCAGGTCCTCGCGCGGCTCGACCGGTGACAGCCCCCGCCCCAGCCGGTACAGCGCGGTGAGCAGGGTGGGCACCGCGGCGCAGGCCGCCAGGGCGTCCTGCCGGCGTCCGGCGGCGTCGATGTCGTAGACCGGGCGGAAGCCCTTGGCCGCACCGAGCAGCGACAGGGCTGTACGCAGGCCGGCGAGCGGGCCGGAGCGGGTGCTCGCCGCAGCGATGCCGGGCAGCGCCGCCGCGACCTCGTCGGGCAGCCGGCGCAGTGCCGCGGTTTCGGCACGGAAGGCGGCCTGCTGCCGCGCGTCCGGCAGGGAGCCGTGGACGAACAGGTGCCAGACGTCCTCGAAGCCGCGGGTCCGCGCGAGTTCGACGGCCGAGTACTGGCGGTAGTGGTAAAAGCCCTCGAGCCCCCGCACATCACCGATCCGGGTGTCGGTGACCACGACTCCCGCGAGTCCTCGCGGGGCGTCGACGAGAGTGGCTGCGGCCCTGTTGACGGACATGTCTCCTCCTTGGACTTGATCTGAATGTCCATGCTTGACTCAACGTCTGTCAATATTGATTGAATCAATGTTCTGACTGCACCGACCGGACGGATACCGTGAGCCCCATGCGCGATCAACAAGCCCACTCCGGCCCCGCCGAGCGGCGGCTGAGCACCAAGGAGGCCGCCGCGCTGCTCGGCGTGAAGCCCGAAACCGTGTACGCGTACGTGAGCCGCGGTCAGCTCAGCAGCCGCCGCACCCCGGGCGGGCGGGGCAGCACCTTCGACGCGGCCGAGGTCGAGGCGCTGGCCCGCCGCAACCGGCGCTACGGCGGGGTGGGTCCGGGCTCCGGCGGCGAGCTGTCCGTGCGGACCGGCATCACGCTCATCGAGGAGGACCGCTACTACTTCCGCGGTGTCGACGCGACCGAGTTGGCCGCCCGGCACAGCTACGAGGAGGTGGCCGAGTGGCTGTGGACGGGGCGGCTCAGCCCGGGCGCCACGCTCACCGCGCCCGAGTCCTCCGTCGCCGTGGCCCGCCGCGCGGTGGACGCCCTGCCCGGGCACACCGGGCCCACCGACCGGCTGCGGGTCGCCGTCGTGGCCGCGGCCGTCGCCGACCCGCTGCGCTTCGACCTGTCGCCCGACGCCGTGCTCGGCACCGCCCGCATCCTGATCCCCACCCTCGTCGGCGCCCTGCCCCCCGTGCCGTACGGCGGGCACCGGGCACCCGACCGGGGCCCGATCGCCCACCGGCTGTGGGCACGGCTGAGCGGCCGGCCCGCCGACGAGGCGTCGCTGCGCGTCCTGGACACCGCGCTGGCCCTGCTGGCCGACCACGACCTGGCCGCCTCCACGCTCGCGGTCCGCGTCGCCGCCTCCGCCCGCGCCCACGCCTACGCCGCCGTCTCCGCCGGACTCGGGGTGATCGAGGGCCCGTTGCACGGCGCCGCCAGCGGGCTCGCGCACCGGCTGCTGCTGGAGGTGCTGGACCGCGGCTCGGCGGGCCCCGTCATCGCCGAGGAACTCCGCGACGGCCGCCGCATCCCGGGACTCGGACACCGCCTCTACACCGGCGAGGACCCGCGCGCGCGTGCCCTGTTCGCGCTGCTGGAGGAGCTCCCCGACGCCGCCCCCGCCCTCGCCGCGGCCCGCGACGTCGTGGCCACCACGGCCCGCCACGCCCCGCTGCACGCCAACGTCGACCTGGCCCTCGCCGTGCTCACCGCGTCCTGCGGCATGCCCTCGACGGCGGGCGAGACCATCTTCGCGGTGGCGCGGACGGCGGGCTGGATCGCCCACGCCCTTGAGGAGTACGGCGAGCGCCCCCTGCGCATGCGCCCGAGCGGCCAGTACACCGGCCCCCGGCCCCCCAAGCCGCTCCCGGAGCCGTAGCGGGCCGCGCCGCCGGAACGGATCACCCCGGCAGCCTGACGCCGGCACAGGCACAGTCAGGTTAGGCTCACCTGTGTGAGTACGTGCTCGACCGTCTCCCGGCAGCTCGGCGAACCGATGGCCGCCACCGCGCCCGCGGCCACCACATGGCTGCTCCTGGAGCAGCCCGGCCCCTGGGGCGCCAAGGCGCTCACCGCGAGCCACCTCGACCCCGGCGTGGGCCGTGCCCTGGAGCGGGCCGCGCAGGGCACGGGCGTCCGGATCGCGCTGATCCGCCGCCCCGGACGGCACGCCGACTGCCGTACCCCCTCCGTGCGGCAGGTGTACGCCGCACACACCGTCCCGGGCGGTGTGTGGCTGCACAGCGCCACGACGTCCGACCCCGGGCAGGTGCTCGGCCTCGACTTCGCCGCGCTGGGCAGGGGCGACCACCACACCTTCGACGCGGTACTGGACGGCGCGCCGCACACCGGGGACCCGCTCGCGCTCGTGTGCACCAACGGCAAGCGCGACCGGTGCTGTGCGCTCCTCGGCCGGCCCCTCGCGGCCGAACTGGCCTCCTCCGGAGTGCACGGCGTCTGGGAGGTCACCCACCTGGGCGGCCACCGCTTCTCCCCCACCGTGCTGGTCCTGCCGCACGGCTACGCGTACGGCAGGGCGGAGGCGCACGCCGTCAAGGACGTGCTGCACGGCGCCCACGAGGGCCGGGTGGTCCTCGACGGCTGCCGGGGCCGCACGGCCTTCGAACGGCCGGGGCAGGCCGCGGAACTGGCGGTGCGGACCGCGGCGGACGAGCACCGCGCGGACGCGCTGACCGTGGTGCGCACCGACGGCGCCGCGCCGCGCTGGGAGGTGACCGTCGCCCACGCCGACGGGCGCCGCTGGCGGGTGACCGTCGCCCAGGGCGCTTCGCTGCCGCCCCGCCCGGAGAGCTGCGGGGTCTCGGTGCTGGGCGGGCCGGCCCGCATGGACGTCGTGGACCTGCGCGAGGTGACGGCGACGCGTCTCGCCGGCTGACCGCGGGGCCCCGCCCTCGCTCTCGCCCTGACCCGGGAGAGGCGCGCCACACCCCCTGGGGCGGCCGGCGCCCGTCGTCGTACCGTCGTCGCCATGAGCCGCACTCCCCCCGCCAGGCGCCGACGCCTGGGCATGCCGCGACGGATGTTCTCGCAGGTGCTGCTGATGCAGCTGGCGATCGCCGCGGGAGTCGCGGTGCTCGCCACCGGGCTGTTCCTCGCCCCGCTCAGCCACCAGTTCGACGACCAGGCGATGCGCCGCGCCCTCGCCATCGCGGAGACCACCGCGCAGAACCCCCAGATCGCGCGGGACCTCTTGAGCACCGCACCGGCCGTCGACGGGCCGGTGCAGAAGGAGGCGGAACTGATCCGCAAGGAGACCGCCGCCGAGTACGTCGTGGTGATGGACACCCGGGGCGTGCGCTGGTCGCACACCGATCCCTGGCAGATCGGCCGCCACGTGTCGACCGATCCGGGTGCGGCCCTGGCCGGCCGCAAGGTGATGCAGATCGACACCGGCACCCTGGGCCGCTCCGCACGCGGCAAGGTGCCGCTGTACGACGCCGGCCACCATCGCATCATCGGGGCGGTGTCCGTCGGCATCGCCTACGACAGCGTCCGCGCCCGCCTGATCGACACCATCCCGGGACTGCTCGCCTACGCCGGCGGGGCCCTCGCCGTCGGCGCGCTCGCCGCGTGGGTGATCTCCCGGCGGGTCCAGCGGCAGACCCGGGACCTGGCCTTCTCGGACATCGCCGCCCTGCTCGCCGAGCGGGAGGCGATGCTCCACGGCATCCGGGAGGGGGTCGTGGCCCTGGACCGCGGCGGCCGCATCAGGCTGCTCAACGACGAGGCCCGGCGGCTGCTCGGCATCGGCGACGAGGCGGTCGGCCGGTCGCCCGACGAGGCGCTCGGCGAGGGCCGCACGACCGAGGTGCTCGCCGGACGGGTGACCGGCACGGACCTGCTCACCGTGCGCGGACAGCGCGTCCTGGTCGCCAACCGCATGCCCACCGACGACGGCGGCGCCGTCGCCACCCTGCGCGACCGGACCGAACTGGAGCAACTGGGCCGGGAACTGGACTCCACGCGCGGCCTGATCGACGCCCTGCGCGCCCAGGACCACGAGCACGCCAACCGCATGCACACGCTGCTGGGCCTGCTGGAGCTGGAGATGTACGACGACGCGGTCGAGTTCGTCGGCGAGGTGGTCGGCGACCACCGGGCCACGGCCGAGCAGGTGACGGAGAGGATCCGGGACCCGCTGCTGGCCGCGCTGCTGGTGGGCAAGGCGACCGTCGCGGCGGAGCGCGGGGTCGCGCTGTGGGTGTCGGACCGCACCTGGCTGCCGGACCGGCTGGTCGACCCGCGCGGTCTGGTGACCGTGGTCGGCAACCTGGTGGACAACGCCCTGGACGCCGTGGCGGCGACACCCCACGCGCGCGTGGAGGTCGAACTGCGCGCCGAGGGGCGCACCGTCGTCCTCAGGGTGAGCGACACCGGGCCCGGCATCCCGCCCGAGCAGCGCGAACTGGTCTTCACCGAGGGCTGGTCCACGAAGCGGCCGCCGGCCCACGGCAGGCGCGGCCTCGGGCTGTCCCTGGTGCGCAGGCTGGCCGAGCGGCAGGGCGGGAGGGTACGGGTGGGCGAGGCGTCCGGCGGCGGCGCGCTGTTCAGCGTCGTACTGCCCGAGGCGCTCGTACCCGAGGCGCTCGTGCCCGAGGCGCTCGTGCCCGAGGCGCTCGCCGCGCCGGAACCGGCGCGGGAGGGCGCGCGGGCCGCCGGCCCCGCCGCCGCCCCGGACACCATTGAAGCGTCGGACACCACCGCGGCGCCGGGCACCACCGCGGCGCCGGGCACCACCGCAGCGCCGGACACCACCGCCGCCTCGGGTCAGGGGGGCACTGCCGACGTACGTGCCGGCGAGGCCGCCGCGGAGGGGCCGCGGTGATCGAGGTGCTGGTCGTGGACGACGACGCCCGGGTGGCGCGGGTCAACGCGGCCTACGTCGGCAAGGTGCCGGGCTTCCACGTCGCGGGCCAGGCGCACAGCGCGGAGCAGGCACTGCGCCTGCTGGAGGCGCTGCCGGGCGTCGACCTGGTCCTCATGGACCACTACCTGCCCGACGGGACGGGGCTGTCGGTCGTCCGGGAGATGCGCCGCCTGGGCCACCGCACCGACGTGATCATGGTCACCGCGGCGCGGGACGTGGCCACCGTACACGCGGCGATGCGGCACGGGGCGCTGCAGTACCTCGTCAAGCCGTTCACCTTCGCGGGGCTGCGGGCGAGGCTGGAGGCGTACGCGCGGCTGCGCCGGACCCTGGACGGCGGCGGCGAGGCCGGACAGGCCGAGGTGGACCGGATCTTCGGGGCGCTGTCCGCGCCGCCGGACCGGGACCTGCCCAGGGGGCCCTCCCCGGCCACCGCCGAACTCGTCCGCAGCTGCCTGATGAGGGCCGGCGGAGCGCTGTCGGCCCGGGAGGTCGCCGAGCGCACCGGGGTGAGCCGGCAGACCGCCCAGCGCTGTCTGAAGCTGCTGGAACGCACGGGGCGGGTGCGGCTGACCGTCGGATACGGCGGCGCGGGCCGCCCCGAACACCGTTACGTGTGGGCGGCCCGCGCCTGAGGACACGGCTCGTGGGGCGGGGGAAGAGACCGTGTCCCCCCGTGCATACGGATGTCAGCCGGTGGCCTTCTCGACGAACTCGGTGGTGTACGTCCTGTCCAGGTCGACCTTGGCGTTCTTGATGTTCGGGTTGAACGCCTTGAGCACCTTCTCGACGGTCTGAGGGCCGTTCTCCGGCATGACGCCGTCCTTGGTGAACATCGGCAGCGTGCTCTTGATGGCCTCCGCGTACAGCGTCTTGTCGCCCTGGGAGTAGTCGGCGGGCATCTTGGCCGCGATCTCGGACGCGCTGTGGGTGGACATCCAGTTGAGCGTCTTGACGAAGGCGTTGACCAGCTTCTGGACGGTCTCCTTGTGACCGTTGACCCAGTCGGTCCGCATGTACAGGCTCGACGACGGGTACGGCCCGCCGAGCGCCTGCTGGGAGCCCTCGGGCGTCCGCATGTCCAGGAGGATCCGGCCGGCCTTCTTGTCGAGGATCGTCGCGACGGTCGGGTCGGTGGTCATGCCGCCGTCGATGGAGCCTTTCTGCAGGGCCGAGATGAAGGTCGGTCCCGCGCCCACGGCGACCGGGGTGAAGTCGCTGATCTTCACGCCGTTCTTGACCGCGAGGTATTTGGTGAGGAAGTCGGTGGAGGAACCCAGGCCGGTGATGCCGAGCTTCCTGCCCTTGAAGTCCTTGGGCGACGTGATCTCGCCCGCGGCCTTCTCGGAGACCACCTCGACCTCGCCGGGGGCGTGCGAGAACTGCACCACGGACTCGACGTCCTTGCCCTTCACCTGCAGATCCAGGGTGTGGTCGTAGAAGCCGACGGCGCCCTGGACCTGGCCGGAGACCAGCGCGGTCTCGGCCTGGACACCGGCGGGCTCGCTCAGCAGCTGGACGTCCAGGCCCTCCGCGGAGAAGTAGCCGAGGCGCTGGGTGAGCATCGCAGGAAGGTAGATGACCTTGTCCAGGCCACCGACCATGATCTTGACGTGTTCGCCCTTGCCGCCACCCCCGCCGCTGCCGGTGTCGGCCGTGGAGCCGGCCGCGTCGTTGGCGCAGGCGGTGAGGGAGGACAGGGCGAGCAGGCCGGCGGCGGCCGACGCCGCGAATCTGGCGGTCTTGCGCATGAGCGTTTCACGTCCTTGTGGGAGGGCGGTGCGGGAGACGGGAAGAGGAACGGTCGGGTGCCGAGGGGCGGTTCAGTGCCCGGAGTCGGCCGGCTTCCAGCGGAAGATGCGCCGCTCGGCGAAGGTGAGCAGCCCCTCGGCGACGAGCGCGACCGCGGCGAGGATCACCATCGCGGCGTACACACCGGCCGCGTTGAAGGTGCCCTGGGACTGCGCGACGAGCAGGCCGATGCCCTTGGTGGCGCCGATGTACTCGCCGACGATGGCGCCGATCAGGGCGAAGCCGAAGCTGACGTGGAGGCTGGTGAAGATCCAGGAGGTGGCGGACGGGATGACCACCTGAAGGGTCACCCTGCGGTCGCCGGCGCCGAGGATGCGGGCGTTGGCGACCAGGTTGCGGTCGACCTCGCGGGCGCCCTGGAAGGCGTTGAAGAACACCGGGAAGAAGACGAGGACGACGGCGGAGGCGACCTTGGACGCGGGCCCCAGTCCGAACCAGATGACGAAGATCGGCGCCAGGACGATCCTCGGGATGGAGTTGAGCACCTTGATGTAGGGGCCGAGGATGTCCGCGAGGAACGCCACACGCCCCAGGACGATGCCGAGGACCACGCCCGCCACCACGCCGAACGCCCAGCCGAGCAGCGCCTCGTGGAGGGTGAACCAGATCTGCTCCCCGAGGGAGCCGAGCGCGGTGCCGTGGGTGATCCAGGTCCAGATCTGGTCCCAGATCCGTGAGGGCATCGAGAAGTTGAACGGATCGATGACCTCCGCCCGCGACAGCGCCTCCCACAGGCCGAGCACGGCCACCAGGAGCAGCGCGCGGGCCGAGGTGACGACGGCCTTGCGTCTGCGGGCGGCCCTGGCCCGGGACTGGGCGCGGTCGGGGCTCTTCACCGTGTCGGCGAGCGGAGTGCTGAGGACCTCAGGCGACATGGGCGGCGCCCCTCTCACGGGTGATCCGGACCTCTTCGCCGAGGGACTGCCAGATCTCGCGGTAGATGTCGATGAAGTGGGACTCCAGGCGCACCTGCTCGACCTTGCGCGGGCGGGGCAGGTCGATGTCGAAGACCTGCTTCACGGTCGCGGGGCCGGCCGTCATGACGACGACCCTGTCGGCCAGCGCGATGGCCTCCTCCAGGTCGTGGGTGACGAAGACGACGGAGGAGCCCGTGCCCTCCCACAGCTCGAGGAGTTCGTCGGACATCAGGGCCCGGGTCTGGACGTCGAGCGCGGAGAAGGGCTCGTCCATCAGCAGGATCTCGGGGTCGTTGACGAAGGTGGCGGCGAGGGCGACGCGCTTGCGCTGGCCGCCGGAGAGCTGGTGCGGGTAGCGGTCCTCGAAGGCGGCGAGACCGACTCGGGCCAGCCAGGCGCGCGCCCTGTCCTTCGCCTCGGCCTTGGGCACGCCGCGGAAGCGCGGGCCGGCCATCACATTGGACAGCACGGTGCGCCAGGGGAAGGTGGCGTCCTGCTGGAACACGAAGCCGACCTTGCCGCCGACGCCCCGCACCGGTTCGCCGGCCACCAGCACTTCGCCCTCGGTGGGCTCTTCCAGGCCGCTGACCAGGGTCAGCGTCGTCGACTTGCCGCAGCCGGTGGGGCCCACGACGGCCACGAACTCGCCGCGCCGGACGGTGAGATCCAGGTCCTTGACCGCCGTGTGCAGGCCCCCGGAGGGGGTCCTGAACGTTTTGCTCGCGCCCCGTAGCTCGATGGCGGGGCTGGTGTCTGCGCTCATGGCCCGGGACGGTAGATGTGGCCCCGGCCACAGCATCAGTCTTCTGAGCGCAAGCCGTTCTTTTGCTCGCAAGGACCTGTTGTGCTCATTTTGCTCGCGCTACAACAACGGAGTCGCAACACGGGCTCAGCACTCGCCCGGCCTTGGGAAAGAAGACCCGATGATTGACGTCCTGGTGGTCGACGACGACTTCCGTGTCGCTGAGATCAACGCCAAGTACGTGGGAAAGGTTCCCGGCTTCCGGGTGACCGCCCGCGCACACAGTGCCGCGCAGGCGCTGACCGCAGTCCAGCGCGGGGGCGTCGACCTGGTCCTGCTCGACCACTATCTGCCCGACCGCACGGGCCTGGACCTGGTGCACCGCATGCGCGAGCAGGGCATCGGCACCGACGTCATCATGATCACCGCCGCCGGTGATGTGACCACCGTGCAGCAGGCGATGCGTCTGGGCGCGCTGCACTATCTGGTCAAGCCCTTCACCTTCGCCGCGCTGCGCACCCGGCTGGACTCCTACGCCGCGCTGCGCCGGACCGTCGACCGGGTGGGCGGTCAGGGGGTGGCCGGGCAGGAGCAGGTGGACCGCATCTTCGGCGCGCTGCGCACCACGCCGGCGCCGTCGGCCCCCGGGCTGCCCAGCGGGCACTCGGAACCGACGACGGACCTCATCTGCGAGGTGCTGCACCGCGCGGGCGGGCCGCTGTCGGCACACGAGGTGGCCGCCCGCACCGGCCTGAGCCGTTCCACGGCCCAGCGCTATCTGCGCCATCTGGAACAGGCCGGCCGTCTGAGCCTGTCGCTGAAGTACGGCGACACGGGGCGCCCGGAGCACCGGTACGCCTGGGTGGCGCCCTAGGTGCGGCGGGCGCCCGGAGCACCGCTACGCCTGGGTGGCGCCCTGGGTGCGGCGGGCCCCCGTCGCCGCAGAGGCCGCTACACGGCTCCGGCCCCGGTGAGCGAGCGCACCTCCGTCTCGGCGTGCTTGGCCTCGTCCGCCGGTTCCGCGGAGGTCACCGTGCCGAGCCAGCCCGCCAGGAAGCCGAGCGGGATGGAGACGATGCCGGGGTTCTGCAGGGGGAAGACCTGGAAGTCGGCGCCCGGGAAGAGCGCGTCGGGGCTGCCGGAGACGACCGGCGACAGCACGACCAGCACCAGGGCCGGGATCAGCCCGCCGTAGACGGCCCACACCGCGCCGCGGGTGGTGAAGCCACGCCAGAACAGCGAGTAGAGCAGCACGGGGAGGTTCGCCGACGCGGCGACGGCGAAGGCGAGACCGACCAGGAACGCGACATTGAGGTCGCGGGCGAGCAGGCCGAGGCCGATCGCGACCACACCGATGCCGACGGCCGCGACCCGTGCCACGGTGACCTCGCTGCGCTGCCGCGCGTGTCGGCGCCGCAAGGACGCGTACAGATCGTGGGCCACGGAGGCGGAGGAGGCGAGCGTGATGCCGGCGACCACCGCGAGGATGGTGGCGAAGGCCACGGCGGCCACCACCGCGAACAGGACCGTTCCTCCCGTGGCGGCCGGGCCGCCGCCGAGGTCGAGGGCGAGCAGCGGGACCGCGGTGTTGCCGGCCGCGTTCGACGCCCGCAGGGCGTCCGGGCCGACGATCGCCGTCGCGCCGAAGCCGAGCACGATCGCCATCAGATAGAAGCCGCCGATGAGCGCGATGGACCAGATCACCGAACGCCGGGCGGCCCGCGCGGTGGGCACGGTGTAGAAGCGGGACAGGATGTGCGGCAGCCCGCCGGTGCCGAGGACCAGCGCGAGTCCGAGGCTGATGAAGTCCAGGCGTGCGGTCCAGTCGCCGCCGTACTTCAGCCCCGGGGCCAGGAACGCCTCCCCGTGGCCGCTGCGCCGCGCCGCGGTGAGCAGCAGTGTGTCGAGGTTGCCGTGGAACCGGACGAGGACCAGGACGGTCAGGACCACGGTGCCGGCCATCAGCAGGACGGCCTTGACGATCTGGATCCAGGTGGTGGCCCGCATCCCTCCCAGCGACACGTAGATCACCATCAGCGCGCCCACGCCGATCACGGTCCACGCCTGCGCCGCCTCGCCGGTGCGCCCCAGCAGCAGCGCCACCAGACTGCCCGCGCCGACCATCTGCGCCACCAGGTACAGAACGGACACGGTGACCGAGGAGGTCCCGGCCGCGATCCGCACGGGCCCCTCGCTCATCCGTGCCGCGACGACGTCCGCGAGCGTGAACCGCCCGCAGTTGCGCACCAGTTCCGCGACCAGGAAGAGCACCACCAGCCAGGCCACGAGGAAGCCCACGACATACAGCACCCCGTCGTAGCCGAACAGCGCGATCAGGCCGGGCACGCCCAGGAACGAGGCCGCCGAGGCGTAGTCGCCCGCGACGGCGAAGCCGTTCTCCAGGGGTGTGAAGAGCCGCCCGCCCGCGTAGAACTCCTCCGCCGAGCCGTGCCGGTGGCGGCTCACCCAGGTGGTGATGGCCAGCGTGATGGCGACGAACACGCTGAACAGCAGCAGCGCGAGCGTCTGGTGGTTGCCGCTCATGACGCACCGCCCCGCACGCCTCGGGTCAGCTCCTGCGTGTCCCAGCGCAGTTCGAGCGCGGCCCGGTCCCGCCGCAGCCGCGCGTGCCGGGCGTAGGCCCAGGCGAGGGCGAAGGTGGTGAGGAACTGTCCGAGCCCGGCGAGCATCCCCACGTTCACCGCGCCGGCCACCGGCCGCGCCATCAGGCCGGGCGCACTCGTCGCCGTCACGACGTACCCCAGGTACCAGACGAGGAAGGTGGCCACCGCCGGCACCACGAACCTGCGGTACCTGCTGCGCACCTCCTGGAAGGCGGCGCTGCGCTGCACCTCGAGATACACCTCCTCCGCCGCTCCGGCGCCCGGTCCGGGCCGGCTCTCGCGGCGGGCGGCCGGCACGGACAGGGGAACGCCTCCCGTGCCGTCTCCCTCGCCCCAGCCGGCGGCCAGCGCGTCGTACCAGGGGTCGCGGTACCTCATGTCCCCGGATGCCGGGTCCTGGGCGTCGCGATACGCGGACACACTCACGGGACCGTCACCGCCCCCACGGGGACGGTCGTTGCTTGGCTGCATGCCCAAGGATGGACAGAACGGGAAGTTCTCTGACTTCTCTTCCCCGTGCTCTTCACCCCATCAGGTGACTCACCCCGCCGGGGGCCGTGCCGGCCCCTTTGCATACGCATAACGCACCGCCTGTGCACGGTCCTTGAGGCCGGTCTTGCCGAACAGGTTGCTGATGTGGGTCTTCACGGTGGCGGTGGAGACGTGCGGCCGGCGGGCGATCTCCCCCGCAGCCGCACCGGATGCGAGGGCGGGCACCGTGAGGCCCGTGGTCCCGGCGGCGACCGCGAGGGCGAGCAGCAGCGCGATCAGTGCCAGGGAGGGCCACAGCCGGTGCGCGAGCGTGGTGCGGGAGAATTCCCAGGCGGCGGCTGCCGCGAGGAGGACGCCCGCCGCCGTCGCGACCGCTCCCCGGACAGGGCCGCGGTTGCCGGGGAAGGCGCCCCACAGCAGCACGCCCGCCGCCACGAGCCTGACCGCCCGTCCGAGCAGGCGGCGCGCCCGTGAGACACCGACGTGGCCCAGGGCTTCCCGGGAGGGCCGGCCTGTCCAGGCGTTCTCCCGCCCGCGATCCTGGTGATCCTCGCGCTGCGCGAGCCGCACCGATGGCGGCGGCCGAGTGCCGCCGACGTCTTCGACGCTACGGAAGATCCCGGGCCCGCTGATCGGAGCCGGGGTGGATCACGGGTGGAGACCGCGGAGCCGTCCGCATCCACCCAGGGGTGGAGAAGGACGGGGGCCGGACCGGGCAGCCGCCCGGCGCGGCAGCACCGGCGGGTGCGACAGCGAAGGCGGATGCGACAGCACCGGCGGGTGCGGCACCGGCCCGGACGGGCGGGCGCCCGGACGCCCGTCCCGGACGGTCCGGACGGTCCGGCCGGCTACGCGTCGATGCGGGAGCGGTCCAGGGTGGCCGCCGAGCCGGCGATGAACTCCTTGCGGGGGGCGACGTCGTTGCCCATCAGCAGGTCGAAGACGGACTCGGCGGCCTCCAGGTCGGAGAGGTTGATCCGGCGCAGGGTGCGGTGGCGCGGGTCCATCGTGGTCTCGGCGAGCTGGTCGGCGTCCATCTCGCCCAGGCCCTTGTAGCGCTGGATGGAGTCCTTGTACCGGATGCCCTTGCTCTGGAACTCGAGCAGCTTGTCGCGCAGCTCGCGGTCGGAGTACGTGTAGACGTACTTGTCCTGGCCCTTCTTCGGCTGGACCAGCTCGATGCGGTGCAGCGGCGGCACCGCGGCGAAGACCCGGCCGGACTCGACCATGGGCCGCATGTAGCGGTGGAACAGGGTCAGCAGCAGGGTCCTGATGTGGGAGCCGTCGACGTCGGCGTCGGTCATCATGATGATCTTGCCGTAGCGCGCCGCGTCGAGGTCGAAGGTGCGGCCGGAGCCCGCCCCTATGACCTGGATGATCGCGCCGCACTCGGCGTTCTTCAGCATGTCCGTGACGGACGACTTCTGGACGTTGAGGATCTTGCCCCGGATCGGCAGCAGCGCCTGGAACTCGGAGTTGCGCGCCAGCTTCGCCGTACCGAGGGCGGAGTCGCCCTCGACGATGAACAGCTCGCTGCGGTCGACGTCGTCGCTGCGGCAGTCGGCGAGCTTGGCGGGCAGCGAGGAGGACTCCAGGGCCGTCTTGCGGCGCTGGGCGTCCTTGTGCTGGCGGGCGGCGATGCGGGTACGGGCGGCGGCGACCGCCTTCTCCAGGACCACCCGCGCCTGCTGGGCGGCGTCCCGTCTGGTGGAGGTCAGGAACGCCTTCAGTTCCTTGGAGACCACGTTGTTCACGATCCTGCGAGCCGCCGAGGTGCCGAGGACCTCCTTGGTCTGGCCCTCGAACTGCGGCTCGGCGAGGCGGACGGTGACGACGGCGGTGAGCCCCTCGAGGGCGTCGTCCTTGACGATGTCGTCCTCGGCGACGCGCAGCAGCTTCTTGGCGCGCAGCACCTCGTTCATCGTCCGGGTGACGGCCTGCTCGAAGCCCGCGACATGGGTGCCGCCCTTGGGGGTGGCGATGATGTTGACGAAGGAGCGCACTGTGGTGTCGTAGCCGGTGCCCCAGCGCAGCGCGACGTCCACGCCGAGTTCGCGGGTGACCTCGGTGGGCGTCATCTGGCCGTGGTCGTCGAGGACCGGGACGGTCTCCTTGAAGGTGCCCTGCCCGCTGAAGCGCAGGACGTCGCAGACGGGCTTGTCGGTCGCCAGGTACTCGCAGAACTCGCTGATGCCGCCGTCGAAGCGGAAGGACTCCTCGCCCTTGCTGCCGCCCTCGCCGAGGCCGTACTCGTCGCGGACGACGATGGTCAGTCCCGGGACCAGGAAGGCGGTCTGGCGGGCGCGCTGGTGCAGGTTCTCCAGGGAGAGCTTGGCGTCCTTGAGGAAGATCTGGCGGTCGGCCCAGTAGCGCACGCGCGTGCCGGTGCGGTTCTTGGGGATCTTCTTGGTCTTGCGCAGGCCGCTCCTGGCCTCGAAGCGGGCCTCGGGGCCGTTGCCCGTGAAGACCCCGGGGACGCCGCGGCGGAAGCTGATGGCGTGGGTGTGGCCGCCGCGGTCGACCTCGACGTCCAACCGGGCGGACAGGGCGTTGACCACCGAGGCGCCCACGCCGTGCAGACCGCCGGAGGCGGCGTAGGAGCCGCCGCCGAACTTGCCGCCCGCGTGCAGTTTGGTCATGACGACCTCGACGCCGGACAGGCCGGTCTTGGGCTCGACGTCGACCGGGATGCCGCGGCCGTTGTCGCGCACCTCCACCGAGCCGTCGTCGTGCAGGATCACCTCGATGTGGTCGCAGTAGCCGCCGAGGGCCTCGTCGACGGAGTTGTCGATGATCTCCCACAGGCAGTGCATGAGACCGCGGCTGTCGGTCGACCCGATGTACATGCCCGGCCGCTTGCGCACGGCTTCGAGCCCCTCGAGGACGAGCAGGTGCCGCGCGGTGTAGTTGGAACCGTCCCGGTCTGCTCCTGCCAGCAGCGCTGTGGACGGCACGGACGTCTCGGCGGTCACGCGGTTCGCTCCTCGCTGAATTTCAGGTGGGGCCCCGATGGGTAAGGGCGCGGCTTGGGTTGCCGCTCAGAGGGTACCGAGGCCTGGTAGGGCCCTTGTAACGCAACCCTCGACAGGGACCAAGACTAGTAGAGAGTCGCATGCACGTTCGATACCTCGTAGGAGTGAAGCACATATCACGTTCCCTTCGAGGCATGAACCATTTAGGCTCCGGGCACGTCCTCATGAACAACCGGCAAGCCGGCCGGGGAGGACGACCATGACCGACAGCGCGAAACCGTACGACACATAGACACGCAATACGGCACATTCGCCGCCAAACCGGCAACGGACAGCCACCTCGGAAACTTTTTTCGAGGAAAAGCCGCGAGCGGGAACGTTTGGGGCTGGTTGGATGTTGACCCTGGTACGACAGCTCGTCGAGCTAGAGAAGAGGCGACGTGACTACTGTTCTGACCCCCGCGAGCCCACTGACGGCCGCCGATCGCTGCGACCGCTGCGGCGCCCAGGCCTACGTGCGTGTAGTCCTGCTCAGCGGCGGAGAACTGCTCTTCTGCGCCCACCACGGTCGCAAGTTCGAGCCGGAACTCAAGAAAATCGCCGCTGAGATACAGGACGAGACCGAGCGCCTGACGTCCGTTCCCGCGAACGCGTCGGGCGACGAGCGCTGACACGTCGCGCGCGACGAGCCTGCGCCGGCACAGGCCGGCCAACGGGCGGCCACTCCCGGACCGAGGGAGCGGCCGCCCGTCGCTCGTAGTGGGCGTGATCGGCGGTCCTCGTCAGGCCCCGCGGGCCGCGCGGTGCGGCGCCTTGCCGCCGCTCACCGCGCTCAGCGTGCGGACGACCTCGGAGATGCGTGTGTACACGCCGGGGCTTCCCGCCCGTCCACAGCCGTCCCCCCAGGACACCAGGCCGATCAGCCGCCCCTGGGCCACCAGCGGACCTCCGCTGTCCCCCTGGCAGGCGTCCCGGCCTCCTTCCACCTCACCCGCGCACAGCATGCTCTCGGGCAGATACGCCCCGTCGGAACCGCCCGGGTAGGCCCGCCGGCACTGGGCGTCGGGCAGGACGTGGACACGCGCGGCGTGCAGGCTGTGCGCGTAGGACGCCGAGCCGTCGGTGTCCCCCCACCCGTAGACCATGGCCGCCGTCCCCGGCCGGTAGGCGGAGTCCCCGGGGCCCGCCAGGGGGATGATCGCGCTCTGCGGCAGCTGCTCGGCGAGGGTCAGTACGGCGAAGTCGCCGGCGTTGGTCTCGGCGTCGTAGCCCGGATTGACCCACACGGCGCGTACGGGGATCTCCTTGCCCTGGGACGAGAGCAGGTCCGTGCGGCCGGCGATGACCTTCAGATCCCGCGTCGGTGGTGCGCCCACCACGTCTCTGCCCAGGCAGTGGGCGGCCGTCAGCACGGCGTTCCGGCCGACGGCCACGCCCCCGCAGAACTGTCCCGCCCGGGTACCCCCGAACCGGTCACGGCTGGAGAGCGCCACGGTCCACGGACTGTGCGACACGTCGACGGGTGAACCGCCGATGACCACGCTGTCCGCGACCGCCGACGCGGCGGTGACCAGCGGTATCGCGGCCCCCACGGCCGCCAGGACCAGCGGCCGGGCCAGTGCCCGGGCAATACGGCGTCGCATGCCAGCTCCTCACTGTGAGATCCACAACGGACACCCAGAGTCATGCAGAGCGGCGCGGCGCGCAGCACGAAGGCCCGGCACCCCTTCACGGGGGCCGGGCCTTCGGCGTGCGGGACCGGGACTAGTCGAGGTAGTCGCGCAGCACCTGGGAACGCGACGGGTGGCGCAGCTTCGACATGGTCTTCGACTCGATCTGGCGGATGCGCTCACGCGTGACGCCGTAGACCTTGCCGATCTCGTCGAGGGTCTTCGGCTGGCCGTCGGTGAGGCCGAAGCGCATGGAGACCACGCCGGCCTCGCGCTCGGACAGGGTGTCGAGCACGGAGTGCAGCTGCTCCTGCAGCAGCGTGAAGCTGACCGCGTCGGCCGGGACGACCGCCTCGGAGTCCTCGATGAGGTCACCGAACTCGCTGTCGCCGTCCTCGCCCAGCGGGGTGTGCAGGGAGATCGGCTCGCGGCCGTACTTCTGGACCTCGATGACCTTCTCCGGGGTCATGTCGAGCTCCTTGGCCAGCTCCTCCGGGGTGGGCTCGCGGCCCAGGTCCTGGAGCATCTGGCGCTGGACGCGCGCGAGCTTGTTGATGACCTCGACCATGTGCACCGGGATGCGGATGGTGCGGGCCTGGTCGGCCATGGCGCGGGTGATCGCCTGACGGATCCACCAGGTGGCGTACGTGGAGAACTTGTAGCCCTTGGTGTAGTCGAACTTCTCCACCGCGCGGATGAGACCGAGGTTGCCCTCCTGGATGAGGTCCAGGAAGAGCATGCCGCGGCCGGTGTAGCGCTTGGCCAGGGAGACCACCAGACGGAGGTTGGCCTCCAGGAGGTGGTTCTTGGCGCGGCGGCCGTCCTCGGCGATGATCTCCAGCTCGCGCTTGAGCTTGGGGGCGAGCTTGTCGGAGTTCGCCAGCTTGTCCTCGGCGAAGAGACCGGCCTCGATGCGCTTGGCCAGCTCGACCTCCTGCTCGGCGTTGAGCAGGGGGACCTTGCCGATCTGCTTCAGGTAGTCCTTGACCGGGTCCGCGGTGGCGCCGGCGGCGGCGACCTGCTGGGCGGGAGCGTCGTCCTCGTCCTCGTCGGACAGCACGAACCCGGCGCTCTCGGCGCCCTCCGGCTCCTCCGCGCCCTTGGCCTCCTCGAGAACCTCGTCCTCGATGAGCTCGACGTCGTCCTTCTTGCCGGCGGTGGTCTTCTTGGCCGCGGCCGTCGTCTTCTTGGCGGCGGTCGTCTTCTTCGTGGCCGTCTTCTTGGCCGGGGCCGCCTTCTTGGCTGCGGCCTTCCTGACGGGAGCGTCGTCCTCGACGGGCGTGTCGGCGGCGGGCGCCGCCGGCGTGGCGGTGGCGGTGGCCTTCCTGGCGGTGGCCGTCTTCGCCGCGACCGTCTTGGTGGCGGTGCGCTTGGCCGGACTCTTCGCTGCGACGCTCTTCCGGGTGCGCTTGTTGGGCTCCGCGGCACTGACCATCAGCGTCACACCCTCTTCCTCGAGGATCTGGTTGAGGCTGCGCAGTACGTTCTTCCACTGAGTGGCCGGAATCTGGTCAGCTTCGAAGGCCCGACGCACATCGTCGCCGGCGATCTGCCCCTCAGCCTTTCCCCGCTCAATGAGCGCCATGACAGAGACGGACTCGGCGATCTCCGGCGGGAGCGTACGGGATGTGCTGGCCGACACGAACAACCTCTCGGAACGTTGGAAAACGGCTTCCGGCCCCGTCCCTGGTGGACAGGAGCCGACCACCGGCCTGGGGATGGGCCGACGGTGCGGGCGGGGGCCGGGAAGATGCACAGCGCCGTGAACGGCGTCCGTATTCCTCCTCGGCTGTCACCTCTTAGGTCATCGCGTTGTTCCCATGAGCGTTACGCCCAATCCGCGTGGCCCGAGTCACATCCCGTAGGCGTTCAAAACAGATCGGATCTGGGCATACCAGGGGCGGCGTTTGTCCGCTTGTCCGCCCGGGCTTTCCGTCGTGGGCGCGGCCGGCCGGGCGCCGACGGCGCGGCGCGGCGCGGGGGAGGGTACCGCGGGGCACGTGACCGGGGTCCGCCTGCCGGCCGGGGGCCGCGGGCGGACGGCAGGGCCCCGCGGCCGTGCCGTCCGCGCGCGGTCACTGCTGTCCCGGTCAGTGCTCGCGAGGGGCCGGGACGACCCGCTCGACCTCCGGGTGCACCGTGAGCAGTTGCCGCATGGCTCCCTCGGCCGCCGCGCCGTCGGCGGCGGCGAGCGCGTCGACGATCCGGGCGTGCTGCGCCAGGGCGGTCTCGTTGGGCCGGTCGCAGCCGGTGACCGGGCCGCCGGAGACCTGGAGCGCGGCCGACACGATGCCGGAGAGGTGCTCCAGCATCCGGTTGCCCGCGACCTGGATGAGCAGCGTGTGGAACTCGGCGTCGGCGCGCGAGAAGGTGAGCGCGTCGCCCTGTCCCAGCGCGTGTCCCATGATCTCGACCATGTCCGACAGCCGCTGCTGGACGTCCTCGCGGCCGTGCCCGGCGGCCAGGCGGGCGGCGAGCGGCTCGATCGTCCAGCGCAGCTCGCTCAGCTCCCGGCGCTGGTCGTCGCGCTGCGGCCCGTAGGCGCGCCACTCGATGATGTCCGGATCGAGCAGGTTCCAGTCGCTGACCGGGCGTACCCGCGTGCCGACGTTCGGGCGGGCGCTGACCAGGCCCTTGGCCTCCAGGACGCGGAGCGACTCACGGACGACGGTGCGGGACACCTCGAAGCGCTGGCCGATCTCCTCGGGCACCAGGGGGCGGTCGGCGCCCAGGTCTCCGGAGACGATCATCTGCCCGAGCTGCTGGACGAGTTGTCCGTGCAGTCCGCGGCCGCGGCTGCCCGCGGCACGTCGTCCCACCCGGCCCAGCTCCGGATCGGCGTTCTCCCAGGCAGGGCTTCCGACGCGGTCGGGCAGGGCCGCCTCGGCGTACGGGTAGCGGTCGAGTTCGCCCGGGCCGGCCAGACCGGAGTCGGAGGAGCGGGCGGCGGTCATCATGGTGTGCGCAAGGGTACTCACGGATCCTTTGTCGGCGTCGCCTCCAACTGCCTTGAGGGCTTTGGTGAAAAGCACACGAAAGGGTGATCGCTCACTTCACCGCAATTGACGCGTTACCGGAAAGGAACAAGCCATCTCCGAAGAGTTGCGTGCGGAGCGCGATCAAATGCGTACAGAACGTGGCCATCTGGACCGGCCGCGGAGAGCCGTCACCACATAGGCGCACCCCAGCGCCACCAGGCACAACGCGAGTGCGCCGCCCATGGGTTGGGCGATCAGACGGGCCGCGGCCGCCAGGTACTGGTCCCCGCCGAAGGGCCACTGGAGCAGAAAGGACCGGCGCAGCCGCGCGGGCAGCCCGTCCGCGTTCCAGAGCGTGCCCCCCGACGCCGCGCGCAGCAGGGGTACGACGACGACCGGCACCGCGACCACCGCGGCGAGCCCGGCGGTGGTCGAACGGAACAGCCCCGCCGCGAGCACCCCGGTCCACGCCGAGCCGACCATCAGGCCGGTCCAACTGACTCCGAGCCGGAGCCAGTCGCCGGGGACCTGGGTGAGCTCCCGCCCGTGGACGACGTAGAGCAGCTCGGCGTCGCAGCCGACCGTGAGGAAGGCGAGCATCAGCGCCGTGCCCGCCGCCACCAGCAGTTTCGCGCAGAGCAGGCCCAGCCGGCGGGGCACCGTGCCCCGGTCCGCCGCCAGCGCGGGGTGACGGAACTCGTCGCCGAAGGACAGCGCGCCGAGCAGCCCGGCGCCGAGCGCGGCGGGCGGCAGCGGCAGTTGCCGCGGCCAGGCGGCCAGCAGCCGCGGCTGGGGAGTGTGGCCGATGCGGCCCAGTACCAGGGCCACGACGGCCGAGACGGTCAGGACGGCGGCGCAGGTGACGAAGCCCGTGCCGATCCCCGCGGCGCGGCGCAGCTCGTAGCGGAGGGGACGCAGGGGGCTCGGGCCGGGGCGGACCGAGATGGGGGGCGGCAGCGGGGACGACGCGTCGAACGTGACCGCCTCCGCGGGGCGCGGGGTGGGGATGGCCGGGTGCGGGGGCGCGGGGCGCGGGCGGTCCTGCGGGGCGTGGGTCCCGCCGGTGGTGGTTCCGGGGCGGGACGCGGCCCTCGGGCCGTCGGAATCGCCGGTGGCGGACGGGGCGTGGAGGCCGTCGTGGCCGTCCTGGCCGTCCTGGCCGTCCTGGCCGTCGGCGTCTCCGGTACCGGCAGCGTGCCCGTCGCGGGCGGCCCGCTGTCCGGGCTCGGCCGTGGCCGTGCCGCCGTGCACCCGCGCGGTGAGCGGTGCCCCGCCCTTGCCCGCCGGGCCGGCCGGCCCCTCGGAGCGGCCCGTGACCGGCGTTCCCGCCGAGGAGCCGGCGTCGGACCCGGACTCGCCGTCCGCCCCGGAAACGGCAGTGATCAACGAGCCTTCGGAGACCGATGCGACGCTCGAGGCTAGGGAGGCTGCCGTGACCGGCCTCTCCCCGGGGCCCGTCGCGACGGCCGCACCCTCGGATCGGGTGCTCCCCGGCGCGGTCCTGGACACGGAGGAGGTCCCGTGCTGCCCGGCGCCCCACGTGGTGTGCGCCGGGACCGCCCCCGCGCCGGGTCCCATGTCGCCGACCTCGTCGGCCAGTTGGTGCACGAGGATGCCGTGGCGGAACGCGGCCTCGCCCACGTCGGCGCACGTACTGCCGTAGACGGATAGCCGGTTGCCCTCCTCGTGCACCACCTCGACGGAGCGGCGCGCGGTGCGGGCCTCCTTGGCCAGGAGGGCGGCCAGGCGGGCCGCGTGCGGGCTGCGGACGGCGACCCGGGGGCGCAGCCGGTGCCGGGCGAAGTCCGCCGCCTCCTGGTCGGCCACGAGCCTGCCCCGCTCGATCGTGACGACCCGGTCCGCGGTGCCCGCCGCCTCCTTGGGATCGGCCGTGGTGAACAGAACCGTGCCGCCCTGTGCCGCGTGCGCCCGCAGCATGCCGTGCAGCCAGCGGTTCTCCCGCACCGAGAGCCCGTCGGCCGGCTCGTCGAGCACCAGCGTGTGCGGATCGGCCAGCAGAACGCAGGCCAGTCCCAGCCGCCGGTCCGCGGCGCGCGCGAGCGTGCCCAGGCGCTCCTCCCGAAGACTGACGAGCCCGACCACCTCCAGAACCTCGTCGGCGCGCCGGGCCGGAAGACCGGCCGCGGCGCACAGCATGCGCAGATGACCGCGGACGGTGCGGGAGGGATGGCCCGGTACGTCCCCGAGGAGCGCGCCGACCTCGTGCGCGGGATGGGCGATGCGGTGGAGGGGCCTTCCCTTGAAGTAGGTGATGCCGCGGCCCGGTTGGAGTTCGAGCATGAGTCTGAGCGTCGTCGTCTTGCCCGCGCCCGGCGCGCCCAGGAGCGCGGTGACGCGACCCGTGTGCGCGTCGAAGGAGACGTCGTCGACGGCGGGCGGAAGGCCCTTGCGGGAGTCGCTGGTCAATCCGAAGGCCTGGATCACCCGCAGCAAGATAGCGCGTTATGTCCGTTTTCCCGGGGTTTCACGCCGCGCGTTCACCAACCATCGGCATCACCACCCGTCACTTGGTTCCCGGTTCGCAAGCACATCGGAGAGCAACCCGGAGGCCAGGAGGAGTCAGGAGGAGTCAGGAGGAGATCAACGGGCACGGAAGTGCTGGAGCGTGTGGGGCGGTGGAGGAACCCGGCTCAGACTTCCGGGCGCAGCATCGGCGGGTTGAGCAGCGTGGCACCGCCGGCCCGGAAGAGCTGGGCGGGCCGGCCGCCCTGGCGGGTCGTCGTGCCGCCGGTCGGCACCAGGAACCCCGGAGTGCCGGTCACCTTGCGGTGGAAATTGCGGGGATCGAGGGCCACGCCCCACACCGCCTCGTAGACGCGGCGCAGTTCCCCGACGGTGAACTCGGGCGGGCAGAACGCCGTCGCGAGCGACGAGTACTCGATCTTGGAGCGGGCCCGCTCCACACCGTCCGCGAGGATCTGGGCGTGGTCGAAGGCGAGCGGGGCCACCGCCTCCCCGTCGCGGCCGTAGCCGCCCTGTTCCAGCAGTTCCTCCACGGGCGCCCAGCGCGCGTTGCTGGCGTCGCCGCCGGCCCGCGGCGCGGGCAGGTCGGGGGCGAGGGCGAGGTGGGCCACGCTGACGACCCGCATCCGGGGATCGCGCTTGGGGTCGCCGTAGGTCGCGAGCTGCTCCAGGTGAGCGCCGCCGGTGTCCTGGACGGGGGCCGCCGGATCGTGGGCGCGCAGTCCGGTCTCCTCGGCCAATTCGCGCGCCGCGGCCTGCGCCAGGTCCTCGTCGGCCCGTACGAAACCGCCGGGGAGTGCCCAGCGCCCCTGGAACGGGGGCTCGCCCCTGCGCACCGCCAGCGCGCACAGGGAGTGGCGGCGCACGGTCAGCACGACCAGGTCCACGGTGACGGCGAAGGGCGGAAACGCTGACGGGTCGTAGGGCATGCCGCGATCATAGTCGTCTGCCTGACGATAAACACTCCCTTCGCCGACGCCTTCGACGGTTGGTCCCGCCCGGCCCACCCGGTCCGCCCGGCCGCCTGACCCCCGCCCGACCGGTGCGCCTGGTCCGCCAGGCTGCCCGGTCCACCCGGCTGCCCGGTCCACCCGGCTGCCTGGTCCGCCCGGCCGCCCGGCCGCCCGGTCGCCCGGTCCACCCGGCTGCCTGGTCCGCCCGGCCGCCCGGTCGACCGCGGGTCTGTCTAGCCGCTGGGCATGGCCGCCCCACGTCCGCGGTCCCACACCGGGCCGCGTGAGGCAGGACGTCCGCCGGCGCTCCCTTCGGCTCGTGGGGCCGGTCGCCTCCTCGCCGGGCGGCCCTCAGGCGCCCGCCTCGGATGGTTCGCCCGCCGGGCTCCCGCCCGGCCGGCCGGTGTGCGGACCGGGCGGGCCTCCTGCCGTCCGGCTGTGCGGCCGGGTGCGGCCCGGTGACCCGGCGGCGGCCCGGCGTGTCCGGCCGGCAGAGGGGGGCGCGGGGCGTGTGCCGTCCGGACCCGGCAGTGCGCGTCCCGTGCCCGGGCCCTCCGTCCGCGACCGGCTCCGGCGGCGGCGAAGGGCTCGCGACGCCGCCGGGAGGCAGGGGTCCGCGCCACCACCCGCACCATCCGTGCCGCCCTCGCCGTCCACACCGCCCGTGCTGTCCCGCGCCTCGGAATCCGGTCCGACCATCGCCGCCTGCCCGTCGTGCCGCGCGCGTCCTTCCTCCGCTTCTCCGGCGCCGACGCCGGCGGCAGGTGACGGCGTGCCTGCGGCGTGCTCCCTTTCCTCGGTGAAGCCCGCACCCCCGGGACTCCCCGCACCCCAGTCGCTCTCCGCGCCCTCCGCGCCCTCCGTGTCCTCCGTACGCTGCCTGCGCTCGGTGCGCAGGCAGCGGCGGACCGACTCCGGGTCCAGTCCCTCGTTGCAGGCCTGGTGCAGCAGCCGTGCGAAGAGGTAGTCGGGGTCCGCGCCCAGTGCCATGGCCAGGGCTTCCCGGGCCTCCAGCTCGTCGCCGGTGGACCAGGCCACCCAGCCCGCCAGGGTCAGCGGGGCCGCGGCATGCTCGCCGTACGGGCCGACGCAGCGCCGGGCGAGGGCCCGCCACAGGCGCAGGGCGGGGCCGGCCTCGTCCCCTTCCATCCACGCGGCCGCACGGTCGCGCGTCGTGCGGTCCTGCAGACCCAGGATCAGGGCCGCCGCCTCCTCGTGGTCCAGCAGCCGGTCGTCGCGGAGGTCCGAGGGAGCGGCTCCCGGAACCACCGGCGCGTCGGCGAACCGCCGCATGACCCGCTCGGCCAGGGCCAGGGTCTCCTCGGCCACCTCGGCGCGGTGTGCCTGGTCGAGGATCCTGGCGACCAGAGCGCTTCCCGCGGCGTCGAGGGCGGCCTCCTGCTCCAGCGCCGCGGGGGTCTCCCAGGGGAGCAGTCTGGCCCGCAGCTCCCCGAGCGGGCGCACCTGGACTCCGGCGTAGGCCGCCGCCGCGGCCAGCACGGAGGTGCCCGGCAGCCCCATGGGCCGTCCCTCGTCGGGGCAGCAGTCGTCGCTGGGACAGCAGTACGACCAGAAGCGGCCGCCGGAGATGCACAGGGCCTCGATGACGGGCACGTCGAGGCGGCCGCACTCCGTGCGGAGCTTCTGGGCCAGCGGCCGCAGCCGCCGCATGACCTGCCGGGCCGACTCGCCGGCGGCCGGTTCCTGGCAGAGGAAGGCGACCATCTGCTCGGGTTTGGCTCCCCTGCGTTCACTGCCCGTGATCAGGCCGTGGGCCAGCTGCCGGGCCGCGGACGGCCAGTCGCCGGCGTTCCGCGGGATGCCCAGCCTCGCCCGGCCGCCGAAGCGGCCGGGTCCGCCGCGGTCGTGCAGTGCCGCCAGGACCATGCTGTTCTCGGGTGGGTATCCGAGCAGGTAGGGCAGTGCGTCGGCCAGTTCGGCCGGGGTGCGCAGGGTGATCCGCTGCTCGGGGCCGGGCCCGTCGTAGGCGATGTCGCCGTTGTCGGAGGGGCCGGTGGTCGCGCTGTGATTCGTCATGCGCCGACGATCCCGCGAAATCCCGTGCTCCGCTTCGGCCTGTGGACAACTTCAATCAGGGACACGTCAATCACATCGTCGGGCGGCCGCGGTGTCCCGATTGTCAGTGCCGTCCTGTTGTATGGGACCCATGGAGCACACGAGCAACGCCGACCTGCGGGCAGCGGCCGACGAGGTCCTCGCCCGTCTCGTCGGCGACGAGTCCGCCCGTCTGCGCGAGGACCAGTGGCGGGCGATCGAGGCGCTGGTCGCCGAGCGGCGGCGGGCGCTGGTCGTGCAGCGCACGGGCTGGGGGAAGTCCGCGGTCTACTTCGTGGCGACCTCACTGCTCAGAGCCCGGGGAGGCGGCCCCACCGTGATCGTCTCCCCTCTGCTGGCGCTGATGCGCAACCAGGTCGACGCCGCCGCCCGCGCCGGCATCCACGCCCGCACGATCAACTCGGCGAACACCGAGGAGTGGGACACCGTGCAGAGCGAGATCGCGGCGGGCGACGTCGACGTCCTGCTGGTCAGCCCGGAGCGGCTCAACAACCCCGACTTCCGCGACCAGGTCCTGCCCAAGCTCGCCGCGGCGACGGGGCTGCTCGTGGTGGACGAGGCGCACTGCATCTCCGACTGGGGCCACGACTTCCGCCCCGACTACCGGCGGCTGCGCACCATGCTCACCGAGCTGCCGCCGGGCGTCCCCGTCCTCGCGACCACCGCCACCGCCAACGCCCGGGTCACCGCCGACGTCGCCGAACAGCTGGGCACCGGCGACGCCACCGACACCCTGGTGCTGCGCGGGCCCCTCGACCGGGACAGCCTGAGCCTGGGGGTGCTGCGCCTGCCGGACGCCGCGCACCGGATGGCCTGGCTCGCCGACCACCTCGACGAGCTGCCCGGCTCCGGGATCGTCTACACGCTGACCGTGGCCGCCGCCGAGGAGGTCGCCGCCTTCCTCCGGCAGCGCGGGCACGCCGTGGCCTCCTACACCGGCCGGACGGAGAACGCCGACCGGCAGCAGGCCGAGGACGACCTGCTCGGCAACCGGGTCAAGGCCCTGGTCGCCACGTCGGCGCTCGGCATGGGCTTCGACAAGCCCGACCTCGGCTTCGTGGTGCACCTCGGTTCGCCCTCCTCCCCCATCGCCTACTACCAGCAGGTGGGCCGCGCCGGACGCGGGGTCGAGCACGCCGAGGTGCTCCTGCTGCCGGGCAAGGAGGACGAGGCGATCTGGGAGTACTTCGCCTCCCTCGCCTTTCCGTCCGAGGAACTGGTGCGCCGGACCCTCGACGTCCTCGCCCGCGCGGCGGGCCCCGTGTCGCTGCCCGCTCTGGAGCCCCTGGTCGAACTGCGCCGCTCCCGGCTGGAGGCCATGCTCAAGGTGCTCGACGTGGACGGGGCGGTCCGGCGGGTCAAGGGCGGCTGGGTGGCGACCGGCGAGCCGTGGACGTACGACGCGGAGCGGTACGACTGGGTGGCGCGGCAGCGCAAGGCCGAGCAGCAGGCGATGCGCGAGTACGCGGCGACCACCGGGTGCCGGATGGAGTTCCTGCAGCGCCGGCTCGACGACGACACCGCCAGGCCGTGCGGCCGCTGCGACAACTGCGCGGGCACCCGGTTCACCGCCGACACCTCCACGGCGGCGCTCGACGCCGCGCGGGTGGACCTCGGCCGGGCCGGTGTTGAGGTGGAGCCGCGCCGTATGTGGCCGACCGGACTCGCGGCGATCGGCGTCGCCCTCAAGGGACGCATCCCGGCCGGTGAACAGGCTGCGGAGGGACGTGCCCTGGGGCGCCTGTCGGACATCGGCTGGGGCAACCGGCTGCGGCCGATGCTCACCGCCCACGCACCCGACGGCCCCGTCCCGGAGGACGTGGCGCGGGCCGTGGTGGGTGTGCTGGCCGACTGGGCGAAGGCGCCCGGCGGCTGGGCTTCGGGGGCGCCGGACGCGCCGCCGCGCCCGGTCGGCGTGGTCACCCTGGCCTCCCGCACCCGGCCACGGCTGATCCGGTCCCTCGGCGCGCACATCTCGGAGGTCGGGCGGCTGCCCCTGCTGGGCGCCGTGGAGTACGCCGGGGACGTGCAGCGGGTGCCCCGCAGCAACAGCGCGCAGCGGCTGAAGGCCCTCGACGGGGCACTGACCGTGCCGCCGGCGCTGGCGTCGGCCCTCGCCGGGAACCCCGGTCCGGTGCTGCTCGTGGACGACTACACGGAGACGGGCTGGACCCTCGCGGTAGCGGCCCGCCTGCTGCGGCGGGCCGGCGCCCAGGGGGTGATGCCGCTGGTCCTCGCCGTGCAGGGCTGAGGTGCCGGAGGTGAACCCATGGGCGCGGGACGCCCGGGACCGCGCCCGCGAGGTCCGCAGTTCCGGTCACGGGCCCGCACCGCCGGCCGGTGACGCTGCGTGCACTCCCCCGGACCCGGCACGCACACTTGACACGGGAAGCGGCCCGGAGCGACCGTCTCAGGCGTCGCGCGCCGACACCCTGGGTAGGGATATAAGCCCCGGGTCGCCAGATAACGGTCGGCGGCTCCAATTGCTCGTTGCCGCATCACAGTTCGGCAGGAAGAATTGAGGTCCGCTCCCCGCACGGCCCAGCCGTGGTCCGGCAGTGCTCTGCTGCGGTGTGCGCTCCCCCGAATCCGACCCCGCCCCGCAGTGTGGGCGCGTAGCCGAAGGGAGGACCGTGACCTTCGGATTCGCTCCGTCCTCGGCGGCGTCGTTGTCGACGTCCGCCGCCTCCGCCCACAGGGTGCTCGAACCCGCGGAGTGGGCCGCCGCGGGCATCCCGCTGCTGCGCAATCCCCGGGAAGTCGTCAGCGGACTGCACGCCCGGCATCGTCCCCGGCCCGCCACCGCCGTGGTCGCGGTCCTGGATCCGGACGAACGGCTGCGGGCGAGCGCCTCGTTCGTGCGCCGTCCGGCCCCCGCCGACGGCTGGATGTTCCGCAACACGCTGCTCTCCCAGCTGCGCCGGGTCATCCCGCACGATCTGCGGCGCCGTACTCCGGTGCGCACGGCCGTGCTGCTGTACTGCCGCGAGGGCGAGGGACGTTGGACGGAGGAGGACGGGGCCTGGATGTGGGGTCTGCGTGACGCCTGCACGCTGCACGGGCTGCGCTGCGGGGCGTACATCACGCTGACCCGGGACGGCTGGCAGGTGCTCGGCGAGGGCCGCGGCGGCCGCCGCCCGAACGCGGACTCGGCACCTGAGCCGTTCGGCCTGGCCGAGGCGCCGCCCCCGCCGCCCCGCACCGGAGGCGCGGCCTCCGAGGTGCTGCGGCGCGCGGCTGCCCGCTGAGCCCCGGCCGTCGAACCACCGGCGACGCCACCCACCCGGCGAGGACCGCACGCGAGGACGCACCACCGCGGCCGGTGCACACCCCACGGCCGGTGCACGGCCCAAGTCGGCGCGCGCCCCACGGCCGGTGCACGCCGCACGGACAGTGGACGGGCCCACGGACAGTGGACACCCCGCTCCTGGAGGACGGCCCTCACCGGCGCACGGCTCGTCGCCGGCGGCCGGCACACGGCCGCTCGCGCGCAGACCGAAGCCCCCGCCGTGCGTGATCGCCGCAGCGGGGTCCGCCGGCCACCGACCGCCCGTCCGGACTCCCCGCGGACCTCGACGGCCTGGGCGGACGAGGCGGCCCCTAACCCGCCGTGCGGGCGGTTCAGACGCCGGCGCCGAGCACCGAGTTGATCTTCTGCGGGTCGCCGCAGACGATCAGCAGCGCACCGGCCCGGGCGTGGGCCAGCGGCAGGGCGGTGGCCGCCGCGCCGTCCGGGCCGCCGTTGACGGCGACCACGACCACGGGCCGGGCCGCAGCCCGCGAGGCCGCGGCGGCGTCCGTGTAGAACACGTCGTCGCCCGCGTCGTGCTGCGCCCAGTAGGAGGCTTCGCCGAAGGACAGCTCGTGCGCGGCCCACGGATGCGGCTCACCGGTGGTGATGACCAGCACCTCACCGGGGGCACGGCCCGACTCCAGGAGCAGGTCGACCGCTTCCTCGGCGGCGTCGAGCGCTCCCTCGGCCGAGGCCGGGATCAGCTGGATCTGCGGGGTGGCGGCCGGGGCCGCGGGGGCCGCCGGGACCGAGGGTCCGGGCTTGGCCGCGGTCGTGTCCCGCGGCGTACGTTGCACCGGCGGCACGGGCCGCACGGGGCCGGGACGGCCTGGCCGCGGCGGGGCCGCGGGGCGGGGGCCGGGTACGGGGCGGGGGGTCGGCGCGGTACGGCCGGTGGCCGGCGTGACGCGGGGACCCTGGGCACTCTCGTGAATCTGAGGCTCCTCGGGAATGAGAGGCATGGGCTGATGTTTATCAAACGCCGGTGCGGCGCGCGTGGGCGGGTGCCGCATTCCGGCGGGCGGAACGGTCAGAAGTCGAAGCCGAGCTGACCCTCGATCTCCGGAACGCCCGCGTCCGCCAGGGCGCGGACCTTCTTGAGGTGCCGCCACCGGGGCAGCGCATCAAGATACGCCCACGTCAGCCGGTGGTACGGGGTGGGCCCCCGCTCCGCCAGCGCGGCCTTGTGCACGGGCGACGGATAGCCTGCGTTGGCCGCGAAACCGAAGTCTGCATGGTCGGCACCCAGTTCGGCCATCATTTTGTCGCGGTGGACCTTGGCGATCACCGAGGCCGCCGCGACGGCCACGCACGACTGGTCGCCCTTGATGACCGTACGGACCCTCCAGGGGGCGCCCAGGTAGTCGTGCTTGCCGTCGAGGATGACCGCGTCCGGGCGGACCGGCAGTTCCTCCAGCGCGCGGACCGCCGCGAGCCGCAGCGCGGCCGTCATCCCCAGCTCGTCGATCTCCTCCGGGGAGGCGTGCCCGAGGGCGTACGCCGTCACCCAGGTCCGCAGTTCCGCGGCGAGCTCGGTGCGCCGCTTGACGGTGAGCAGCTTGGAGTCGGTGAGGCCCACGGGCGGCCGGCGCAGTCCGGTGATCGCCGCGCAGACGGTGACGGGTCCGGCCCAGGCGCCGCGCCCCACCTCGTCGACACCGGCAATGACCTTCGCTCCGGTCGTGGCTCTGAGGGAGCGCTCGACGGTGTGGGTGGGTGGTTCGTACGGCATGGCGCCCCCAGCGTACGCTGCCGCGATCTCCACGCGACACCCCCGGGGCGGTCCGGCGCCGGTACCGCCGCGCGAGCCGGTCGCCGGGGCCGGGCGGCCCGGCCGGTCAGGAGCCGTACGGGCGCAGCAGCGGGACCATCAGCTGATCGATCATGTCCTGCAGCTCCTGGTCGCTCCATTCACTGGTGCACATCTTGGTGCGGTACATCAGCATGGCCGGAACGGCGTCGTAGACATGGCCGTTCGCGGCGTCGGGCCGCACCTCGCCGCGCTCGATACCGCGTGTGATCACGGCTTGGATCAGCTTGATCATCGGCTCGACCACCCCCTCGTAGATCACCCCGTGGAAGCGTTCGGCCTGGGTCGGATCGCACTCGTGAATCACGGCGCGAAGGGCGCACCCGGGGCGCGAGAACATCGTGTCCCGGGACAGCCGGCACAGCGCCAGCAGGTCGTCGCGGACATTGCCGAAGTCCGGCGCCTCCTCGACGCGGGGCAGTCCGGCCTGCAGGGCGTCCGCGACGAGGTCCTCCTTGGTCGGCCAGCGGCGGTAGACGGCCGCCTTGCCGGTCTGGGCGCCTGCCGCGACGCCCTCCATGGTGAGGCCCTTCCAGCCGACCGTGCCGAGCTGGTCGAGGGCGGCGTCGAGGATCGCGCGTTCGAGGACCGCGCCGCGCCGACGGGGAGCGGCCGCCTGAGCGGGGGCGGCCGTCCAGCGCGAGGTAACCATCTGTTGTCTCCAGGGAGCGGGGAACGGGGAGCGGGAGCGGATTCTCCGGGGCGGGGCTTTTCGGGGGTACGGACCGCCCGGGCACGGACGGGGGTCCGAGCCGGGGGCCCGGGTCCGAGCCGGGGCCACGGGGTCCGGGCTGGGGCCCGGGTTCCAGCCGGTGGCACGAGGTCAGGGCCGGGAGCCCGGAGTCCGAGCCGTGGGCAGGGTGCGGACGTGGCGGTTCGTGCGGCAGCGGTGACGGCGGGGGACACGCCGCACGACCCGACGTTAAGTGAACGCTTGCGTTCACTAGCCGGGACTCACTACCGTTGACGCGACAGTGAACGTGATCGTTCACTAACGCCGTTGTGGGGGACCCATAGTGACAACCTCTCAGTTGATCCAGGAACAGAAACCGGGTGCGGCCCGCCGGGAGGGGCATCCCGGCATCGCGCTCACCGTCATCGCGGCCTGCCAACTCATGGTGGTACTCGACGCGACGATTGTGAACATCGCACTCCCGCACATTCAAGACGCGCTCGAGTTCAGTACCACCGACCTCACCTGGGTGGTCAGCGCGTACACGCTCACCTTCGGCGGGCTGCTGCTGCTCGGTGCCCGGGCCGGCGACATCCTCGGCCGCCGCCGGGTCTTCATGACCGGCATCCTGCTGTTCACCTTCGCCTCGCTGCTGGGCGGTCTCGCCCAGGAACCCTGGCAGCTGCTGGCCGCTCGCGCCCTGCAGGGCGTGGGGGGCGCGATCGCGTCACCGACCTCACTCGCCCTCATCACGACGACCTTCCCCGAGGGCCCGGAACGCAACCGGGCCTTCGGCGTGTTCGCGGCGGTCTCCGCGGGCGGCGGCGCCATCGGGCTGCTCGCCGGCGGCATGCTCACCGAGTGGCTCGACTGGCGCTGGGTGCTCTTCGTCAACGTGCCGATCGGCGTGCTGATCGCGGTGCTCACACCGATGTACATCGCCGAGTCGGAACGCCACCCCGGGCGCTTCGACATCGCGGGCGCGCTGACCTCCACCTCGGGCATGGCCGCTCTCGTCTACGGCTTCATCCGGGCCTCGGAGGACGGCTGGCGCGACGGCCTCACGCTCGGGTCCTTCACGGCCGCGGTGGTCCTGCTGGTGGCCTTCGCGTTCACCGAGCGGCGCGCCCGGGAGCCGATCACCCCGCTGCGGATGTTCGCCGACCGCAACCGCTCGGGCACGTACGTCATCATGCTGAGCCTGGCCGCGGCGATGTTCGGCATGTTCTTCTACATCGTGCTCTTCGTGCAGAACGTGCTGGGGTACAGCCCGATCAGGGCCGGAGTCGCCTTCCTGCCGGTCACCGCCGCCATCGCGGTGGGCGCGGGCCTGTCGCAGCGGTTCCTCCCGGTGCTCGGGCCCAAGCCGTTCATGCTCACCGGCTCGGCGCTGGTCGTGACCGGGCTCGTCTGGCAGACGTTCATCAGCCCCGACAGCTCCTATCTGGGCGGAGTGATCGGTCCGATGCTGGTGTTCGGCTTCGGCATGGGCCTGAACTTCGTGACCGCGACCGTGACCGCGGTCTCGGGCGTGGCCCCGCACGAGGCCGGGGCGGCCTCCGGCCTGCTCAACGCCACGCAGCAGGTGGGCGGTTCGCTCGGGCTGTCCATCCTCACCACGGTGTTCGGCACGGCGAGCAAGAACGAGGCCGAGAAGCAGGTGCCGAAGTTCCTCGCGGACGGATCGGCCGAGCAGAAGGCGGAGTTCGCCCGGACCCACCAGTTGCCGGCTCCGTGGGGCCACGAGGTGCTGGCGCAGGGCATCTCGACGGCGTTCGTGCCGGCCGCGGCGATGGCCGTACTCGCCCTGGCGACGGCCTGGCTGGTCATCCGGGTCCGCAAGAGCGACCTGGAGGCCCTGTCCGGAGCCGCGGGCCCGGGCCTCGGCTGACGGCGTGGCCCCGGCCCCGTGACGCGGGGCCGGAGTCCCGTGACGCGGGGGCCGGCCACGGCGGTCGGCCCGGGGCCGGGCGGAGGGGTGGACGGACGGGCGGACGGGCGGACGGGCGGACGGCGGGATCGTGGTGGGCCGGGCAGGGCGGGCGGGCCCCGAGGGGCCGGCCGCGACGGTCCGGGCCCGCCCTGGGCCCGGCCTTCCGGCCCAGCAAGGAAGAGGCCCCAGCTCGACGGCCCGGGCAACTCGGCGCGTGACAGGCCGGGCAACGCGGCACGTGACAGGCCGGGCAACGCGGCACGTGACAGCTGGGCAGTCGCCGTACGGCACGCGGCATCCGGACCCCTGGAGCTCCCCGCACCCCGTACCCGAACTCGCCCGTGGCCCGTCACGCGTCCGGCAACCGGCCGCGTCGCGCGCATCCGCCCCGCGGGACGGGCGGGGCGCGCGCTTCGCGCGCACCGGGACCGGCAGGCGGCCGTGGCCGTCCCGTCCTGCCCCTTCGCCGGTCAGGCCGTCGTCGGTGAGGCCGTCGCCGGTCAGGCCGTCGTCGGTATCCAGTGCGGCAGGGGCTCGGTGCGGTGCGCCCACTCGGCGGGCGGCTGACCCGCCTTCCCGGAGGCGAGCACACCGCCCACGACGGCGCAGGTGGTGTCCACGTCGCCGCCCGCTCCGGCCGTGGTCCAGAAGGCGTTCTCGAAGTCCCCGAGGCAGCGGGCCGCCGACCACAGGGCGAAGGGAACGGTGTCGTGGGCCGTCCGGCGCCGTCCGCAGCCGAGGACGGCCGCGACGGTCGCGGCGGCGTCGTAGTCGAGCATGTCGCGGGCGCGGCGCAGGCCGGCGCCGACGGCGCTCCTGGCCGGTACGAGGCCGATCACACCGTCCAGCAGGGCCGCGCCGCTCGGCGGCCCGCCGGGGGCGGCGGCCAGCGCGGCCGCCGCGGCGACCGCCATCGCGCCGACCACGGCCTCCCGGTGCTGATGGGTGGGGTAGGCCGAGATCTCCGCCTGGTGCACCGCCTGTTCCGGGTCGTCCGCGTACCAGGCGCCCAGCGGGGCGACACGGCCGGCGGCGCCGCTCCCCCACGATCCGAGCCCCTTGAACAGCGCGGGGGCCAGCGTGCGCCAGTCGCCACCGGCCCGGATCTGCTCCAGCAGCCGGGCGGTACCGGTGCCGTAGCCCCGGTCGGGGGTGCTGTGTCCGGCGACTGAGTCCGCGAGGTCGTCCTGGTCGACGCGGTGGTGGGCGGCCAGGACGGCGAGCACGGAGCAGGCCATCTCGGTGTCGTCCATCCACCGCCACGGGCCGGGCGGCAGCTCCCGGCGCCTGAGCAGCGGGTGGTGCGCCGGCATCCGGAGGCGCGAGCCCAGCGCGTTCCCCACCGCGAGCCCGCGCAGAGCCGCGAGGGCGCGCTCCAGCCGCCCTGCGGGAGAGGGGTCAGGGGTCATCGCTCAGCCACTCCATCCGGTGATCCCGTACGGTTCCGGATCCCGCCATCGCTCGAAGGGCCGGTCCAGCGTGTATTTGCCGTCGTCCCCGAGAACGAGCATCCGCATCTCCGCGTTCCCCGGATTCGACAGGGCCTCGAACTCCGCGACGGTCCAGTGGAACCAGCGCATGCAGAACAGCCGCATCGCCAGGCCGTGCGTGACCAGCAGCACGTTGGGCGGGTGATCCGGGTCCTCGAAGCTGCGGAACAGGGACTCCAGGAAGCCGCCGACCCGGTCGTAGACGTCGGCCCCGGACTCGCCCTGGGCGAAGCGGTAGAAGAAGTGCCCGTAGGCGTCCCGGTACGCCTTCTGCAGGCGTACGTCGTCGCGGTCCTGCCAGTTCCCCCAGTCCTGCTCGCGCAGCCGGGGCTCCTCGCGCACCCGTATGAGGTCCGGGTCGAGGTGGAAGGCGCGGAGGGTCTCGTGGGTACGGCGGTAGGGGGAGACGTAGACGCTGACCCGCTCCCCGGCGAACAGTTCGCGCAGCCTCTTGCCCGTCTCCTCCGCCTGCTTCCGGCCGCGCTCCGTCAGAGCGAGGGCGTGGTCGGGCTCCCGCTCGTACACGGAGTCATCGACATTGCCCGTCGACTCGCCGTGCCGGACAAGGACGATGCGCCGTGGTCGTGCCATGCCGAAAACACTAGATCGAGTGACGGCCGATCGAGGACTCCAGCGGCCCTCATACGGCGTAGGTCACACGGATCGTGCACCCTGCGCCACACAGAGCGCACGACCGGCCGGGCAGCCGGGCGGGTAGCGCGGCGGTCGGCCGGTCGGTCGGTCATCGGCCGGCCGGGCAGTCGGCGGTCCTCGGTCAGCCGGGCTCCCGGTCGTCGGCCGACCGGGCAGTCGGCGGTCCTCGGCCGGCCGGGCAGTCGGCCGTCGGCCGGCCGACCGGGGATTCAAGCCGACCGGGGATTCAAACGGTCCAGCTCGGCTCCAGCTCGACGATGTCGCCCGTGAGCGCCGCGACGTCGGCCTCGGTCTGGGCGCGCAGCGCCAGGCGCTCCACCCGTTCCGTGCGGTACTTGCCGTGCTCGGCGGAGGACTGCCACATCGACAGCACCAGGAACTCGTTCCCCGGCGCCTCGCCGAACAGGCCGCGGACCATGCCGGGAGAACCCGCCATGGCGGGGTTCCACACCTTCTCCTGCATGAGGGTGAAGTGCTCGGCCCGCTCCTCGTGCACCCGGCACAGGGCCACCCGCACCAGGTCGGCGTCGGTGAAGCGCGGCTCGAAGCCCGTCTTCACGTCGAACCGGTGGTCGAAGAGCCTGACCTGGGCGTCCTTGAAGGTGCCGACCTGGGCCGCGGCCAGCCGGTCGTGCGAGCGCGCCATGAAGGAGTCGTAGAAGGCGCGGCTCTCCCAGAAGGCGAAGGTGTGCGCCACGCCGGGCCGCCCCCGGCTCCAGCCACCCCCCTGCCCCCGGAATCCCGGCTCCCCCAGAAGCCCCGCCCACTTCCGCTGCCCCCGCTCGAACCCCCGGCGGTCCACCACGGTGCAGCGAATCCACTTGACCAGCACCGCGCCATCGTAAGGCCCAGGAGCGTGGCGCCGGTCACTGTCGTGGGGACAGCGCACGCGCGGGCGCCCCCGCGCACGTGGCACGATGGACAACGAGCGCCCGCGAAACGGAAGTTGGGGCAGGGGGGCGCACGGGGACCGGGAAGGGGGAGTCCGTTGAGCGGGCTCAGCAAGGGAATCCGCAAGGTCGAGGTCGCGATCAAGTGGGATCCCAGTCCGGCGGGGCAGCCGCCCACGGATCTGGACATCGTCGCCGCCACCTACCTGACGAGTGATCCGCACGGCGATCCGGCCTACGTGGTGCACTTCGGCAGCCGTGCCCCGGACGGCACGATCCACCTCGACCGGGACAGCAGGGACGGCAAGGGCCTCGGCTGGGACGAGGTCATGACGCTGGAGCTGGAGCGGCTGGACGGCCGGTACGGGCGCGTGGTGGTCGGCGTCGTCATCCAGCAGCGGCCCTCCCACCGCACCTTCGCCGAGGTGCTGGACCCGGGGCTGCGCATCCGTGAGGGCTACACCGTCCTCGTCGAGGACGACTTCGGCGGGGTGCCCGGCGCCACGGCGGCCACCGTCGGCGAGTTCGTGCGCGACGAACTCGGCGACTGGGACTTCCGGCCGGGCCTCCGCGGCTTCGACGACGACCCGGTGACGTTCACCCGCACCATGGGCCGCGCCCACCAGCAGTAGCCCACCAGCAGTAGCCCACCGGCAGTAGCCCGCCAGCAGTAGCCCGTCCGCGGCAGGGCCGCAGCAGCGACGACGGGGCCGGGTGCGCCCGCGCGGCGAGCACGGCCGGGGATCGGCCGTGCCGGCCCCGGCCGCACTCATCCCCGACAGGGGCCGGGCGTCACACGGGCGGTCGGGTGAGTCCGGCGGCCACGGCGTCGACGACCCAGTCCAGGCCGGTCGCGAAGGAAGTCCCGGCGTCGACGTCGGTGCCTTCGTGCACGGCCTTGGCCAGCGCCGGGAAGCGGCCCGTGGCCAGCATCCTCGTCACATGCGGGCCGGAGGCGCGCTGCCAGTCGCGTTTGGACAGGCCCGTGGCGCGCTCGGCCCGCAGATTCGCGATCTCGCGTCTGATCGCGCCGATGACGTAGGCGCTGACGGTCTCCACGGCGCGCATGACGGTGTCGACGTCGGCGAGGCCGTCGAGGGCGGCCAGCTGGGCCTCGGTCACGGCGAGGCCGTTCGGGCCCAGGGACGGGCGGCCGCCGAGCAGGTCGGCCAGCCACTGGTGACGCAGCGCGGCCTGCCTGGTGCGGTGGGCGATGACGCGCAGCGCCTCCGGCCAGTCGGCGGGCTGCTCCTCGGGGAGGATCTCGGCGTGGACCTCGTCCACCATGAGGTCGAACAGCTCCTGCTTGGTGGAGATGTATCCGTACAGCCGCATCGGCCCGGCGTTCAGCCGGGCGGCGACCTTGCGCAACGACACCGCCTCCAGCCCGCCCTCGTCGGCCAGGGCGATGGCGGCGGCGACGATCAGCTCCCGGTCGAGCGGCACGGGGCGCGTCGGCGGCTCCGGCCTGTCCCACACAGTCATGGCCGTATTGTTCCTTGCGATACAACGCATCGGCAAAATACGGTGTATCGACATGAGACATCGTATCGCCGTGGTCGGGAGCGGCCCCGCCGGCCTTTCCTTCGCCCGGGTCATGCACCGGCATGGCCACCGCGTCACCGTCCTGGAACGCGATCCCGCCCCCGACGCCCGCCCTCCGGGCGGCACGCTGGACCTGCACGAGGGACTGGGGCAGCTCGCGCTGGACAAGGCCGGGCTGCTGGCGCAGTTCCGCGCGCTGGCCCGTCCCGAGGGGCAGGCGATGCGCATCCTGGACACGGACGGGACCGTCCTGCGCGACTGGCGGCCCCACCCGGACGACCGGGCCCATCCCGAGATCGACCGCGGGCAACTGCGCGACCTGCTGCTCGGCCCTCTCGACGTCCAGTGGGGCCGGGAGGTGACCCGGGTGGTGCCGGGGACCCCGGACGGCGTGCTGGTCCACTGCGCGAACGGGCGGCAGGAGGCCTTCGACCTCGTGGTCGGCGCGGACGGCGCCTGGTCGCGGACCCGCCCCGCGGTCTCGGCGGTGGCGCCGCACTACACCGGCGTGACCTATGTGGAGACCTCGCTCGACGACGTCGACGCCCGCCACCCCGACCTCGCCCGGCTGATCGGCGACGGTTCCCTGGCGGTGTTCGGCGTGAACCGCGCGCTCGTCGCCCAGCGCAACAGCGGCGGCCACGTCAAGGTGTACGCCCAGCTCCGCGCGCCGCTGGACCGGCACGCCGGCCCGGACCCGGCCGACACCGAGGCGGTGCGCTCGAGCCTGCTGGCCCTCTTCGACGGCTGGGCCGCTCCGGTCCTCGGCCTCCTCCGCCACGGCACGGCTTTCGTCCGCCGTCGCCTCCACACCCTGCCGGTGTCCCACACCTGGGCCCACGTCCCCGGGGTGACGCTGCTGGGCGACGCGGCCCATCTGATGCCACCGCTGGGTGCGGGCGCGAACCTGGCGATGCTGGAGGGCGCCGAACTCGCCGAGTGCCTCGCCGCCGGCCCCGGAGATCCGGACAAGGCCGTCCGCGCCTTCGAGGAGCGCATGTGGGAGCGGGCCGGCCGGTGGGCGGAGATGACCACGGCCGGCCTGGAACGCCTGGTGGGCCCGGACCCCGCCGCAGCCCTCGCCCTCTTCGACGAGCTCCAGCCGTCCTGACCGCCCGGCGCGGGAGCACCGTCGGCACGGCACCGGGCGACGCGCCGGAGCCGCCCCCGCCACCGCCTCGCGGCCACCACCTCGCCGCCATCGCCTCACAGCACCGGGACGGGCACCCCTCCGGTGGGCGGCCGTGCCCGGCGAAGGTGCCCGGCACCCCCTGCAAACGCGGCGTGTCCCCCGCAGTCGTGGTGACTCCGGGGGACACGCCGTCGGCCGGACGCCGGGTGGCGCCGCTCCTGCCGGGGACTCACCTCAGCGTGCCCGAGGGGGCTCACTGAGGGTGGTCGGTTGTCAGCTGCAGCCGCTGGTCGAGCCGCAGCCCTCGCAGATGTAGCAGGAGCCGGCCCGCTGCATCTTGGTGCCGCAGGAGAAGCACAGCGGGGCGTCGGCCTGGATGCCCAGCTGCATCTCCACCAGTTCGGCGCTGGTGTGCGCCTCCCTCGGGGCGGGGGTGGCCGCGCCGGTCTCGGTCCTCGGCGTGGCGACGGCCTTCAGGTCGGTCTGCCGGGGCGCCGACTGGGCCAGGCCCTCGACGTCGACCTCCTCGTCGGCCGGCTCGTAGGAGCCGGTCTCGAGGTGGCGCTGACGCTCCTCGGCGGAGTGGATGCCGAGCGCGGAGCGCGTCTCGAAGGGCAGGAAGTCCAGCGCCAGGCGGCGGAAGATGTAGTCGACGATCGACTGCGCCATCCGCACGTCCGGGTCGTCCGTCATGCCGGCCGGCTCGAAGCGCATGTTGGTGAACTTCGAGACGTACGTCTCCAGCGGCACGCCGTACTGCAGGCCCACCGAGACGGCGATGGAGAAGGCGTCCATCATGCCCGCGAGGGTGGAGCCCTGCTTGGACATCTTCAGGAAGACCTCGCCGAGACCGTCGTCCGGGTAGGAGTTGGCGGTCATGTAGCCCTCGGCGCCGCCGACGGTGAAGGAGGTGGTGATGCCGGGGCGGCCCTTGGGCAGGCGCTTGCGGACCGGCCGGTACTCGACGACCTTCTCGACCGCGCCGCGGATCGTGTCCTCGGCCTTCTCGGCGATCTCGGTCTTCTCCTCCTCCTTCTTCTTGGCGGAGAGGGGCTGGCCGACCTTGCAGTTGTCGCGGTAGATGGCGAGCGCCTTGACGCCCAGCTTCCACGCCTCGAAGTAGATCTCCTCGACCTCCTCGACGGTCGCCGTCTCCGGCATGTTGACCGTCTTGGAGATGGCGCCGGAGATCCACGGCTGGATCGCGGCCATCATGCGGACGTGGCCCATCGGGGAGATGGCGCGCTCGCCCATGGCGCAGTCGAACACCTCGTAGTGCTCGTGCTTGAGGCCGGGGGCGTCGATCACATTGCCGTGCTCGGCGATGTGGGCGACGATCGCCTCGATCTGCTCCTCCTGGTAGCCCAGGCGGCGCAGGGCCTGCGGGACGGTGCCGTTGACGATCTGCATCGAGCCGCCGCCGACCAGCTTCTTGAACTTCACCAGCGCGAGGTCGGGCTCGACACCGGTGGTGTCGCAGGACATCGCCAGGCCGATGGTGCCGGTCGGGGCGAGGACGGACGCCTGGGAGTTACGGAAACCGTTCTTCTCGCCGAGGCGCAGCACGTCCTGCCAGGCCTCCGTGGCGGCGGCCCACACCGGGGTGTCCAGGTCGTCCATGCGGACGGCCTTGGCGTTGGCGTCCGCGTGCTGCTTCATGACGCGCAGGTGGGGCTGGGCGTTGCGGGCGTAGCCGTCGTACGGGCCGACGACCGCGGCCAGCTCGGCCGAGCGCTTGTAGGCGGTGCCGGTCATCAGGGAGGTGATGGAGCCGGCGAGCGCGCGGCCGCCGTCGGAGTCGTAGGCGTGGCCGGTGGCCATCAGCAGGGCGCCGAGGTTGGCGTAGCCGATGCCGAGCTGGCGGAAGGCGCGGGTGTTCTCGCCGATCTTCTGGGTCGGGAAGTCCGCGAAGCAGATCGAGATGTCCATCGCGGTGATGACCAGCTCGACGACCTTCTGGAAGCGCTCGACGTCGAAGGACTGGTTGCCCTTGCCGTCGTCCTTGAGGAACTTCATCAGGTTCAGCGAGGCCAGGTTGCAGGACGTGTTGTCCAGGTGCATGTACTCGCTGCAGGGGTTCGAGCCGTTGATCCGGCCGGACTCCGGGCAGGTGTGCCAGTGGTTGATCGTGTCGTCGTACTGGATGCCCGGGTCGGCGCAGGCCCAGGCGGCCTCGGCCATCTTCCGGAAGAGCGCCTTGGCGTCGACCTCCTCGATGACCTCGCCGGTCATGCGGGCCCGCAGGCCGAACTTGCCGCCCTGCTCGACCGCCTTCATGAACTGGTCGTTCACGCGGACGGAGTTGTTGGCGTTCTGGTACTGGACGGACGTGATGTCGTCGCCGCCCAGGTCCATGTCGAAGCCCGCGTCGCGCAGGGCGCGGATCTTCTCCTCCTCCTTCACCTTGGTCTCGATGAAGTCCTCCACGTCGGGGTGGTCGACGTCGAGGATGACCATCTTGGCGGCGCGACGGGTGGCGCCGCCGGACTTGATGGTGCCGGCGGAGGCGTCGGCGCCGCGCATGAAGGAGACGGGGCCGGAGGCGTTGCCGCCGGAGGAGAGCAGCTCCTTGGAGGAGCGGATGCGCGAGAGGTTCAGGCCGGCGCCGGAACCGCCCTTGAAGATCATGCCCTCTTCCTTGTACCAGTCGAGGATCGACTCCATGGAGTCGTCGACGGACAGGATGAAGCAGGCGGAGACCTGCTGGGGCTGGGGCGTGCCGACGTTGAACCAGACCGGGCTGTTGAAGCTGAAGATCTGGTGCAGGAGGGCGTAGGCCAGCTCGTGCTCGAAGATCTCGGCGTCGGCGGGCGAGGCGAAGTACTTGTGGTCCTCGCCGGCCTTCCGGTACGTCTTCACGATGCGGTCGATCAGCTGCCGGAGGCTGGTCTCGCGCTGCGGGGTGCCGACGGCACCGCGGAAGTACTTGCTGGTGACGATGTTGACCGCGTTCACCGACCAGAAGTCGGGGAACTCGACGCCACGCTGCTCGAAGTTGACCGAGCCGTCGCGCCAGTTGGTCATGACGACGTCACGGCGCTCCCAGGCCACCTCGTCGTACGGGTGTACGCCCGGAGTGGTGTGGACGCGCTCGATGTGCAGCCCCTTGTTCCCGGCCTTTCCGCCCTTGGCGCGGGAACCTCGTGTCGGACCGCTCGCCGTCTCTGTCATGCCGCCTCCCTGTACGGGCGAAAACGCCCTGAAGTGCCCTTTTGTTTCCTGGGGCACGGTGTTCTGTCCGATGCCGCGGGCTCCCCTGTCGCTGCCGCCCGCAGCCGTCTTCGATCGCCGCCGCCGGTCCGGGACCGGACGAGCCGTCCTGGACGAGCCGTACTGTCCGTCCTGTCCGGCCCGCCGGTCAGCCGGCGGCGCCCGCGGGCGCGGGAACCTCCGCCGTCCCCGCCTGTCCGCGGTCGTCCTTCCGGCCTTCCGCGACGTCCTCGTCGCCGCCGCCTCCGCCGTCCTCGTGCTCCGCGGCGGGCTCCGGTGTCCTCTCCCTCAGTTCCGCGATGGCCGCCTCGAAGTCCTCCAGCGAGTCGAACGCCCGGTAGACGGACGCGAACCGCAGGTAGGCCACGAGGTCGAGCTCCCGCAGGGGGCCGAGTATGGCCAGTCCCACGTCGTGGGCGGCCACCTCGGCGCTTCCACTGGCCCGCACCGCCTCCTCGACCCGCTGGCCGAGCAGGGCGAGCGCGTCCTCGGTGACAGGCCGCCCCTGGCACGCCTTGCGCACGCCGTTGATGACCTTGGTGCGGCTGAAGGGCTCGGTGACGCCGGACCGCTTGACCACCATGAGCGAGCAGGTCTCCACGGTCGTGAACCGGCGGGAGCAGTCAGGGCACTGGCGGCGCCTGCGGATCGACGTTCCGTCGTCCGTCGTACGGCTGTCGACCACGCGGCTGTCGGGGTGCCTGCAGAAGGGGCAGTGCATCGCTCCATCCCTCCTCACAGCAAGACTCAACAGCCTCACGGGTCACACGAGCCCCGCGAAGCAGCCCCCAGCATAGGCGATGATCGGCGGGCGAAAACCCGGGGACCACAACTTGTGGGCTGCTGTAGCCATCCAACCACTACATGTGGGGGCTTGGCTCGTACATACAGCTGATTTCCGCGCGTGTCGCGCGAGCGTCGCGGGACGGCACGGGTGTGCGCCATCGGGGCGTCTGCCCGCGCCCGCGGAAAACACGCCGGTGCGCGGCCGTACCGCCACGGCGCATGCGGAGATACCGTGGGCGCCGCACGGAGGACGCGTAGGACTCCCGGGCAGATGGGAACCGGTGCTCGGCCGGCGGCGCGCCGGATGGCAGACTGGCGCCGACCCACGAGGTCGTCACCCGGCGGTGAAGGTTACAACAATCGGCCCTTCCGCCCGCCGGAGCCGCGAGAGCCAATACACCCGGGGACATGATCGAGTCAGGCAATCTGCGGTTTTTCACTCGAACGTGTGTTTGGCGCAACCTTTCGAAAGCAACTACCGTTGTGCCGGAGGGAGACCATCGAGAGGGGCCGACGACGTGACCACCACCGCAGACAGTGCCACCATCACTGCCCAGGACCGCTCCCAGGGCCGACTCGAGCCGGTGCATGCGATGAACGAAACCGCGAACCCCGAGGGACACAAGCGTTCCCTGCCGGGCCGACCTCCAGGCATCCGGGCGGACAGCTCGGGCCTGACCGACCGGCAGCGCCGGGTGATCGAGGTCATCAGGGACTCCGTACAGCGGCGCGGCTACCCGCCGTCGATGCGGGAGATCGGCCAGGCGGTCGGACTTTCCTCCACGTCCTCGGTCGCGCACCAGCTGATGGCACTGGAGCGCAAGGGCTTCCTGCGCCGGGACCCCCACCGCCCGCGCGCCTACGAGGTCCGCGGATCCGACCAGGCCGCCACGCTGCAGCCCACGGACACCGTGGGCAAGCCGGCCGCCTCCTACGTGCCGCTGGTCGGGCGGATCGCCGCCGGTGGCCCGATCCTCGCCGAGGAGTCGGTCGAGGACGTCTTCCCCCTCCCCCGGCAGCTGGTCGGTGACGGCGAGCTGTTCGTGCTGAAGGTCGTCGGCGATTCGATGATCGAGGCCGCCATCTGCGACGGCGACTGGGTCACCGTCCGCCGCCAGCAGGTCGCGGAGAACGGTGACATCGTGGCCGCGATGATCGACGGTGAGGCCACCGTCAAGCGCTTCAAGCGGGAGGACGGCCACGTGTGGCTCCTCCCGCACAACGCCGCGTATGAACCCATTCCGGGCGACGACGCGACTATTCTCGGCAAGGTGGTGGCGGTGCTGCGGCGAGTCTGAGCACCGCCGAGCACCGCGGCGGGCGGCCGTCCGACCCGCCTCCTGATCGGGCCCCGGGACCTCTGCGCCGGTTCCGGGGCCTTGTACTGCGCGCAGCCCGTCCCGGGTGCGAACGGCTCTGTGGCGGGGACGGGCGCGGTCCGCCCTGGGCGGGGCGCGATCCCCCCCCGGGCGGGCGCGGTCACCCTTCCGGGGCCGGGTGCAGTCCTGCGCCGGCGGGGGCGCCGGCACGGGCCGGTGGGGTGCGGTCCCCTGCCAGGGCCGGGTGCAGTCCTGCGCCGGCGGGAGCGCGGTCCTGTGGCGGGGCGGGGTGGCGGTGCCGAGGGCCCCGTGGCACCCCGGCGGGTACTGCCAGGGGGCCGGGCGCCCGGCGGTGCGGCGGGGTCACTCCGCGGCGGGCCGCTCCGTCTGTCGCGCCGCCGTGTCGATGGCCGCGAGCGACCTGCGCACCTGGTTCCGGTCCGTGGTGTACCAGAAGTCCGGCAGCGAGGCCTTGAGATAGCTCCCGTACCGGGCCGTGGCCAGCCGCGGGTCCAGTACGGCGACCACGCCCCGGTCCCCCGAGGCGCGGACCAGCCGCCCGGCACCCTGGGCCATCAGCAGCGCCGCATGGGTCGCGGCCACGGCCATGAACCCGTTGCCGCCGGCGTCCTCCACGGCCTTCTGCCGGGCGCTCATCAGCGGGTCGTCGGGGCGCGGGAACGGGATCTTGTCCATGACGACCAGCTGACAGTTCGGGCCGGGGACGTCGACGCCCTGCCACAGGGACAGCGTCCCGAACAGGCAGGTCCGGGCGTCCGCCGCGAAGTTCTTGATCAGCTCGCCCAGGGTCTCCTCGCCCTGGAGCAGGATCGGGAACTCCGGGATACGGCCGCGCAGCTCCTCCGCGGCGAGCTGGGCGGCCCGCATGGAGGAGAACAGCCCCAGCGTGCGCCCGCCCGCCGCCTGGATCAGCTCGGTCAGCTCGTCGAGCATGTCCCCGCGGTCGCCGTCCCGGGCCGGCCGCGCCAGATGCTTGGCGACGTACAGGATGCCCTGCTTGCGGTAGTCGAACGGGGAACCGACGTCCACGCCCTTCCACTGCGGCACGTCCTCGCCCTCGGTGCCCTCCGGGGCGAGGCCGAGGGAGGCTCCGACGCCGTTGAAGTCCCCGCCCAGCTTGAGGGTCGCCGAGGTCAGCACGACGGAGCGGTCCGCGAAGAGCTTCTCCCGCAGCAGCCCCGACACGGACATGGGGGCGACCCGCAGGGAGGCCCCGAACCGGTCGTGGCGCTCGTACCAGACGACGTCCCACTCCGAGCCGTTGGTGATCCGCTCCGCCACGTCGTGCACGTTCTCCACGGAGGCGAGGGCCTGCTTGCGGACCGCGTCCTCGTCCTGGACGGACTTGTCCCGTGTCGAGCCGAGGGCCGAGATCACATTGCGGGCGGCGTCCCGCAGGGCGAGCAGGGCGTAACCGAGGTCCTCCGGGATCTCCTCCAGCCGGCCGGGCAGGGCGAGCTCCATCAGCCGCTCGAAGCCCTCGGCGGCGGTCTGCAACTGGTCGGCGGCCTTCTCGTTGACGAGCTTCGCGGTACGCCGCACCGCACGGTTGACCTGCCCGGGGGTCAGCTCGCCGGTGGCGACGCCGGTCACCCGGGAGACCAGCTCGTGCGCCTCGTCCACGATCAGCACCTCGTGCTGCGGCAGGACCGGCGCGCCCTCGATGGCGTCGATCGCGAGCAGCGCGTGGTTGGTGACGACGACCTCGGCGAGCTTGGCGCGCTCGCGGGCCATCTCGGCGAAGCACTCGGCGCCGTACGCGCACTTGGTCGCGCCCAGGCACTCCCGGGACGAGACCGACACCTGCGACCAGGCCCGGTCGGACACGCCGGGCGTGAGGTCGTCGCGGTCACCGGACTCCGTCCCGTCCGCCCAGTCGCGCAGCCGCAGCAGGTCCTGGCCCAGCTTGCTGGTGGGGGCGGCGGCCTCGAACTGGTCGAACAGGCCGTCCTCCTCGTCCTGCGGCACGCCCTCGTGGAGGCGGTGCAGGCACAGGTAGTTCGACCGGCCCTTGAGCATCGCGAACTCCGGGCGGCGGCGCAACAGCGGGTGCAGGGCGTCCACCGTGCGCGGCAGGTCCCGCTCGACGAGCTGGCGCTGCAGGGCGAGCGTGGCGGTCGCCACGACGACGCGCTCCCCGTGAGCGAGGGCGGGCACGAGATAGCCCAGCGACTTTCCGGTGCCGGTGCCGGCCTGGACCAGCAGGTGCGAGCCGTCGTCGATCGCGTCCGCGACGGCCTGGGCCATGGTCACCTGGCCGGGGCGCTCCGTGCCGCCGACGGCGGTGACGGCGGCATGCAGGAGTTCGGGGAGTGAGGGCTTCGTCATAGCGCGACCACCCTACGGCTCGGGACTGACAGATGGGCGTTCAAGGGGTGGATACAGGCGCTGACCTGCGCATTCGTCCGGCGCTTTCACAGCAGGTCGCGCAGGGAGCGGTCGCGGGCCATCAGCGCGGCCCGCTTGCCGGGCAGCTCGACCTCGGCGCAGAACCGGAAGCCCGCCGTCAGGAAGGCGGCGACGGACGGCGCGTTGCGCAGATCCGGCTCCGCGACGACGCGTGCGCAGGCGGGGCGCCGGTCCAGGACCAGGTCGGCGACGGCTCTGAGCAGGGTGCTGCCCACTCCCCTGCCCCGGTCGGTGACGCTGCCGACGAGGAGGTGGATGCCGGTGTCGTGCGGCCGGGCCGGGTAGTGGCGGGCCAGCGGATCGAGGTCGGCACGGTAGATCTCCCAGTAGCTCATGGGGGTGCCGTCGAGCAGTCCGAGGCAGGGGACGCTGCGTCCGTCCCCCTCCAGCTGCTCCGCCAGATGGGCCTCGGTCACGCTCCGCGGGCCGGCCAGCCGCCAGAACTCCGCGACGGCCGGATCGTTCATCCAGCGGCCGATCACCGGCAGATCGCGCTCGATCCGGACGGGGGCCAGGTGGAACGCGCCGAGGGGCGTGCGGGCGGGGCCCCAGTCCCCGACCCCGTCGAGGAGGTCGTACGCGCGCCGGGCGCCGCCCCCGCCCGGCTCCGCGAACAGCGTGCCGAACTCCGTGCGGTACTCCGCGCGGAACTCCTCGGGCAGGCGCAGGTCGAGGGTGTCCTCGCCGTCCGTGCCCCCGCCCGCGTCACCGTCGGTGTCCCCGCCCGCGTCACCGTCGGTGTCCCCGCCCGCGTCGTCGTGGCTGTCCCGGCCCGCGTCACCGGCGGCGGTGGCCACGACCGCACCCGCGGCCCTTCCCCCGGGCGCGGACGCCTCGCCGTCCGTGTCCGGGCCGGTCCTGGGCTCGGTGTCCGGGGCGGCGGGGGCCGGTGCGGTGCCTGCGACGGCGCCGGCGTCGGTGGGAGGCATGGCGCTCCTTACGGGGACGGGTCAGGCGTACAGGGGGTTGGCGATCGTGACGTAGACGGACTGGGTGTCGACCGGGCCGACGAGTTCGTCCAGGCCGTGCAGCCGGGTCAGGAGGTTGGCCTTGCAGCGCAGCACCGGCGAGTCGAGCAGGCGTTCCGGCAGCGGGGAGCGGGTGCGCGCCGGGCCGCAGGCGAGGCCGGCGAGGAAGCGCCGGAAGGCGGCCAGCAGCAGCCGTTCGTCGGCGAGGCGCTGGGAGCCGAAGGCGCCGATGAGACCGCACACGTTGTTCAGTGCGAGGTAGTAGGCGAAGCGTTCGTCCGTGACCTCGTCGGAGACGAAGGTGTCGCTGTGCTCGCCGATGCCGGGCAGCCGGGCCTGGAGTTCCGCGCGCCGCGAGGCACGGAAGTAGTAGCCCTGGTTGTCGCGGTAGCGGCCGCCCGCGGGCCAGCCGTCGGGGTCGAGCAGGAGGAGCGTGTTCTGCTGGTGCGCCTCCAGCGCGATGCCCGCCGTACCGTCCAGCCACAGCACGGGGCGTACCACCTGTTCGAGGTAGCGAAGGAACCACTCGGCCGCCACGGCCCCGAGGGGGCGCCCGGTGCGGGCGGCGAGGCGGAGGACCACGTCGGCCAGCCGCGACCGTACGGCCTGTGCGGCACCGGGTACGGCGCTCCCGGCGCCCGGCGCGGACGGCGCGGCACCGGGTGCGGAGAGTGCGGCATGCGGCCCGTCCGGCCCGTCCCGTCCCGTGTCCCGGACGTCCCGTCCCGTGTCCCGGACGGCTGCCGGGGGCCAGGGCCAGGGCCTGGGCGCCACGAGGCCGGCGACGCAGGAGACGTCGTCCCCGGGAGCGAAGGGGTTGTGCCGGATCATCACGTCCAGTCCGGGCACGGGGGTCCCGTCCGCGTCGTCCACTGCGAGCCACGCCGGGTCGCGGACGATGTCGAAGGCGGGGTGGGCGGCACGCCACTCCTGGGCGAGGCCGGCCCGCAGCAGGCGGTGCACCTCGACGCCCCGGTGCAGTTCCTTGCGGAGGTTCTCCCGGCGGGAGTTGGTGATGCGCAGGCCCAGCGACAGCTTGAGCATGGCGCGTGCGCCGGAGCGGTGCACGGTGCGCACGGAGGAGGTGGGGTGCCAGGAGGGACCGTGGGGGCCCAGGTCGCGCAGCAGTCCCTGGCCCAGCAGCGCCGCGGTGGCGGGGCGGTGGCGTACCTCGCGCAGTTGCCAGGGGTGCAGCGGCAGGGCGGCGTGTCCCTCCGGCAGTTCGAGTCCCGGTCCGGCGAGGCGGGCCGTGAGCCGGTCGGCGGGAACGGGCCGGCCGCGTTCCGTCCACGCCGAGTCCATGGCGAGCAGGGAGTGGTGGACCGCCAGCCAGTGCAGGGGGAACGAGCCCCGCAACTCGGGTGAGTAGGGCCGCAGTTCGGCCTCGGACAGCCCTTCGCGGCTCTTCGGGGCGGGATGCAGCGGGTGCCCCAGCACCAGGGCCTGCTCGGCGGAGAGGAACAGGTCCGGCCCGTCGGCGGGCCGTTCCCGCCGGTCGGCGAGGAACAGCGCGGTGCGGCGTACGGAGTCGGCGACCCGGGCGACGAGATCCACCGCGTCACCGGCGTGCCCGGCGTGCCCGGGCGGCGGTACGGACGCCGCGCCGGGCGGCGAGCCGGCGCCGGCCGGGTGGGGCGCCCGTGCGGACTCACGGGTGAGCAGGGCGGCGACCGTGACGGCGTCCACCGGCGGTGCGCCGGGCGGGGCGGTGGCCAGGCACGGCGGGCCGAAGCGGTGCCAGCCGGCCGGTGACCAGTGGCGGACGGGGGCGAGCAGGGCGGTCCCGGAGGCCGGGAGGGGAACGCGCAGGGTGCCGCCGTCGGGTGCGGCGGTGCCGGTCTCGCGCACCCAGCAGCGCAGCAGGTTCTCCACGGCGGCCGTCTCGGCGGCGGCGTGCGGATCGGGGTGGTCGAGAGGGTCCGGGTGGTCGAAAGGGTCTGGGCGGTCGAGGGGACCTGGGTGGTCGAGCGGATCCGGCTGGCCGGCGGGGTCGGGGTGCGCGGGGCGCCGGGGGTGGTCGACGTGTGCGGCATCGTCGTGGGGGCGGCCGGTGGAGGGCGCGTCCGCGCCGTACCCGGGCCCGGTGGGCGCCGGACCGGTCTGCTGCTGGGGGAACGTCCCGGCCGCGGCGGTGACAGGGGCGGGGCCGGCGGGCCGTGCGGGGATGGCGTTCAAGGCGGTTCCTCAGGGTGGGAAGGCGGTTCCTCAGGGTGGGAAGGCGGTTCCTCGGGGCGGGAAGGCGGTTCCTCGGGGCGGGAAGGCGGTTCCTCGGGGTGGTGGAGCAGGCACGGGCCGATGCCGGCGCGGACGGCGGCCGGCCTACTCCGGCGGCTCCGCACGCCCGGGTCCCCGCGGCCCCGGCTGGCTGCGGGCGGCCGCCCCCACCGCCTCGGCCAGCCGGTCGAGCACCGCCGCCGCCTGCTCGTCGCTGATCGTGAGCGGCGGCAGCAGCCGTACGACGCTGCCGCCGCGGCCCCCGAGTTCCACGATGAGACCGCGGTGCAGGCACTCCCGCTGTACGGCCGCGGCCAGTGCGGGGGCGGCGGGCCGGGCGCCGCACGGCCCCTGCGCGCCGTCCGGGTCCACGAACTCCAGGCCGATCATCAGCCCGCGTCCTCGTACCTCCCCCACGCAGGGGTACGTCCTCTCGAGTTCGCTCAGCCGGGACAGCATGCGCGAGCCCAGTTCCGCCGCGCGCTCGGCCAGGCGGTTCTCCCGGACGTGGGCCAGGGTGGCGGTGCCCGCGGCCATGGCGAGCTGGTTGCCGCGGAAGGTACCGGCGTGCGCGCCGGGTCCCCAGACGTCGAGGTCCTCGTGGTAGACCACGACGGCCAGCGGCAGACTGCCGCCGATGGCCTTGGACAGCACCATGACGTCGGGGGTCACCCCGCTGTGGTCCACCGCCCAGAAGGCGCCGGTGCGGCCGACGCCGGTCTGGATCTCGTCGGCGATCAGCGGCACGGACCGGTCGGCGGTGATCCGCCGCATGCGCCGCATCCAGGCGTCGGGCGCGGGAAGCACCCCGCCCTCGCCCTGCACCGGCTCCACGATCACCCCGGCGGGCAGCGGCACCCCCGACTTGGGGTCGTCCAGGACGGACTCGGTCCAGCGGGCGGCGAGTTCGGCGCCCTCGGTGCCGCCGACGCCGAACGGGCAGCGGTAGTCCTGCGGGTAGGGCAGGCGTGCGACCCGGACGTCGGGTGCGTGTCCGGAGGCGGCGCGGGCGCCCGCGGTCATCCCGTGGTAGGCGCCCGCGAAGGCCACGATCGGGTCGCGGCCCGTCACGGCGCGGACGAGGGTGAACGCGGCCTCCACCGCGTCGGCTCCCGCGGGACCGCAGAACTGCACGCGCGCGTGGCCGGCCAGTCCGGGCGGCAGGGTGCGGAACAGCTCGGTGACGAAGGCGTCCTTCACGGGCGTGGCGAGATCGAGGGCCTGCAGGGGCGCGCCCGAGTCGAGTACTCCGCGGATGGCCTCCAGCACGACGGGGTGGTTGTGGCCGAGGGCGAGAGCGCCGGCGCCGGAGAGGCAGTCGAGGTAACGGCGGCCGTCGGCGCCCTCGATGGTGAGCCCGCGGGCCCGGACGGGCACGATCGGCAGGGCGCGCGCGTAGGTGCGCGCCGCCGACTCGCGCGCCGACTGGCGCCGCAGGATTCCCTCGTGCGCGGCGCGCGCCCCGGTGGACGCGCCGGCTTCAGGCGCGGACTCCGTCACGGTCACGGCTCCTTGTACCTCCCACATTCCCAGGGCTCCCGGAGGCGCCGGCCCCTGCCGTCACCGGGTGCCCGGCCTGCCGCCGCGGGGGCCGTACGGCCGCCGTCGGCGCGGGGCACCCGTACGCGGACAGCGGACCCCCCACCGCTACAACCGCGGATCGGGCACGGAGTTACGGGTTGCCTCAAGATCCTTGCCGTGACGGAACCGTTGCCTTTCCGTCGGCGGTCCCCCACAGCGACCGCATACTGTGTGATGCCGTTCCGCACGCCGTGCCGCGCGCCCGAACTCGCCCCGGCGACCGGGCGCGTACCCGGCGGTCACCCGCAAGTCCGTTCACATCAGGGGGAGTCAGACCATGCGACCCATACGCCCGTCCTTCACCGCCCGCCGAGGGAGGGGCAGCCGCCGCACCACCTCCCCCGTGCCGGCCGCCGTCGCGCTGGTCTCGGTGCTGGCGCTCACCGCCACCGGCTGCAACTCGGGTGAGGACAAGGCGGACGGGCCGTCCTCGTCCGCGAGCGCGGGCTCGGACGGCACCGGCGACGGAAAGATCAAGATTCCGGACGACCTCAGGCAGCGGCTGAAGGAACACGGGATCGACATCGACAAGTGGAAGGACGGCGCCTGGAAGAACTGGGACAAGGACGACTGGCTGCGCGAGGCCAACGACTTCATCAACCCGATCATCCAGGGCCTGTGGGACCCCGACCGGATGCGCGGGGCGGAGGACCCGGACCGGGGTGTCGACACCAACGACCTCTCCGGTGACCAGGGGGTCACCGACCCGACGCCGGCCCCGGTCAGGGCGGCGGCGGTGGCTCCGGCGTACCACACCAACGCGGCGACGGCGGGCAAGGTGTTCTTCGACGCCCCCGAGGGCACGATGGTCTGCTCGGCGACCGTCGTGGCGGACCCGGCCCACCCGGGCAAGTCCAACCTGGTGTGGACGGCGGGCCACTGCGTGCACGCGGGCAAGAAGGGCGGCTGGTACCGCAACATCGCCTTCGTGCCGTCGTACAACGACGCCGGTCTCGGCACCAAGCAGCTGCAGAGCGCCGCCAGGGAGCAGGTCGCGCCCTACGGCGTGTGGTGGGGCACCTGGGCGCAGACCTCCGAGCAGTGGATCGAGCAGGGCGGCTCCACCGGCGGGCAGGGCGCGAGCTACGACTTCGCCGTCATCCATGTGACGCCGGAGAAGGGCGGCAGCGGCAAGTCGCTGGAGGAGACGGTGGGCGCGGCGCTGCCGGTGAACTTCGACGCCCCGGCGGTGCCCAAGGTGCAGAGCGTCACCGCGATCGGCTACCCGGCCGCGCCGCCGTACGACGGCCGGCTGCTGTACCAGTGCCAGGACAAGCCCGGCCGGCTGTCCCTGAACGCCTCGGACCCCACGATGTACCGCATCGGGTGCACCATGACCGGCGGTTCCTCCGGCGGCGGCTGGATCGGGAGGGGCGCGGACGGCAAGCCCGCCCTGGTGTCCAACACCTCGATCGGCCCGGTGACGGCGGGCTGGCTGGCGGGCCCCCGGCTGGGCCCGGTGGCCAAGGGGGTCTACGACTCGGTCAGCAGGAAGTTCGCCGGTCAGTAGCCGGTTCCGGCCGACGGACCCGTCAGGCGGCCGGCGGACCCGTCAGGCGGCCGGCGGGCGTACCCGACGGCCGCCGGGTACGCGGAAAGGCCCACCCCGCGCGATGCGGGGGCGGGCCTTCGTGCTTGCCGGCCGCGGGTTGTCGCGCGGCCGGTCAGAGGGCCGGAGCCGGTACGTACGGCGCCAGGTCCGCCGCCAGTTCCTCGTGCACCCGGGCCTTGAGCAGGGTGCCCTCCGCGGTGTGCTCCTCGGAGATCACCTCGCCCTCGGTGTGCGCACGGGCGACCAGCTTGCCGTGGGTGTAGGGCACGAGCGCCTCGATCTCCACGGACGGCCGCGGCAGCTCCTCGTCGATGAGCGCGAGCAGCTCGGGGATGCCCCGGCCGGTGCGGGCCGAGACGGCGATGGAGTGCTTCTCCACCCGCAGCAGCCGCTGGAGCACCAGCGGGTCGGCCGCGTCCGCCTTGTTGATCACGACGATCTCGGGCACGTCGGTGGCGCCGACGTCCCTGATCACCTCGCGCACGGCGGCCAGCTGCTCCTCCGGGTCCGGGTGCGAGCCGTCCACCACGTGCAGGATCAGGTCGGAGTCGCCGACCTCCTCCATGGTGGAGCGGAACGCCTCGACCAGGTGGTGCGGCAGGTGCCGGACGAACCCGACGGTGTCGGCCAGCGTGTACAGCCGCCCGCTCGGGGTCTCCGCCCGGCGCACGGTCGGGTCCAGGGTCGCGAACAGCGCGTTCTCGACCAGGACGCCCGCGCCGGTGAGGCGGTTGAGCAGGGAGGACTTGCCGGCGTTGGTGTAGCCGGCGATGGCGACGGAGGGCACCTTGTTGCGGCGCCGCTCCTGGCGCTTGATCTCGCGGCCGGTCTTCATCTCCGCGATCTCCCGGCGCATCTTCGCCATCTTCTCGCGGATCCGCCGCCGGTCCGTCTCGATCTTGGTCTCACCGGGGCCGCGGGTGGCGAGGCCGCCGCTGCCGCCGCCCATCTGCCGGGACAGCGACTGGCCCCAGCCGCGGAGCCTGGGCAGCATGTACTGCATCTGGGCGAGGGCGACCTGCGCCTTGCCCTCCCGGGACTTGGCGTGCTGGGCGAAGATGTCCAGGATCAGGGCCGTACGGTCGATGACCTTGACCTTGACGACGTCCTCGAGGTGGATCAGCTGGCCCGGGCTCAGCTCACCGTCGCAGATGACGGTGTCCGCGCCCGTCTCCAGGACGATGTCGCGCAGCTCGTCGGCCTTGCCCGAACCGATGTAGGTGGCGGCGTCCGGCTTGTCGCGGCGCTGGATCACACCGTCCAGCACCCGCGCGCCCGCGGTCTCCGCGAGGGCGGCGAGCTCGGCCAGGGAGTTCTCGGCGTCCCGCACGGTCCCCGAGGTCCAGACGCCGACGAGCACCACCCGCTCCAGCCGGAGCTGCCGGTACTCGACCTCGGTGACGTCCTCGAGCTCGGTGGACAGGCCCGCGACGCGGCGCAGAGCCGCGCGCTCGGAACGGTCGAACTGCTCGCCGTCCCGGTCCGTGTCGATCTCGTGGCTCCAGGCGACGTCCTCTTCCATCAGGGCATCGGCCCGAAGTCCTTCGGGGTACGTGTGCGCGAGGCGCTTGGTCGCCTGGGACGCCTGGGAAGAGGAAGAAGAGGAGGTCATTGGGTCCTTACGTCGTTGGAACACTCATGTGCGGCGTGGGAGCCGCGGCGGCGCCTCCGAGGAGGCCCGGCCGCCGTCCGGCGGCCTTTCCGTCACTGTCCACAACGCACGGGTGCCCCGGGGGATTCCCGTACGCCGTGCCGCGCCGACCGGACGATGGTCCCACGGCACGGCACGCTGCGTCACGGTGTTATTCGGGGGCGCCGCCGTCCGGGGGTGCCGTGGCCCGCGGGTGCCGTCGTCCGGGAGTGCCGCGGCCGGTCACTTCTTGGCCGTCCTCGGCCGCTCGGGCTTCCAGTCCGGGTGGCCGGGCATCGGCGGGGTCTTCTCGCCGTACAGCCAGGCCTTGAAGAAGGAGGTCAGGTCGCGTCCGGCGAAGTCGGAGGCCAGGCGCTCGAAGTCGGCCGTGGTGGCCGTGGAGTCCCGGTGGGCGCTCACCCAGGCGCGTTCCAGCCGCTCGAAGGCGGGCACGCCGATCTCCTGGCGCAGCGCGTACAGGACGAGCGCGGCGCCGTCGTAGACGTTGGAGCGGAAGATGCCGATCTTCTGGCCGGGCTTCGCCGGCTTCGGGAGCGCGGGCGGCCCGCCGGCGGCGCGCCAGCCGTCGGAGGAGGCGTAGGCGGCCTTCATCCGGGACTCCATCGACTGGTGCGCCTTCTCCTGCGCGTACAGCGCCTCGTACCAGGTGGCGTGCCCTTCGTTGAGCCACAGGTCGGACCAGGAGCGCGGGCTGACGCTGTCGCCGAACCACTGGTGGGCCAGCTCGTGCACCATCACCGACTCCACGTACCACTTCGGGTAGGCCGACCGGGTGAACAGGTCCTTCTCGAACAGGGAGAGGGTCTGCGTCTCCAGTTCGAAGCCGGTGGTGGCGGAGGCCATGAGCACGCCGTAGGTCTCGAACGGGTAGCCGCCGACCTTGCTCTCCATCCAGGCGATCTGGCCGGGTGTCCTGGCCAGCCACGGCTCGAGCGTCTTGCGGTCCTCGGTGGGCACGACGTCGCGCACGGGCAGGCCGTGCGGGCCGGCGCGGTGCAGCACGGTGGAGCGGCCGACCGACACCTGGGCGAGCTCGGTGGCCATGGGGTGCTGGGTGCGGTACGTCCAGGTGGTGGCGCCGGCGGCGCGCCGGGTGCCCTGGGGCAGTCCGTTGGCGACGGCCGTGTAGCCGTCGGGGGCGGTGACGCGGATGGTGAACATCGCCTTGTCGGAGGGATGGTCGTTGCACGGGAACACCAGGTGGGCGGCGTCGGCCTGGTTGGCCAGGGCGAGCCCGTCCGCGGTGCGCACCCAGCCGCCGTCGCGGCCCTTGGCCGCCACGGGATCGCTGGTGTGGCGCACGGTGATGCGGGTCCAGCGGTACTCGGGCAGCGGTGTGCGCGGGGTGATCACGAGGTCCTCGCCGGCGCCCGCGAACGTGGCCGGCTCGCCGTCGACCGTGACGGAGTCGACCCTGCCGTGCGCGAAGTCGAGGTTCACCCGCTCCAGTGCCTCGGTCGTCCAGGCGTCGATCGTGGTGACGGCCTGCAGGGGCTTGCGGTTGTCCCCCTGGTAGGTGAAGGACAGGTCGTACGACGACACGTCGTACCCCGGGTTGCCCAGGTGGGGGAAGAGCCGGTCGCCGACGCCCAGCGGGGCGGGCGGGGCGCTCGCCGCGACCAGGCAGGCGCAGAGGGCGGAGGCGGCCGAGGCGAGGAGGGCCGTCCTCGGCCGGCGGGGCACACGCGTACGAACACGGGAAGCGGGGGGAAGCGGCATGCCCCACCGCTACCAGCGCGCGTGCCCACCACGGCGGCGGCGCGCGACCGTCCCACCCGAACGGGTTCCCGCGCGGCACGCCGGAGGAGCGCGCGGGGACGGTGTGCGCCCCGGCGCGCGCGGCTCAGGCGCCCGGAGGCTGGGGCTGGGTGCGGCTCACGTCGTAGACGCCGGGGACGTTGCGCATGGCGCGCATGAGGGCGGGGAGGCCGGCGGCGTCGGGGAGCTGGAGTGTATAGGTGTGGCGGACCCGCTGCTGGGTCGGCGGGGCCACGGTCGCCGAGACGATCTCGACGCCCTGGAGGGCGATCGCCTCGGTGAGATCGGCCAGCAGATGGGGGCGGCCGAACGATTCGGCGAGCAGCGTGACCCGGCACGCGGTGGTGTCGCCCCAGCGCACGGCGATCGGTGCGCGCCCCGCGCTGGTCATCCGGGTGACGGCGGCGCACTCGACACGGTGCACGGTCACCATTCCGCCGCGCACGGCGAAGCCGGTGACCTCGTCGGGCGGCACGGGAGTACAACAGCCCGCGAGCCGTGCGGCCGTGCGCGGCCGGTCGACGACCACGACGCTCGCCCTGTCGGGCCGGGGCCACCGGGTGTCCGCCGCGGCGCCTTCCGCGCTGGGGGCGGGGCCGGGGGTGGTGGCGGCCGCGCTCGCGGTGTTCGAGCCGGTGGTGGTCGAGGCAGTGGGGCCGGTGGTGGTCGAGGCAGTGGGGCCGGTGGTGCCGGTGGGGCCGGGGCCGGCCGGGTCCGCGGCGGTCCGCGGGGTGGCGCCCGCCGTGCCGCTGACCACGCCCACGGCTTCCGCCCGGTCCGCCGAGTCCACCGGGCCCGGCCCGCCCGCCGCGCCCGCCCGGTCCGCCGGGGCCGCCGGGGCCGTCACGGCCGCGGGCTCCGCACGGCCGGTCCCCTCCCCCGGACGCGACCGGCCCGGCCGGTCCGCCGGGTCTCCCGGGGCGGAGGTCGCGCCGGCCCCGGCCGTGCCCGGCGCCGTGCCGGGCCCCGCGGCCGATCCGTCCGTCGCGCCCGTCGCGCCGGGCGCCTCGGGCGCCGGGGTCCCCGGTGCCGGCTGGGCGGCCAGGCGGCGCTGGATGGCGATGCGCGCGGCCGGGGTGTGGGCGTGCTCGAGCCATTCCCGGGAGGGCTCGGAGGCGGGGTCCTGCCCCATGAGGAGCTGGACCGAGTCCCCGTCCCGCAGGACCGTGCTCAGCGTCGCCAGCCGGCCGTTGACCCGGGCGCCGATGCAGGCGTGCGCGTCCTCGCCGTACTGGGCGTACGCGGCGTCCACGCAGGTGGCGCCCTCGGGCAGGCCGATGGTCCCGCCGTCGGGCCGGTAGACGGTGATCTCCCGGTCCTGGGCGAGGTCCTCGCGCAGCGTGGACCAGAACGTGTCGGGGTCGGGCGCCGCCCGCTGCCAGTCGAGGAGGCGGGAGAGCCAGCCGGGCCGGGTGGGGTCCACGCGCTCCCCGTCGCCGGCCGCGGACTGCTCCTCGGCGGGCGCGGCGTAGGGGTTGCCGAGCGCGACGACGCCGGCCTCCGCGACCTTGTGCATCTGGTGGGTGCGGATGAGCACCTCGACCATCTGGCCGTCCTCGCGGACGACGGCGGTGTGCAGCGACTGGTAGAGGTTGAACTTGGGTACGGCGATGAAGTCCTTGAACTCCGAGACGACCGGTGTCATGCACGTGTGCAGCTCGCCCAGCACGCCGTAGCAGTCGGCGTCCTCGTGGACGAGGACCAGCAGCCGGCCGAAGTCGCAGCCGCGCAGCCGGCCCCGCTTGCGGGCGACGCGGTGCACGGAGACGAAGTGCCGGGGTCTGATGAGCACTTCGGCGGTGATGTCCGCCTCGCGGAGCACCCCGCGGACCTGTTCGGCCACCTCGGCCAGCGGGTCGTTGGCCCGGGCGGTGTTCTCGGCGATCAGCTCGCGCGTGTGCGCGTACTCCTCCGGGTGCAGGATCGCGAAGACGAGATCCTCGAGCTCGGTCTTGAGCGCCTGCACACCGAGCCGCTCGGCGAGCGGGATGAGCACGTCCCGGGTCACCTTGGCGATCCGGGCCTGCTTCTCCGGGCGCATCACGCCGAGGGTGCGCATGTTGTGCAGCCGGTCGGCGAGTTTGATCGACATCACCCGCACGTCGTTGCCGGTGGCGACGAGCATCTTGCGGAAGGTCTCGGGTTCGGCGGCGGCCCCGTAGTCGACCTTCTCCAGTTTGGTGACGCCGTCGACGAGGTAGCGGACCTCCTCGCCGAACTCCTCACGGACCTGATCGAGCGTCACATCGGTGTCCTCGACCGTGTCGTGCAGCAGCGACGCCGTCAACGTCGTGGTCTCGGCGCCGAGTTCGGCGAGGATGAGGGTCACTGCGAGGGGGTGCGTGATGTACGGCTCGCCGCTCTTGCGCATCTGGCCGCGGTGCGAGGACTCGGCCAGCACGTAGGCGCGGCGCAGGGGTTCGAGGTCGGCGTCGGGGAAGTGGGCGCGGTGCGCCTCCGCCACGTGGCCGATGGCGTCGGGCAGCCGGTCGCGGGCGGCGGGGCCGAGCAGCGCGGCGCGGCCCAGGCGGCGCAGGTCGATCCGTGGGCGGGCCCTCCTGCGGGCCGGCGCGGGCGCCGCCGGTCCCGGGGCCGCGGGATTCGTGGCATCCGCACTCATGGGCACCTCCGGCTGCGTGGACCGGCGGACGGGGTGCCCCAGGGCGTACGCGGCTCAGGGGTTGGCGTCGGATCCCCCGTCCGGGCCGGTGCTTGATGCTACCGAGCCCAGCGCGTCCGGCAGACCGCCTCTCGGAGAGCGTGAAACGGATCACCCAATCGAGCGATGGCCTCGGAGGTTTACGGTTTCCGGCCATCTGACGGGCGGTCGGCCGTGGACCCACGGCCGCACCCCGCCCGCGGACCTGTATGTCCCAGGAGCGCACCGGCTCCTCGGACCGAGGAGCCGGCCGGGCGGCACGTCAGGCGACGGCGTTTTCCAGCCATCGCGCGTCGATCTCCCCCTCGGCGACGATCACCGCGGGGCCGGTCATCTCGATCTCGCCGTCCGGCCGCTCGGTGATCACGAGCCTGCCGCCCGGCACGTCCACCGTGTACGTCACCGGCGTCCCGGTGACGGCCGGGTCGGCGCCGTCGCGGCGGGCCGCCGCCACCGCGACGGCGCACGCGCCGGTGCCGCAGGAGCGGGTCTCCCCGGAGCCGCGCTCGTGGACGCGCATGGCGACGTGGCGGGGGCCGCGGTCGGCGACGAACTCCACGTTCACGCCGTCCGGGTAGGCGGCGGCCGGGCTGAACGGGGGCGCGGAGAGCAGGTCGCCGGCGTGCGCGAGGTCGTCGACGAAGGCGACCGCGTGCGGATTGCCCATGTTCACGTTGCGGGCGGGCCAGGTGCGCGCGCCCACGCTCACGGTGACCTCGCCCTCGGGCAGCCGGGCCCGGCCCATGCCGACGGTGATGTCACCGGCGCCGCCCGCGGACGACGGCTTGGCCAGGTGGACGGCCTTGACTCCGCCGCGCGTGGCGATCGCCAGGTCGCCCTCCGTCACGTGCCCGGCGTGCTGGAGGTAGCGTGCGAAGACCCGCACGCCGTTGCCGCACATCTCGGCGACCGACCCGTCGGCGTTGCGGTAGTCCATGAACCACTCGGCCTCGGCCGCCATCTCCCGCGCCTCGGGGTGCGCGGCCGACCGTACGACGTGCAGCACGCCGTCCCCGCCGATGCCGGCGCGGCGGTCGCACAGGGCGGCGACCGCGGCGGGCGGCAGATCGACGGCGTTCTCCGGGTCCGGGACGATCACGAAGTCGTTCTCCGTGCCGTGGCCCTTGAGGAAGGGGATGCGCGTGCTCATGCCTCGATCGTACGGGCTGGGCCGGGCGGCGGACGGCGCCGGACTCCCGGGCGGGCGACGGGCCCGGCGCAGCGTCGGGACCGCGCGGGGGCTGGTGGCCCGGGCCGAGCCGGGCGGTCCGGCGGAGGCGGGAGGCCCGGCCGGCCGGCGGAGGCGGGACGCCCGGGCTGAACCGGGCGGTCCAGCGGAGCCGGGAGGCCCCGGCTGAACTGGGCCGTCTAGCCTAGCTAGCGGAGGCGGGCGACGCGCCAGACGCCGAGGAAGACGACCAGGGCGACGAGCAGGACGTAGGCGCCGATCACCCGCCAGTCGGGGCGGCGTCCGCAGCCGCGCGGGGGCAGGCCGGGCAGCGTGTTGCCGACCCGGCGGGCGGCCATCATGCCCCAGCCCGCCGCGCAGAAGCAGATCAGCAGGCCCAGCATGGCGATCACGGCGCCGCTGTCGCCGTCGAAGGCCAGCGGGAAGGCGAACATCAGCGAACCGACCGCGGCCAGGCCCACGATGGGCGCGAGCTGCCAGATGCGCAGCCGCCGCTGCGGGCGCAGCTCGACCTCCACCTCGGGCCCGGGGAACATCTCCTCGGGCTCCGGTCCGTCCGCGGTCACTCCGCCCTGCGTCTCGTCCGGCCCGTCGGGGCTCAGGGAGCCCTCGTCCGGGTCCGTTCCGGCGCGCTCCACGGTGACGCGCTCGGTGTCTGCTGCGGTGTCGCGAGGGCCGGCCTCCATCGCCACGCGCCCTCCCAACTAGGACTCCACTTGGTCGATCGAAGCTCGATGATGGCACGGCGCCGGAGGTCGGGATGACGGCCTGGGCGTCCCGATGCCATCACGTGATCAGGCTGTGACCCGTCCTTCGACCAAGGCGAGGGCGCGCCCGGGAAGTTCCGTGGCGTCGGCGGCGGCGCCGCTCAGCCAGTGCACCCGCGGGTCGCGCCGGAACCACGAGTCCTGACGGCGGGCGAAGCGCTTGGTGGCGCGCACGGTCTCCGCGCGCGCCTCGTCGAGCGTGCACTCTCCGGCGAGCGCCGCGAGTACCTGCTGGTAGCCGAGCGCTCGGGAAGCGGTGCGCCCCTCGCGCAGGCCGCGCGCCTCCAGCGCGCGCACCTCGTCCACCAGTCCCGCCTCCCACATCCGGTCGACGCGGCGGGCGATCCGCTCGTCGAGTTCGGGGCGCGCCACGTCGACGCCGATCTGGACGGTGTCGTAGACCGAGTCGTGCCCGGGAAGGTTCGCGGTGAAGGGCCGCCCGGTGATCTCGATCACCTCCAGGGCCCGGACGACGCGGCGCCCGTTGCTGGGCAGGATCGCGCGGGCGGCCTCCGGGTCGGCGGCGGCCAGACGGGCGTGCAGGGCGCCCGAGCCGCGCAGGGTGAGCTCCTCCTCGAGGCGGGCGCGCACCTCGGGGTCGGTGCCGGGGAACTCCAGGTTGTCGACCGCCCCGCGGACGTACAGACCCGAGCCGCCGACGAGGACGGGCCAGCGCCCCTCGGCGAGCAGCGCGTCGATCCGCGCGCGGGCCAGCCGCTGGTACTCGGCGACGGAGGCCGCGACCGACACGTCCCAGATGTCCAGCAGGTGATGCGGTACGCCGCCGCGTTCCTCGGGTGTCAGCTTCGCGGTGCCGATGTCCATCCCCCGGTAGAGCTGCATCGAGTCGGCGTTGACGACCTCGCCGCCGAGGCGCTGGGCCAGGAAGACGCCGAGATCGGACTTTCCGGCCGCGGTGGGGCCGACAACGGCGATGACGCGGGGGGCGGGGGGTGCGCTGCTCACCGCACCAGTCTCCCAAACGCCACGGGGGCGCCACGAACGAGTTACGTGACGTCACGCTCGCGGGGTCGTTGCCCGTTGCGAGGTTTCTACGGCCGGTTCGCGGCGGGCGGTGGTCCGGGCCGCGCACAAGGGTGCGCCGGGCCACGCGGGGTCGTGCCCGCACGAGTAACGTATGGAGTTGATATGGGCGTATTTGCTCGGCTTTTCCGGAGGCCGAAGAGCGCGGGGCCGGGTGGCGCGCAGGAGGGCGCCGCCGCGCCGGAGGCGGAGCAGGGCGAGGTGGTGCGCCTCGGCTCGGAGGCGGCCGGCGCGGCAGCGGCGGCCGGGACGGCGAGGGAGGCGGCCGAGGGCCCGGCACAGGAGTCCGCGCGGGAGTCCCGGCAGGGCTCCGCGAGGGAGTCCGGGCGGGATTCCGCTTCCGGAGGCGCCGAGCCGTCCGGGGCCGAAGGGGTGGAGATCCCCAAGCAGCAGGCCGCGGGCGAGCCGGCCGGACAGGAGACCGGCGAGGGCGCCCGCACGTAACGGTCCCGCCAGGGAAGGTGAAGCATGGGTCTGCTGAACAACATGAAGGCCAGGCTCGGACCGGCCAGGGAGAAGGTGTCGGGCCTGGCACAGCGGCACGGTGGCTCGATCGAGCACGGTCTCGACAAGGCCGCGAAACTGGTCGACGAGAAGACCAAGGGCAAGTACAGCGACAAGATCCACGCGGGCACGGGCAAGGCGAAGCACGCCATGGACCGGCTCGCCCACAAGGACGGGACCGGCACGGGCACGGACACCGGCGGTGCCACCGCGCAGCCGCCGCAGGGCCCGCCCCCCATGTCCTGACCCGCGCGCCGGGTACGGCGGAGGGCCGGGTGCCGTCCGCCGTGCCCGCGGCCGGTCCCCCGGACCCGCCTCAGGGCCAGGTGGCGACGAACGCCTCAGGACCAGGCGACGGCGACCGCCTCAGGACCAGGTGGCGACGAGGTATCCCACCCCGTACGGCGCGTCGTCGTGCAGCAGGGCGCCGGAGAGGCCGGCGACTTCGGCGGCGCCCGCCAGCACCTGCCAGGGAGCCCGGCCCGCGGCCTTGAGTGCGGACGCCGTTTCCACGTCCAGGGCCTGGAGCGCGGCCACGTCCGCCGCGCCGAGGGCACGGGCCACCGCCGCGTCGAAGGGCTCGGCGCGGTCGTCGAGGTACCCCGGCGCCTTGACCGAGCGGCAGGCGCTGGCGTCGCCCATCACCAGCAGCGCCACCCTGCCGGAGCGCGCCGCGATCTCCCGGCCGGCCTCCGCGCAGCGCGCGGCCGGCAGCGTCCCGGCGACCGCCAGCCCCTCGACCGGGGCGTCGGACCACCCGGTCCGCTCCAGCAGCCACGCGCCGACCGCCAGCGAGAGCGGCAGCGGGCGCCCGGACCCCGCCCCGGTGTCCCGGCCCAGCCGTACGTCCAGCGCCACGCCGAACCCGCGGAACGAGCCGTAGGCGCCCTCCGCGTACGGGCCGTCCCGGCCGTCCTCGGACGGCCCGGTGGCTCCCACGACCACGAGCAGATCGGGCCGGGCGGCGGCGAGCACCCCCAGCGCGTCCACGCACGCGGCCCGCGCGGCGTCCATCTCCGGCGCGGCTCCCGCGGCGACCTCGGGCACCAGCAGCGGCGGGCAGGGGCAGACTGCGGCGGCGGCAAGCATGATCGGCAGCGTAACCCGCCGCGCCCGGCCACCGCACGGGCCGCGGCTCAGTCGCAGCCGCAGCCGCTGCCCGCCGTCGCCGGCAGGGGGGCGGGGGCGCCGATCTTCGGCAGGCCGAGCATGACACCCGCCGGCTTGGCGGCCTCGGCGGCGTTGCGCTTCTCCCAGGCGTCGCCCGCGCGGGTGCGGCGGACCCCGAGGACCGGGCCCTCGGCGAGCAGGTGGTGCGGGGCGGCGTAGGTGACCTCGACGGTGACCACGTCGCCGGGGCGCACGTCCTGCTCGGGCTTGGTGAAGTGGACCAGGCGGTTGTCGGGGGCGCGGCCGGACAGGCGGTGGGTGGCGCCGTCCTTGCGGCCCTCGCCCTCGGCGACCATCAGCTCCAGCGTGCGGCCGACCTGCTTCTTGTTCTCCTCCCAGGAGATCTCCTCCTGGAGCGCGACCAGCCGCTCGTACCGCTGCTGGACGACGTCCTTGGGCACCTGGTTCTCCATCTCGGCGGCGGGGGTGCCGGGCCGCTTGGAGTACTGGAAGGTGAACGCCTGCGCGAACCGCGCCTCACGCACCACGTGCAGGGTCTGCTCGAAGTCCTCCTCGGTCTCGCCGGGGAAGCCCACGATGATGTCGGTGGTGATCGCCGCGTGCGGGATGGCGGCGCGCACCTTCTCGATGATCCCCAGGTAGCGCTCCTGCCGGTAGGACCGGCGCATCGCCCTGAGCACGGTGTCCGAGCCGGACTGGAGCGGCATGTGCAGCTGCGGCATCACGTTCGGGGTCTCGGCCATGGCGGCGATCACGTCGTCGGTGAAGTCGCGCGGGTGCGGCGAGGTGAAGCGGACGCGCTCCAGGCCCTCGATGGTCCCGCAGGCGCGCAGCAGCTTGCTGAACGCCTCGCGGTCGCCGATGTCGGAGCCGTAGGCGTTGACGTTCTGGCCGAGCAGCGTGATCTCCGAGACCCCCTCGCCGACCAGGGCCTCGACCTCGGCCAGGATGTCGCCGGGGCGGCGGTCCTTCTCCTTGCCGCGCAGCGCGGGCACGATGCAGAAGGTGCAGGTGTTGTTGCAGCCGACCGAGATGGACACCCAGGCCGCGTACGCGCTCTCGCGGCGTGTGGGCAGCGTGGAGGGGAACGCCTCGAGCGACTCGGCGATCTCGACCTGGGCCTCCTGCTGCACCCGGGCGCGCTCGAGCAGCACCGGCAGCTTGCCGATGTTGTGGGTGCCGAAGACGACGTCCACCCAGGGCGCCTTCTTCACGATGGTGTCCCGGTCCTTCTGCGCCAGGCAGCCGCCGACCGCGATCTGCATCCCGGGCCGCCTGGCCTTCTTCGGCGCGAGATGGCCGAGGTTGCCGTAGAGCCGGTTGTCGGCGTTCTCCCGGACGGCGCAGGTGTTGAAGACGACCACGTCCGCGTCGCCGTCCGACCCCTCGGGCGCGCGCACGTACCCCGCGTCCTCGAGCAGCCCGGCCAGCCGCTCGGAGTCGTGGACGTTCATCTGGCACCCGTAGGTGCGGATCTCATAGCTGCGAGTGACGCCCACTTCATGGCTCCGGTCGATGCTGCTCATGCCCTAAGGGTAGGCGGTCGCCGGGGTGCACCCGGACGGCGTAACCCTCCGGGGTGGCGCGTACGGCGGCGCAGACGTGGCACGGGCTGCCGCCCACCGCGGGACGGGCCGCCGTACACCGCGACACGGGCCGCCGCTCACCGCGGCAGGGCGGCGATTGATCCACAATGGGGCGCATTCGTGCGGCGGTGCCGTTCCGTTCGCGGCGCCGGGCCCCGGCTCCACTCCTCCCGACTCCCGACTCGTCGACTCCCGACTCGTCAACTCTTGACCCGTCAACTCCCGACCCGTCGACTCCCGACTCGCGCGGCCGGCCCCCACGGCCCGGACCGCGGACAGGTGCCTGTGATGCAGCTTCGTGACGCGACGGGCCCGGCGGCCCCGGACGCGACGCCGGCCCCGGACGCCGCCGCGCCGCGCCGGTGGCTGCTGCGTCCGGCCGGGCCCGTCGCCCTGGCCCTGCTCGCCGGGGTCCTGCTGGCCCGGGCCGCGCGGGTGGCCGTCGCGTTCCCGCGGGGCGGCATGGACAACGCCTTCGTCGTGCACGCCGGCCGGGTGTGGCTGGACGGCGGCGCTCCCTACGCCGACCGGCGGTTCCTCTATCTGCCGAGCGCCGTGCCGTTCGCCGGGGCGCAGGCGATGCTGCCGGCGTCCGTGCTGCGCGTGGCCGCGCCGGTGGTGTGCGTGGGGCTGATCGCGGGCGGCTGGTGGTGTGCGGTACGGCTGTTCCGGGTGCCGGCCCGCAGCCGGTTCGCGGTGCTGGGACTGCTCGGGCTGGTGCTGGGCTGGGCGCCGGCCGGGCACCTGGTGAACCTGGGCAACTGGACGGCGGTGAGCGCCCTGGCGCTGCCGCTCGCGCTGCTCCTGGCCGACCGGGGGCGCTGGAACGCGGCCGGTGTGGTCCTGGGCGTCTCGGTGGCGGTCAAGCCGCTGCTGCTGCCGGTCGTGCTGCTGCTGGTGCTGGCCCGGCGGTGGCGTGCGCTGGTGTGGACGGTGGCGGTGCCCGTCGTCCTGTCGGTGGCCGCGGCGCTGGTGATGCCGGACCCGGGCGGGTTCTTCACCCGCACGCTGCCCTTCCTCCTGAAGGGCGGGGACGCCCTGATGCGGCCGTTCGACTGCTCCCTGCCCGCGGTGCTGCCACGGCTCGGTGTGCCGCCGGTGGCGGCCGAGGCGCTGGCCCTCGCCGCGGCGGCGGCCGCGGTGGTCTGCGCCTGCCGGCGGTGGCGGCGCGGCGATGCGGGTCCGGCGCGGCTCGCGGACACGGCGGCGCTGCTCATGCTGGCCTCGTTCCTGGTGTCCCGGCCGTCGTACGAGCACTATCTGGTCGTGGTCGTGCCGCTGCTGGTCGCCGGCGCGCTGGAGGCGGGCTCGGTGGCGCGCTCGCCGTGGTTCTGGGCCGCGCTGGTCCCGCAGGTGCCCGAGTTCGCCTTTCCCCACCTCGACGCCTCGACACGCAGGGCGTTCAAGGACGTGGCCGCGCTGTCCGCGCTCACGCTGGTGCTGGCCGTGCGGTGTGCCCGCGTCCCGCGCCCGGAGCGGCGACGGGCCGCGGTTCCGCCGGCGGACGCGGTGGTGCCATAGGAGGCGGGAACGACGGCGCCGTGGGGCGACGGCCCCGTGGCAGCCCGCGCCCCGGACACCCCTGCGCCGCTCCGCCCGCCGCCGGGAACGCCGCACCGCCGCCGTCCGGTCGGCCGCGGGCGGGTGGGGCTGCGTCCCCCGGTCGGCGGGCCGGCCGGTCGGCGTCGGGCACGCCCGTGTCCCGTGTCCCCAGCCACCGGGCACGCCCCTTCCGCTCAGCCGCCCCGCCGGGCCACGCCCCGCCCCGGTCAGCGGCCGCAGGCCGGGCGTGTCCCGGTCAGTCCGCGTCGGGCACGCCCGTGTCCCCCAGCCTGCCCGCGTCGGGCACGCCCGTGTCCCGTGTCCCCGGGGCAGCCACCGGGCACGCCCCTTCCGCTCAGCCGCCCCGCCGGGGCACGCCCCGCCCCGGTGAGCGGCCGCAGGCCGGGCGTGTCCCGGTCAGCCCGCGTCGGGCACGCCCGTGTCCCCCAGCCTGCCCGCGTCGGGCACGCCCGTGTCCCCCGGTCGGCCGCCGTCCGGGACCCAGCCCTGGCGGCGCAGCACCGCGGCGACGTCGGGCGCCCGGTAGTGCTCCCCCTTGAGGACCTTTCCGTCGTCCCGGCGCGCGACCTCGCCGTCGGGGCCGAGCTTGCTCATGTTGGAGCGGTGGATCTCGGCGATCACCTCGTCGAGGTCGATCCCGTGCACCAGCGCCGTGCCGTACGCCACGTACACCACGTCGGCCAGTTCGTGCGCCAGCCGGTCGAGCGGGCCGGTCACCGCGACCTCGGCCACCTCCGCCGCCTCCTCTGCGAGCAACTTGCCGCGGTGTGCGGCCAGTTCGGGCGACACCTCGGCGGGCACGGCGCGGGCGTGGAGCCCGAAGGCGCGGTGGAACTCACGGACGAGATCGGCGGGCGAGCTGCTCATACGGCGACTGTAACCGCCGCCGGTGACGGCGCCGGCCGGCCGTCCGCGCACCCCGGCCCGGTCAGCACCGCCCCCCGGCCTGGCCAGCACCGCGCCCCGGCTGGCAGGATCGCGCGCATGTCCAAGGTGTTCCCCCCGATCGGCAGACGGCGTGCCCTGCAGGGCTCGGCCGCCGGTGTCGTGGTCCTCGGGCTGCTGCTGTGGTGGCTGGCGCCGCTGGGCGACGAGCCGCCGAGCGGAACGGTCACGTTCAGCACCGGCACCCTCAGCGGGGTCTACCAGGAGTACGGCGTCCGGCTGCGCGCCGCGTTCCGCAAGGACATGCCGAACCTGAAGGTGCGGCTGCTGACCAGCGACGGCTCGCAGGAGAACGTCACGCGGGTGGCGACCGGCCGGGCCGACTTCACCATCGCCGCGGCGGACGCCGTGGAGACGTACGAGCTCAACAACAGCCCGAACGCGACCCGGCTGCGCGGGGTGGCCCGGCTGTACGACGACTATGTGCAGCTCGTCGTCCCGCGTGACTCGCACGTCACCTCGGTGGCGGGCCTGCGCGGCAAGCGGGTGGCGATCGGACCCCCGAAGTCGGGGGTGCGGCTGATCGCCGAGCGCGTGCTCAGGGCGGCCGGGATCGATCCGGAGAAGGACATCCGGCCGATGTCCGACGGCATCGACACCGGGCCCGGACGGCTGCGGCAGGGCGCGATCGACGCGTTCTTCTGGTCGGGCGGGCTGCCGACGGACGGTCTGAAGCAGCTCGCGGGCACGTTCGCGTTCCGGTTCGTGCCGATCGGGCCCGGCCTGGTGGCCAAGCTGCACGCGCAGGGCGGCGCCACCCGCTACTACCGCGCCACCAACATGCCCGAGTCCGCCTATCCGACCGTGCAGAACGGTTCGGCCGTGCCGACCATCGCCGTGTCGAACGTGCTGATGACGCGGCAGGACATGGATCCGCGGCTCACCGAGTGGGTGACGCGCGCCGTCATCAAGAGCCGCGACGGGATAGGCGCCCACGTCCACTCCGCCCAGCTGGTCGACGTACGCACCGCCATCTACACCGACCCGCTGATGCTGCACGAGGGGGCGCGGCGCTACTACCGGTCGGTCAAGCCGTAGGCCCGTACGGAACCGAGGGCGCCCGCCGCGCTCCCGCGCGCCCGGCAATCGTCCCGGCGCCGCGCCCAGCGCCCCGCGCCCTACGCCCCTCCCGGCTCGGTCCTCGGGACCGTCACCGTCACCTTCAGCCCGCGCGGCTCGTCCGGCAGATGGTGGTCGTAGGTGAGGGAGCCGCCCCCGGCCGCGAGCAGCGCGCGGGAGATGGACAGGCCGAGGCCGGAGCCGCTGATGTTCTGGTGGCGGCCGCTGCGCCAGAACCGGTCCCCGACGCGTGCCATCTCCTCGTCGGTGAGGCCCGGGCCGTGGTCGGCGACCACGATCGTCGAGGTGTCGCCGCCGCCCCGGACGCTCACCTCGACGCACTCGCCCTTCGGCGTGAACTTCACCGCGTTGTCGATCACGGCGTCCAGGGCCGAGGACAACGCGACCGGATCGGCCCAGGCGGTGGTGGCCGGGCAGTCCCCCCGCAGCCGTACGCCCTTGGCCTCGGCGGCCGGCGCCCAGGCGGCCACCCGCTCGGAGGTCAGCTCGCCGATGTCGATGAGCTGCAGGTCCGCCTCGGCGTGCTCGGCCAGCGCCAGGTCGAGCAGGTCGTCGAGGACCTGCGCCAGACGCTTGCCCTCGGTGCGCACTGAGGCGATCTCCTCGTTGCCCTCGGGCAGTTCGAGGGCGAGCAGCTCGATGCGCAGCAGCAGGGCCGCCAGCGGGTTGCGCAGCTGGTGCGAGGCGTCGGCGACGAAGGCGCGCTGCTGCTCCAGGACGTCCTCGACGTTGTCCGCCATCTCGTTGAAGGACCGGGCCAGTCTCCTGAGTTCCGGCGGCCCCCCGGCCACCGCCACGCGGGACTTCAGCCGGCCGGTGGCGATGTCGTGGGTGGTGGCGTCGAGCACCCGTACCGGCCGCAGCACCCAGCCGGTCAGCCGCAGGGCCGCCCCGACGGCGAGCAGCATGGCGGCGATCTCGCCCGCGCCGATGAACAGCCAGCCGTGCAGGGTGCGCGAGCGCATCTGACCGGTCGGGGAGTCGGTGACGACGACCGCGACGACGTCGCCGTCCCGGATGACCGGCGAGGCGACCACGAGGCGGTGCCGCTGCCAGGGCCACACCTGCTCGGGGTCGTGGCTGCGCCGGCTCAGCAGGGCCTCGTCGAAGGCCTCCCGGACCTCGCCGGTGGCGGGCAGGGACCAGTCGCCGGGGGCGTTGGCCATCGGGGTGCCGGTGCGGTAGAAGACGCCGGCCCGGATGCCGTAGACCTCGTAGTAGCTGACGAGTTCGCGGCTGAGGGTCTCCAGGCGCTCGTCCGGGACGGTCCGCCGGGAGCCGGTGGGCCGGTCGGTGACGAACTGGGCGAGGGCGGCGAAGCGCGCCGTGTCGTCGATCCGGTCGACGACGACCTTCTGCTGCTGCGCCTTGGCCACGCTGACGGCGAGCGGGACGCCGAGCGCGAGCAGTACGGCCGCCATCAGCACGATGAGCAGCGGCAGCAGACGTGTGCGCACCCGGTCCCGTCCCCCTACGCGGCCGGGGCGACGAGCCGGTAGCCCACGCCACGCACGGTCTCGATCAGCGCGGGCATGCGCAGCTTGGAACGCAGGGAGGCGACGTGCACCTCCAGCGTGCGCCCGGTGCCCTCCCAGCTGGTGCGCCAGACCTCGCTGATGATCTGCTCGCGGCGGAAGACGACACCGGGGCGCTGGGCGAGCAGCGCGAGGAGGTCGAACTCCTTGCGGGTCAGCTGGACGACCGTGCCGTCCACGCTGACCTGCCGGGTGGGCAGTTCGATGTGCACGGGGCCCAGCCGCAGCGCGCTCGCACCGGCGCCGGCGGCGTCCTCGTGGGCGGTGCGGCGGCTGACGGCGTGGATGCGGGCCAGCAGCTCGCCGGTGTCGTAGGGCTTGACCACGTAGTCGTCGGCGCCGAGGTTGAGGCCGTGGATGCGGGAGCGGACGTCGGAGCGGGCGGTGACCATGATCACCGGGGTGCTGGTGCGTTTGCGGATCTTGCCGCAGACCTCGTAGCCGTCCTGGTCGGGCAGGCCCAGGTCGAGCAGGACCACGCCGAAGCCGGTGCTCTCGGGGACGAGTGCCTGGAGCGCCTCCTCGCCGCTGCGGGCGTGGGTGACCTCGAAGCCGTGGCGGGCGAGCACCGCGGACAGGGCGGCCGCCACATGGTTGTCGTCCTCGACGAGGAGCAGTCTCATCCCGGCCCCCTCCGGTTTTCCCGTCGTATGGTCATGTGGTGTAAGGACAGCGCGCGCACGCGCGTGCACCATGGCAGTCACGCCGATGGACGAGGACTCCGTCAAGGGGGATCCGGTTGCGCCCCGCCGGTCGTTACCCAGCCGGTACGGACCGTGGCCGGTCCCGCTACGACATGTGTCCGGCCGCTACCGGATCGTGATGCTCAGATTCCCCTCAGATGTAATGACGCTGGTCGCACCGCGTGGCTATGGTCCACCGAAACCGAGGAGGACGGAGCCTGAGAGCGATGACCGAAGTATCGGTGGCCAAGGAGGACGTGGCCTCGACCGGCGATCTGGTCGTCCTGAAGAGCGTCAACAAGCACTTCGGCGCGTTGCACGTGCTCCAGGACATCGACCTGACGATCACCCGCGGCGAGGTCGTCGTGGTCATCGGGCCCTCCGGGTCCGGGAAGTCCACTCTGTGCCGCACCATCAACCGCCTGGAGACCATCGACTCGGGCACGATCACGATCGACGGCCGGCCGCTGCCCCACGAGGGCAAGGAGCTGGCCCGGCTGCGTGCCGACGTCGGCATGGTCTTCCAGTCCTTCAACCTCTTCGCGCACAAGACCGTGCTGGAGAACGTGACGCTGGGGCAGATCAAGGTCCGCCGCACCGACAAGAGGAAGGCCGAGGAGCGGGCCCGCGCGCTGCTCGACCGGGTCGGCGTGGGCGCGCAGGCCGACAAGTACCCCGCGCAGCTCTCCGGCGGCCAGCAGCAGCGCGTGGCCATCGCACGGGCGCTGGCGATGGACCCGAAGGTCATGCTCTTCGACGAGCCGACCTCGGCCCTCGACCCGGAGATGATCAACGAGGTCCTGGAGGTCATGCAGCAGCTCGCCCGGGACGGCATGACGATGATCGTCGTCACCCATGAGATGGGATTCGCCCGATCGGCTGCAAACCGGGTGGTCTTCATGGCCGACGGCCGGATCGTCGAAGAGGCTGCGCCCGACCAGTTCTTCAGCAATCCGCGCAGCGACCGGGCCAAGGACTTCCTGTCGAAGATCCTGCACCACTGACGCGGTGCGCGCCGCCCCGCGCGGCCGCACCTCCCGTACCGGCCGGTGCACCGCCGGCGTCACCGGTCCCGCCGGTGTCACCGGTACCACCGGTCCCGCCGGTGTCACCGCTGCCGGAGACGGCATCGAGTGCCACTGCGGCACCGGCGCCACCGGTCCCGCGTCGACCGCCGTCGTCCCGTTCCCGACGGCCCGAACCGCCTCAACACCAAAGGAAGTTCACCATGAAGCTCCGCAAGGTCACCGCCGCCTCGGCCGTCGTGCTCGCCCTCGCCGTCTCGGCGACGGCGTGCGGGTCGGGCGACAAGAAGGACGACGGGGGGTCGTCGGGCGGCGGCAAGAAGATCGCCATCGGCATCAAGTTCGACCAGCCGGGCCTCGGCCAGAAGACGCCGCAGGGCTACACCGGCTTCGACGTCGACGTGGCCAAGTACGTGGCCAAGAAGCTCGGCTACAAGGAGGACCAGATCGAGTGGAAGGAGTCGAAGAGCGCCGACCGCGAGACCATGCTGCAGCGTGGTGACGTCCAGTTCATCGCCGCCACGTACTCGATCACCCCGGAGCGCGAGAAGAAGGTCGACTTCGCCGGCCCCTACCTGCTCGCCCACCAGGACGTGCTGGTCCGCGCCGACGACACCTCCATCAAGTCGCCCGCCGACCTCAACAACAAGAAGCTCTGCTCGGTCACCGGCTCCACCTCGGCGCAGAACGTCCACGACAAGCTGGCGCCCAAGGCCAACCTGCAGGAGTACCCGACCTACTCGGCCTGTCTGAGCGGCCTGCAGAACAAGGCGATCGACGCCCTGACGACCGACGACTCCATCCTCGCCGGCTACGCCGCCCAGGAGCAGTTCAAGGGCAAGTTCAAGCTGGGCGGTCTGAAGATGACCAACGAGAACTACGGCATCGGCGTCAAGAAGGGCAGCGACCTCAAGGCCAAGATCAACAAGGCCCTGGAGGAGATGGTCGCGGACGGTTCGTGGCAGAAGGCCGTGGACGCCAACCTGGGTCCGGCCAACTACAAGAACGAGCCCGCGCCGAAGATCGGCGACATCAAGAGCTGAACCAGCGCCCACCGGGTGCGCCGCCCACGGGGGGTGGCGCACCCGGGGCCCATCACACGCGGAAGCACGGGAGATCGTGTTCGACTTTCTTGAAGGTTACGACCTGCTGGGAGCCTTCTGGGTGACCGTGCAGCTCACGCTGCTCTCGGCCGTCGGCTCCCTGGTCTGGGGCACCCTGCTGGCCGCGATGCGCGTCGGCCCGGTGCCCCTCATGCGCGGCTTCGCCACCGTCTACGTCAACATCGTGCGGAACATCCCGCTGACGGTGATCATCCTCTTCGCCTCGCTGGGCCTGAGCCAGACCCTCAACATCAACCTCGGTGCGCAGGCCTTCGAGAGCATCAACTTCCGGCTCGCGGTCCTCGGCCTGGTCGTCTACACCTCGGCCTTCGTCTGCGAGGCGATCCGCTCCGGCATCAACACGGTGCCCATCGGACAGGCGGAGGCGGCCCGCGCGCTCGGGCTGAGCTTCACCCAGGTGCTGACCCTCGTGGTGCTCCCGCAGGCGTTCCGCTCGGTGGTCGGCCCGCTCACCAACATCCTGATCGCGCTCACCAAGAACACCACCGTGGCCGCCGCGATCGGCGTGGCCGAGGCGGCCGCGCTGATGAAGAAGATGATCGAGAACGAGGCGGAGCTCATTCTGATCTCCGCGGTCTTCGCCTTCGGGTTCGTGTGTCTGACGCTGCCGACCGGTCTGATCTTCGGCTGGGTGGGCAAGAAGGTGGCGGTGAAGCGATGACCTCCGTGCTCTACGACGCCCAGGGCCCCAGGGCCAAGCAGCGCAACGTCCTCTACACGGTGGTGTTCCTCGCCGTGCTCGCCGCCGTGCTCTGGTGGGTGTACCGGGCCCTCGACGACAAGGGGCAGCTGGACTGGGAGAAGTGGAAGCCGTTCTTCGCCGGCACCGAGGCGTGGACCACCTACCTCCTGCCCGGCCTGAAGAACACGCTGATCGCGGCGTCCCTTTCCATGGTCATCGCGCTGCCCCTCGGCGCCTTCTTCGGCATCGCGCGGCTCTCCGACCACACCTGGGTCAGGGTGCCGGCCGCCGTGGTCGTGGAGTTCTTCCGCGCCATCCCGGTGCTGGTGCTGATGATCTTCGGCAACGCCCTGTTCGCGAAGTACAGCAGCGTCAGTTCCGACGACCGTCCGCTGTACGCCGTGGTCACCGGCCTGGTGCTCTACAACGCCTCGGTCCTGGCGGAGATCGTCCGGGCCGGCATCCTGGCCCTGCCCAAGGGCCAGACGGAGGCCGCCCACGCCATCGGCCTGCGCAAGACCCAGACCATGACGTCGATCCTGCTGCCGCAGGCGGTCACGGCGATGCTGCCGGCGATCGTCAGCCAGCTGGTGGTCATCGTGAAGGACACCGCGCTCGGCGGCGCGATCCTCACCTTCCCGGAGCTGCTGTCGTCCGTCTCCTCCATGAGCTCGTACTACGGCGCGAACGTCATCGCCAGCTTCACGATCGTGGCGCTGATCTACATCCTGCTCAACTTCAGCCTCACCAGCTTCGCGGGCTGGCTCGAGCAGCGGCTGCGGCGGGGGAAGAAGTCGACGGGGGCGGTGCTGGCCCCCGCGGCGGTGGCCGGCACCCAGGCGACGGGCGCGGCCGAAGACACGGGCGGGTACGCCGGAAAGACGCACACCTGACGGTACGTAACCCAACAGGTGAGACACGGGGGCAGTGGAGTGAGCGCCACTGCCCCCGTCGCTTGACGCAGGCAGCGGCAATGGGTTGCATACGTTCTGTGATCGTGCACCCTGCTCCAACCGTTTGTTCACGTCCGTCCGTCAGGACACCCCCGCGGGCAGGGAGCGCCGCGCCGTGGACCCGGTGATCGTCGTCGGGGCGGGGCCCGTCGGGCTCACGCTCGCCCTGGCGCTGGCGCGTCAGGAGGTCCCGTCCGTCGTGCTGGACGAGGGGCCGGGCGCCGACGCGCCGCGTGCCGCCCGCACCGTCGTGCTGCGCGAGGACACCGCCGCGCTCATGGAGCGGCTGTCCGGTGCGCCGCTCGCGCGGGCCGGGCTGCGCTGGGCCGGATGGTGGTCGATGCGGCGCAAGCAGGTGACGGGCGAGGTCGTCTTCGGCGACGAGAGCGGCGACGGCGGCGCGCGGTCCGCGGGCGGCGCCGGAGCACGGTCCACGGGCGGCGCACGGTCCGCGGGCGGCGCCGGATCCGTGGCGGCGGGCGCAGCCGAGGGAGCCGGCCCCGGGGCCACGGGACTCGCTCCGCTGCACATCGCCCAGCACGTCCTGACCGGCGCCCTGCGTGCCGCCGTCGCCCGTGAGCCGCTCATCGAGCTGGCCGTGAACAGCCGGCTGGACACCATAGAGCAGGAGACCACGGGCGTCACCGCGCACACGCGGGGCGCCAACGGCACCTGGTGGCGCGGCAGCTACCTCGTCGGCTGCGACGGTCCGCGGTCCACCGTGCGCAAGCTCCAGGACATCCGCTTCCCCGGCCGCACCGCCGTCGAACGGCACGCGGTCGCCGCACTGCGCACGGAGCTCCCCCGGGCCGGTGAAGCGTTCCTCCACCGTTCACCGCCGTGGCGGACCACCGGCCCCTCGGCCGGGGAGATCGCCGCCCGTCCGCTGCCGGACGGCGTCTGGCGGCTGGACTGGCTGCTGCCGCCCGGCAAGGATCTGGTCACCCCCGAACTGCTGATCGCCCGCATCCGGGAGACCCTCACCGGCTGGACCGGCGAGAGCTCACCGTCGTACGAGCTCCTGGACACCGGGGTGCACACGGTGCACCACCGGCTGGCCCGGCGCTGGCGTGCCGGGCGGGTGTTCCTCGCGGGGGACGCCGCGCACCTGCTGGGCACGCTGGGCACCCAGGGGCTGGACGAGGGACTGCGGGACGCCGACAACCTCGCCTGGAAGCTGGCGCCGGCCTGGCACCACGGGCCGCACGAGGCGCTGCTGGACAGCTACCAGACCGAGCGGCGGGCGGTGGTCGCCGCCCGGCTGCGCGCCGCGGACCAGGCGTTGCCGCTGCTGCGCGGCGGGGGCGGCCTGCGCTCCTACGTCCCCGGCGCGGCGCGGGGGCACGACGCCCTGCTGATGGACGGTCACCTGGGGCGCGGTGTGCTGGGCGCGCCGGGAACGTACGCCCGTTCCCCGCTCGCGCCCCCGCGCTCCGACTCCGACGTTCCCGTGGACACGCCGCCCGGCGCGCAGGTCGCGGATGTGGTGGTGACCGCGGAGGACGGCTCCTTCGTGCCCCTGCGGGACCGGCTGGGCCGGGGAGCGCTGCTGGTGGTGCTGGTCGCCCCCGGCACGGTGGTGTGGGAGCGCCGGCACTGGGTGAGCGCCGGGATCATGCCCCGCCTCGCCGCCGCGGTGGCCGCCCTGCCGCACCCGGCCGAGCTGCTGGTCGCCGAGAGCTACCCGGGCGCGGCCCCGCACACCGTGCTCCTGGTACGGCCCGACGGGCATCTGGTCACCGCGCTGGGCGGGGTGCGCCCGGCCGAACTGTACGCGGCGGCGGAGGCGGCGCTGGGCGGCGCGGCCCGCGCCGACGCCCGGGCCGAGGCGGGCGCCCACTGACGGTCCACGGACCTGGCCGTTCCCGGGCTCGTCCTGGGCCTGGGTTCCGGCCTGTCCTCGGCTTGGTCCGGGTGTGTGCCGGGACTGTTCCGGGTTTCCCGACGGCCTGTCCGGAGCGCTGTCCGGAGCGTCGGCCGAGGCGGCCGCACAGCCCGCCGGCCTGGACGGCCGCGGGCCGCCCCGAACCGGCGGCCGGGCACCCGCCGTCACCGGGCGGTCCACATGGTGACGGTGAGTTGACCGGTCCGGACCGGCATGGTGTACTCCGGATCGTGACCGACACCTGTGTACGCCTGTGGCGGAGGGTCCACATGGACCTCGTCCGCTACGCGGGCTGCGTGTGTCGCCCGTCCTGCTGAATTCGCGTTTCTTCTTCCCCATCCCCACTTTCAGGCGCGCGCCGCTTCCGCTGCCGTCGCGCGCCTTTCGCGAACCTTCTCCAGGACGGTGTACGTGTCTGTCTCCTCCTCCCTGCCCGTGTCCGCCGCCACCGACCGCGCCACGGCGCCCACGCAGGCGGACCTCCTCGACTTCGCCCAGCGCGTCGCCGCGGACGCCGAGCTGATCGCCTCGCTGCCCCTCGATCCGCAGGGCCGCACCTGGGTGCGGCTGGAAGGGCCCGGTGGCAGCGAGGCCTGGCTGATCGGCTGGCCGCCCGGCAGCGGCACCGGCTGGCACGACCACGCCGACTCCGTGGGCGCCTTCTTCACCGCGACCGGCGAGCTGACGGAGAACTCGCTGGCCGCGCGGCTGCCCACCGACGGCTGGAAGACCCTCGAACTCACCGACGGCGTGGACCGCGAGCGCCGGCTGCCGGCCGGCCGGGGTCGCACCTTCGGGCGGCATCACGTGCACGAAGTGTTCAATCCGTCCGCGGAGGGGCATGCGGTGTCCGTGCACGCCTACTATCCGCCGCTGCCGCGGATCCGCCGTTACAGCCGTACCGGACAGACCCTGCGCCTGGAGCAGGTCGAGCGCCCGGAGGACTGGAGTTGAGCGCGCGGCGCCCGCCGGTCGGGATCGACGAGCTGCTGGAACGGGTCCGGCAGAGTTACGAGCGCGTCGAGGCGTCCGAGGCGTACTCCGCCGCCCGGGCCGGCGAGGCCCTGCTGGTGGACATCCGCTACGCCGCCCTGCGCGAGCGGGACGGGCTGATCCCCGGAGCCCTCGTCGTCGAGCGCAATGAGCTGGAGTGGCGGCTGGATCCGCGGGGCAGCCACCGTCTTCCCGAGGCCACCGGCCACGACCTGCGGGTCGTGGTGGTCTGCAACGAGGGCTACGCCTCCAGCCTGGCCGCCGCCTCCCTGCACCAGCTGGGCCTGCACCGGGCGACCGACCTGGTGGGCGGCTTCCAGGCGTGGCGGGCCGCGGGACTGCCGGTGACGACGACGCGGGCGCAGTCGCTGTAGCCGCCCTCGCCGCGGGGACGCCGGCCGGGACGGCGGCGCTTCTCCGGGGCCGAGGGCCAGGGCTCGGGAACCCCAGGGGGCTCGAGGGGGCGGGTTCCGGCCGGGGGCCGGTGCGGTCCGGACCCGGTCTCAGCCGGCCCCGTCGCCCTCGTCGTACCCCGTGTCCTCGAGGAAGCCGGTGTCCTCGCCCTCCTCCTCCAGCGCCCGGCGGACCACCCGCAGGGCCAGGCCCTCGGAGTAGCCCTTGCGGGCGAGCATGCCCGCCAGCCGGCGCAGCCGCTTGTCCCGGTCGAGCCCGCGGGTGGCGCGCAGCTTGCGGTCGACGAGCTCGCGTGCGGTGGCCTCCTCCCGCTCGGCGTCGAGCCTGCCGACCGCCTCGTCGATCAGCGCGGCGTCCACGCCCTTGGTGCGCAGCTCCCGGGCGAGCGCGCGCCGGGCCAGTCCGCGTCCGTGGTGCCGGGACTCCACCCAGGCGTCCGCGAAGGCACCGTCGTCGATCAGCCCGACCTCCTCGAACCGCGACAGGACCTCCTCCGCCGCCTCGTCGGGGATCTCCCGCTTGCGCAGGGCGTCGGCGAGCTGCTTGCGGGTGCGCGGGGTCCCGGTGAGCAGGCGCAGACAGATCGCGCGCGCCCGCTCCACCGGGTCCCCCGGAGGCTCCTCCCGCTCGGCCCTCGACGAGGAGGAGGTGCCCCCGTCCTCCGCGGACGCCTCGCCGAAACCACGCCGGCGACGCCCGCGCCCGCCGCGCGACCCGCCGTCACGCGAGCCGCCCCGGCGGGAGCCGCCCATGCCCTCGTCCGCGCCGTCGCCCGGCCGGAACGGCCCGTCGGCGTCGGCGTCGTCCGCGCCGCCGTGACCCGGCCCGGAGTCGCGGCCGTCCCCGGTGCCCCTCCCCCGTGGGGCGCCGAAGGCGGCGTACTCGTGCTCGTACTCCGGCCAGTCGGTTCGTCGTGTCACGGGTCAGCTCTTGGCTGCGGCGGCCTTGGGCTTGGTGGCCTTGGCGGCCGCGGCGGGGGCCGTCTTGGCGGCGGCGTCCGGGGCGGCCGGGACCGCCGCGCCCGTGGCCGGCTCCGCGGCCGGCTCCTCGGGCCGCACGCCGACGCCCAGCTTCTCCTTGATCTTCTTCTCGATCTCGTTGGCCAGGTCGGGGTTGTCCTTCAGGAAGTTGCGCGCGTTCTCCTTGCCCTGGCCGAGCTGGTCGCCCTCGTACGTGTACCAGGCGCCGGCCTTGCGGACGAAGCCGTGCTCCACGCCCATGTCGATCAGGCCGCCCTCGCGGCTGATGCCCTGGCCGTAGAGGATGTCGAACTCGGCCTGCTTGAAGGGGGGCGCGACCTTGTTCTTGACGACCTTGCAGCGGGTGCGGTTGCCGACCGCCTCCGTGCCGTCCTTCAGGGTCTCGATGCGGCGGATGTCGATGCGCACCGAGGCGTAGAACTTCAGCGCCCGGCCACCGGTCGTGGTCTCCGGGGAGCCGAACATCACGCCGATCTTCTCGCGCAGCTGGTTGATGAAGATGGCCGTGGTCTTCGACTGGTTGAGCGCGCTGGTGATCTTGCGGAGGGCCTGGCTCATCAGCCGGGCCTGCAGACCCACGTGGCTGTCGCCCATCTCGCCCTCGATCTCCGCGCGCGGGACGAGCGCGGCGACCGAGTCGATGACGATGAGGTCGAGCGCGCCGGAGCGGACCAGCATGTCCACGATCTCCAGCGCCTGCTCGCCGTTGTCGGGCTGGGACAGGATCAGGTTGTCGATGTCGACGCCGAGCTTGCGCGCGTACTCGGGGTCGAGGGCGTGCTCGGCGTCCACGAAGGCCACCTGGCCGCCGGCCTTCTGGGCGTTCGCGACGGCGTGCAGGGTCAGGGTCGTCTTGCCGGAGGACTCCGGTCCGTAGATCTCCACGACACGGCCGCGCGGCAGGCCGCCGACGCCGAGGGCCACGTCGAGCGCGGTCGACCCGGTGGGGATGACCTCGATGGGCTCCTTCGACCGCTCGCCCATGCGCATGACCGCGCCCTTGCCGAATTGCCGTTCAATCTGTGCGAGCGCGGCGTCGAGCGCCTTCTCGCGGTCGGTACCTGCCATGGGTTCCACCCGGTTTGCTTGAGTCGATCGCTTCACGTCAAAGACGCTAACGCCTGCCACTGACAATGCGCCCCGACGTCCCTCCGGCCTGTGGACAACTCAGGCGCTTATCACCCCGAACCGGGGCGAAATCCCCCTCGTTGAGCCTCACCGGAGCCCCCATAAGAATAGATGTTCGATTTTCGTGTCAAGCGGGACCCCGCGGAACCGGCGGTCCGGGCCGATGCGGCCGCCCGGCGTTCGCCGTCGGCCGTTCCCCGCTCGCCGCTCGCCGGACGCCGGACGCCGGACGCCGTTCCCCGCTCGCCGGACGCCGCTCGCCGGACGCCGGACGCCGCTCGCCGGCCCCCTGCCTAAGAGCCGCTCTGCTCCCCGGGGGACGCCTCTCCCGCCGCGGCCGCGCCCCGGACGTCCTCCGGCTCGCCCGCGGCCGCGCCCCGGACCTCCTCCGGCGCCGTCCCGGACCCCGTCCCCGGCCGGCGCGTCCCCCACAGCCGCCGGGCCCGGCCGGCCAGGCCGCCGGGGCCGGCGGCCTGGCGCCGGCGGTGGCCGTGCACCCGGGGGTCGTCCGTGACGGCGTACCGCTTCACGTACGCCCCCAGGAACGCCTGCAGCGTGGCGACCGCCGGAATGGCGATCAGCGCGCCCACCGCGCCGAGCAGGGCGGTGCCCGCTATCACCGAACCGAAGGCGACCGCGGGGTGGATGTCAACGGTCTTCGAGGTCAGCTTGGGCTGCAGCATGTAGTTCTCGAACTGCTGGTAGATCACGACGAAGACCAGCACCCACACCGCGTACCAGGGGTTGACCGTGAACGCGATCAGCATCGGCAGCGCGCCGGCGAGGTAGGTGCCGATGGTGGGGATGAACTGGGAGACGAGGCCCACCCAGACGCCGAGCACGGGCGCGTAGGGCACGCCGAGGGCCTGGAGCAGGATGTAGTGCGCGACCCCCGAGATCAGCGCCATCAGGCCGCGCGAGTACAGATAGCCGCCGGTCTTGTCCACGGCGATCTCCCAGGCGCGCAGCACCTCGGCCTGGCGGGCGGGCGGCAGCACGGAGCAGACGGTGCGGCGCAGCCGCGGGCCGTCGGCGGCGAAGTAGAAGGAGAACAGCGCGATCGTCAGCAGCTGGAACAGCCCGCCGAGCACCTGCGCGGACACGTCCAGCACGCCCGCGGCGCTGTTCTGCGCGTACTTGCGCAGCCAGTCGGAGCGCAGCAGCCCCTCCTGGACGTCGACCCGTCTCAGCTCGGTGTGGAAGGTGGAGTTGACCCAGTGGATGACCGAGTCGAGGTAGTCGGGGAAGCCCTCGACGAGCTTGACGAGCTGGCCGGCCAGCATCGAGCCGAGCAGCGTGACGAACCCCGCCGCCACCACCGTCAGGCCGAGGAAGACCAGGAAGGTGGCCAGTCCCCGCCGCATGCCGCGGGCGGCCATGCGGCTGACCGCGGGCTCGATGGCCAGCGCCAGGAAGAACGCGATGAGAACGTTGATCAGCAGACTGGTCAGCTGGTGGAAGGCCCAGCTGCCGAACTGGAAGGCGGCGACCAGCGCCAGCGCGAGCACCATGGCCCGCGGCAGCCAGCGCGGCATACGGGCGGCCGGCCCGGCACCCCCCTCGGCCGGGGACCGGGGAGGCGGCGGCGTGCCGATCGTGGGTGCGTGCTGGGCCGTCCGCCCGGTCTCGTCAGTGGGTGCCACGGTGCAAGTCTCGCCCATGCCGTCGGTGATCCGGCACGGTCCCGCGCACTTCGCGACGGGTCAGCGCCGCTCCCCGGGAACATTCATGACCTGGCAGACCACGCGCCACACGTCCTTGGCGTCCCAGCCGGCCGCCAGCGCCTCGTGCACCGTGCGTCCGCCGAGCTCCGACATGACATGGTCGCGGGCGAAGGTGTCGGCGTACCCCGCGCCGAAGTGCTCCGCCATCCGCTCCCAGAAGACCGTCAACCGCATGCCCCCAGTATCCCGCCCGCGAGAGTGACCCCGGACCATGACCGCCTGCGGGGACGGCTCCGCCCCCTACGGTCTGACCATGGCCGAGACCGGAGCTTCCGCACTGCCCCCGCCGTCCTCGCCGTCCCCGGCGTCCTCGCCCTCACCGGCGTCCTCGCCGTCCCTGGCGTCCTCGCCGTCCCCGGCGTCCTCTCCGCTCTTCCGCGCCGAGCACTTCGTGTGGCTCACCGCGCGCGTGCTGGAGCAGCGGCTGTTCGCGTACCACTTCCTGCACGGCGACGCGGACCCGGTGGAGACCGCGCTGGACGCCTACCGCAACGAGGACGGCGGATACGGGCACGCGCTGGAGCCCGATCTGCGCGGCCCGGTCAGCCAGCCGCTGCACACCGCGCACGCGCTGCGGGTGCTGGACGCGGTGGGGCGCTGCGGCGGGCAGCGCGTGGAGCGCGTGTGCCGCTATCTGACCTCGGTGTCCACCCCGGACGGCGCGCTGCCCGCGGTCCATCCCGGCCAGCGCGGATATCCCGCGGCGCCCTTCGTGCCGGTCGTCGACGACCCGCCCAGCGACCTGCTGGCCACCGGCCCGGTCGTGGGCCTGCTGCACCGCAACGAGGTCTGGCACGCGTGGCTGTTCCGGGCGACCGACTACTGCTGGCGGCGGGTGGAGTCGCTGGAGACGTCCCACCCGTACGAGGTCGAGGCGGCCGTCACCTTCCTGGACTCCGTTCCTGACCGGCCGCGCGCCCTGGCGGCGGCCGAGCGGCTCGGCCGGCTCGTGCGCGAGCAGCGGCTGGCGGCGCTGGAACCCGACTGCCTGGACGCCTGGCCGGTGGCGCCCGGTTACGCATCCGGCGAGCACCACTTCCCGCACGACTACGCCCGGACGCCGGACTCCCTGGCGCGCGCGTGGTTCACCGACGCGGAGATGAACCGCTCCCTGGACTTCCTGGCGCGCCGGCAGCAGAAGGACGGCGGCTGGCCGATCACCTGGCGCCAGTGGGCTCCGGGCGTCGCCCTGGAGGCGCGTCCCCTGGTGACGATCGAGGCCCTGCGCACCCTGAGGGCGTACGGCCGCGCCATCGGCTGAGCCCGGCCGGGGCGGTCCGGCCCGGGTCAGCCGCCCATGGCCCGCACCCCGGCCGTCACCAGCACGGCCGCGCCGACGACGAGCAGGAACGGCGCACGCAGCAGCAGTGCCACGGCGGCGGCCGCGAGGCCGGCCGCCCGCGCGTTCAGCTCGAGCGCGTGGCCGTGGGCGAACGTCTGCTGCGCGGTGAGCGCGGCCAGCAGGGCCACCGGCAGCAGCGCGGCGAGCCGCTTCACCAGGGGCCGCTCCAGCGCGCCCGCCGGGACGAGCAGCCCGGCGAGCTTGACGGCGTAGCAGCCGAGGGCGGTCAGGGCGACCGCGATCCAGACGTTCAACGCTCCTCCTCCCGGCCGCCGTCGCGGGCGCCGTCGCGCACCGCGGCGTCCGCCGGCTCGTCCCGTACGTCGTCATGGGCGGGGCTGTCGTGATCGGCGCCCACGCCGTCACGGACGCCCACGCCGTCACGGACGCCCACGCCGTCACGGACGCCCACGCCGTCACGGACGTGATCGTCCTGGCCGCCGTCGTCGGCCAGGCCCGCGCCGCGGCGGCCCTCCAGGTCACGGTCCGCGCGGCGGCGGCCCTCCAGGTACAGCACGGCCGGAGCGGCGAGGGCGGCCGCCAGCACCGGCACCCCGGCGGGCAGCACGGGCAGCAGACCGAGCCCGAGCAGTACGGCGAGGGCGGCGACGGCCCGCTCGGTGGCCGTCCTCAGCATGGGCGCGAGCAGCGCCAGGAACACCGCGGGCCCGGCCGCGTCCAGCCCCCACGCGTCGGTGTCGCCGAGCGCCTCGGCGCCCAGGGCGCCGAGCAGCGTGGTGAGGTTCCACAGCACGTACAGGGTGAGGCCGGTCACGGTGAAGCCGATGCGCGCGCTGCGCCGGGTGGGCTGGGCGAGCGCCACCGCCGTGGTCTCGTCGATGACCCACTGGGCGGCCAGCGGCCGTACCCGGCGCGGCAGGGCCAGCAACTGCGACAGGCGCAGTCCGTAGAAGGCGTTGCGCACCCCGAGGAAGAAGGCGCCCGCGGCGGCCGTGAGCGGGTTGCCGCCGGCCGCCAGCGCGCCCACGAGCGCGAACTGGGAGGCCCCGGTGAACACCAGCAGGCTCAGCGCGCAGGTCTGCAGGACGGTGAGGCCGCTGCCCGCCGAGGTCACCCCGAAGGCGAACCCGGACAGTCCTACGGCGACTCCGACGCCGAGGGCGTCCCGGACGACGGCGGCGTCCGGCTTCCCGGCACCGCCCGTTCCTTCCCCGCCGTCTCCTCCTCCGTAGGGCCGTATGTCCGCGTGCGCTGTCTGTTCTGCCACGTCCCCAACGGTAGGACGAGCCCCGGCGGCGCGTCTTGTACGTTCTTGCGCTCACGCCGGTACGCCCCCGGGGGCACGCCCACGATCCGGGAGAAGTGGCGGCTGAGGTGGGACTGGTCGGTGAAGCCGACGGCGACGGCGGCCTCGGCCGGCGCGGTGCCCAGGTCCAGCAGGCGCCGGGCCCGGCGCACCCGGGCGTCGGTCAGCCAGGCGTGCGGCGGCATGCCGTACGCGGCCCGGAAGGCCCGCAGCAGCGCGAACGGGCTGACCTCGAGGCCGGCCGCCAGGTTCTCCAGACTCGGCGGGTCGGCCAGCCGCTCCTCCAGCACGGCCCGCGCGCGTGCCGCGACACGCGCCCCCGCCGTGCGCACCGCCCGCTGCGGCAGCGGGCCGCCGTTCAGCCGCAGCAGCCGGGTCACGGCCACCCGCAGCAGCGTGTCGGCGGCCAGCGCGTTGCCCTCGTCGGCGGCCCGCAGCACCTGGTGCACCAGGCGGGCCGCGTACGGATCGTCGAGCACCGGATCGACGAAACCGGGCGTTCCACGCAGGGCCGTGGTCTCCGCGGCGATCCCGGCCACCAGATCCGGCGCCGGGTACACCGCCCCGTACCGCCAGCCCTCGGGCACCCCCGCCCGCCCCGTGTGCGGTGTCTCCGGGTTGACCAGGGCGAGCGTCCCCGGCCCCGCGTACTGGTCGGACCCGCCGTGGTGGAAGACCTCGACGCCCTCCGCGATGGCGGCGATCACGAAGTGCTCGTGAGTGTGCCGGACGAACGCCTTGCGGACGTAGCGGGCGCGCAGAAGATCGACACCGGGCAGTTCCTCGTACCGCCAGTGCCGCGCCCGCTCCTCGCCGGATTCCGCCATACGCCCATTCTCCGCCGCCGTCGGCGCAGGCCGGGCCGGGGCCCCGGTCACAGCAGTGCGTCACAGGCAGTGCCTCACAGGCAGTGCCTCACAGGCAGTGCCTCACAGGCAGTGCGTCACAGCAGTGGATCACAGCGGAGAAAGCGCAGGCCGGCCGCTATGTCAGTGGCCGGGTGCAGGATGGACGCATGGTCAGCGACGCTCACCCGGCCCTCGGCGGCTTCTCCCCCGCGACCCGCGGCTGGTTCACGGGGGCCTTCCCCGCGCCCACCGCCGCCCAGGCGGGCGCGTGGCAGGCCATCGGCGCGGGCTCGGACGTGCTGGTCGTCGCGCCGACGGGCTCGGGCAAGACCCTGGCCGCCTTCCTGGCCGCCCTGGACCAGCTCGCCTCCACCCCGCCCCCGGCCGATCCGAAGAAGCGCTGCCGGGTGCTGTACGTCTCCCCGCTCAAGGCCCTCGCCGTCGACGTCGAGCGCAACCTGCGCAGCCCGCTGACCGGCATCCGCCAGGAGTCCGTCCGGCTGGGCCTGCCCGAGCCGGAGATCAAGGTGGGCATCCGCTCCGGCGACACCCCGCCGGCCGAGCGCCGTGCCCTGTCCACCCGGCCGCCGGACATCCTGATCACCACCCCCGAGTCGCTGTTCCTGATGCTGACCTCGGCCACGCGCGACGCCCTGACCGGGGTGGAGACGGTGATCCTGGACGAGGTGCACGCCGTGGCGGGCACCAAGCGCGGCGCCCATCTCGCGCTGTCCCTGGAGCGCCTGGACGAGCTGCTGCCCAGGCCCGCCCGGCGCATCGGCCTGTCCGCGACCGTCCGCCCGGTCGACGAGGTCGCCCGCTATCTGTCGCCGCGCGGCAAGGTGGAGATCGTCCAGCCGGAGTCCGGCAAGGAGTTCGACCTGTCGGTGGTCGTCCCGGTCGAGGACCTGGGCGAGCTCGGCGGCTCCCCGGTCGCCGAGGGCGACGGCGCGGCGGAGCGGCCGTCGATCTGGCCGCACGTGGAGGAGCGGATCACCGATCTGGTCCAGGCCCACCGCTCGACGATCGTGTTCGCCAACTCCCGCCGCCTGGCCGAGCGCCTGTGCAACCGGCTCAACGAGATCGCCTACGAGCGGGCGACCGGGGAGTCCCTGGACGAGCACCACTCCCCCGCCGAGCTGATGGGCGGCTCCGGGGCGGCGCACGGCGCCCCGCCGGTGATCGCCCGGGCGCACCACGGCTCGGTCTCCAAGGAGCAGCGCGCCCTGGTCGAGGAGGACCTGAAGGCGGGCCGGCTGCCCGCGGTCGTCGCCACCTCCAGCCTCGAGCTGGGCATCGACATGGGCGCGGTGGACCTCGTGGTGCAGGTCGAGTCCCCGCCGTCGGTGGCCTCCGGTCTGCAGCGCGTCGGCCGCGCCGGACACCAGGTCGGCGCGGTCTCCACGGGCGTGGTCTTCCCCAAGTACCGCGGCGATCTGGTGCAGGCGGCGGTGGTCACCGAGCGGATGCGCACCGGCGCCATCGAGGCCCTGAAGGTGCCCGCCAACCCGCTCGACGTCCTCGCCCAGCAGCTCGTCGCCATGACGGCGATGGACACCTGGCAGTTCGACGACCTGCTCGCGGCGGTCCGCCGGGCGGCCCCGTTCGCCTCCCTGCCGGAGTCGGCGTTCACGGCCGTCCTCGACATGCTCGCCGGCCGCTACCCCTCCGACGCGTTCGCGGAGCTGCGTCCGCGTGTCGTGTGGGACCGCGTGACGGGCACGGTCACCGGCCGCCCCGGCGCGCAGCGTCTGGCCGTCACCTCCGGCGGCACCATCCCCGACCGCGGCCTGTTCGGGGTGTTCCTCGCCGGCTCCGATCCGAAGAAGGGCGGCGGCCGGGTCGGCGAGCTGGACGAGGAGATGGTCTACGAGTCGCGGGTCGGCGACGTGTTCACCCTGGGCACGAGCTCCTGGCGCATCGAGGACATCACCCGCGACCGGGTCCTGGTCTCCCCCGCGCCGGGTGTGCCGGGGCGGCTGCCGTTCTGGAAGGGCGACCAGCTGGGCCGCCCGCTGGAACTGGGGCGGGCGGTGGGCGCCTTCCTGCGCGAGGTCTCCGCCCTGTCCAGGGAGGACGCCCGGCTCAGGCTGCTCACCGCCGGTCTCGACGCGTGGGCCGCGGACAACGTCCTGTCCTACCTGGACGAGCAGCGCGAGGCCTGCGGTCACGTCCCCGACGACCGGACGATCGTGGTGGAGCGGTTCCGCGACGAGCTGGGCGACTGGCGGGTCGTGGTGCACTCGCCCTTCGGGGCCCAGGTGCACGCCCCGTGGGCGCTGGCCCTGGGCGCCCGCCTGTCCGAGCGGTACGGCATGGACGCGCAGGTCATGCACGCCGACGACGGCATCGTGCTGCGCCTGCCGGACGCCGACCTGATGGGCCTGGACCTGCTCGACCAGGAGCCCGCGAAAGGGGGCCTGGAGTACGACGCCGAGCAGGCGCCCGTGGGCGCGGCGGACGTCGCCTTCGACAAGGGCGAGGTCGACCAGATCGTCACCGACCAGGTCGGCGGCTCGGCCCTGTTCGCCTCCAGGTTCCGCGAGTGCGCGGCCCGGGCGCTGCTGCTGCCGCGCCGCAATCCGGGCAGGCGCACCCCGCTGTGGCAGCAGCGCCAGCGCGCGGCGCAGCTGCTGCAGGTGGCGAGCGAGTTCGGGTCGTTCCCCATCGTGCTGGAGGCGGTCCGCGAATGCCTCCAGGACGTCTTCGACGTCCCGGGCCTGGTCGAGCTGATGGGCGACATCGAGTCCCGCCGGGTGCGCCTGGTCGAGGTGACCACCCCCGAGCCGTCCCCCTTCGCCCGCTCCCTGCTCTTCGGGTACGTCGCCCAGTTCCTGTACGAGGGCGACTCGCCGCTCGCCGAGCGCCGCGCCGCCGCCCTGTCCCTGGACTCGCGGCTGCTGGCCGAGCTGCTGGGCCAGGCGGAGCTGCGCGAGCTGCTGGACGCGGAGGTGCTGACCGAGCTGGAGCGGGAGCTGCAGTGGCTGACCGAGGACCGCCGCGTCAAGGACGTGGAGGGCGTCGCGGACGTGCTGCGGATGCTCGGCCCGCTCACCGACGCGGAGCTGGCCGAGCGGGGGGCCGAGCCGGGCTGGGCCGAGGAACTGGCCCGGGCCCGCCGGGCCATCCGGGTCCGCATCGCCGGGGCCGACCACTGGGCGGCGATCGAGGACGCGGGCCGGCTGCGGGACGCGCTCGGCACCGCGCTGCCGGTGGGTGTCCCGGAGGCGTTCACCGAACCGGTGAAGGACCCGCTGGGCGACCTCCTCGCCCGCTACGCCCGCACCCACGGCCCGTTCACCACGGCCGCCGCCGCGGCCCGCTTCGGCCTGGGCGTGGCGGTGACCGAGGGCGCGCTGCAGCGGCTCGCCGCGAGCGGCCGGGTCGTACAGGGCGAGTTCCACCCCGCGGGCAGCGGCCAGGAGTGGTGCGACGCGGCGGTCCTGCGCCGGCTGCGGCGCCGTTCCCTGGCCGCGCTGCGGCACGAGCTGGAGCCGGTGCCGCCGGCCGCTCTGGCGCAGTTCCTGCCCCAGTGGCAGCACATCGGCAGGGGGCACAACCTGCGCGGGATCGACGGACTGGTGCGCGCCGTCGAGCAGTTGCAGGGCGCGTCCGTGCCGGCGTCGGCGCTGGAGAAGCTGGTCCTGCCGTCCCGGGTGACGGACTACACGCCGGCTATGCTCGACGAACTCACCGCCGCGGGAGAGGTGGTGTGGGCGGGCGCGGGCGCCCTTCCCGGCAAGGACGGCTGGGTCTCGCTGTACCTGGCGGACGCGGCGCCCCTGCTGCTGCCCTCGCCGCACCCCCTGGAGCTGACGCCGCTTCACCAGTCCGTCCTGGAGGCGCTGTCCGGAGGGTACGGACTGTTCTTCCGTCAGATCGCCGACCGGGTCCGCGCCACCACCCACCCGGAGGCCACCGATCCGCAACTGGCCGACGCGCTGTGGGACCTGGCCTGGTCGGGCCGGCTCACCAACGACACGCTCGCGCCGATGCGCTCCCTGCTGGGTTCGGGCCGCACCGCCGGATCCACGGCGCACCGCGCCAAGCGCGCGGTGCCGCGCGGGCGTTACGGCTCGCTGACGGCCGCCGCGCGCGCCGCCTCCCGCAGCGGCCCGCCGACGGTCGCCGGCCGCTGGTCCCTGCTGCCCGCGCGCGAAACCGACCCCACCGTGCGCGCCCACGCGCTCGCGCGCACTCTCCTCGACCGGCACGGCGTGGTCACCCGGGGCGCGGTGGCCGCGGAGGGAGTCGAGGGCGGTTTCTCGGCGGTGTACCGGGTGCTGTCCGCCTTCGAGGACAGCGGCCAGGCCCGGCGGGGGTACGTGGTGGAGGGGCTGGGCGCCGCCCAGTTCGCGATGGACGGTGCCGTCGACCGCCTGCGCGCGGTGGCGACCGCCCGTGAGCGGGGCGAGGCCCTGCCCGGCGCGGGCCCGGGAGGCGCTGGAGGGGACGGTTTCGGCGCTCCCGGCGGGAGCGGTCCCGGGCGGGCCGACGGGTTCGGGAGCCCCGACGCGTTCGGGCCGGAGCACGGCTTCGGGCCGGAGCACGGCTTCGGGCAGGCGGACGGCTTCGGGCGGGCAGACGCGTTCGGCGTGCCGGACGAGCCCGCTGGGCCCTTCGGCGCCGGCCGGGGTCCCGGTGCCGGGAACGGCGGCGGCTCCGGGAACGGCCGCGGCGCCGGGTTCGGCCCGGGGGACTACGTCTCGCCCCGGGACTACGACTCCCCCGGTCAGGGCGGCCCCCGAGGCGGCGGACAGACCGCGGCGTACGCGTTCCCGTACGGGACCGGCTCCGGTTACGGCGACCGGCGCGGCCGGGCCGTCTCCGACGGCTCACGTGCGGTCGTCCTGGCCGCCGCCGACCCCGCGAACGCCTACGGCGCGGCCCTGCCCTGGCCCGAGCCGCCCACCGACGCGGGCCACAAGCCCGGGCGCAAGGCCGGTTCGCTCGTGGTGCTCGTGGACGGCGAGCTGACCCTCTACATGGAGCGCGGAGGCAAGACGCTGCTGGCCTGGCCCGCCGATCCGGAGGCCGCGGCCCCGGACGACCCGCGCCTGCGGGTGGCCGCCGAGGCGCTCGCCGCGGCCGCCCGCGCCGGCTCCCTGGGCACCGTCACCGTGGAGCGCGTCAACGGCGCCCAGGCGCTGACCTCCCCCATCGGCGCCCTGCTGGAGAGGGCGGGTTTCATCGCGACCCCGCGCGGCCTGCGCCTGCGGGCGTGAGGCGGCCGTGCGTGGGCGCGTGTCACCCTTGACGCATGCCCGAAGGTGACACGGTCTGGCAGGCCGCGAGGCGGTTGCACGACGCCCTCGCGGGCGAGGTGCTGACCCGCAGCGACTTCCGGGTGCCGAAGTACGCCACGGTCGACCTCTCCGGCCGGACCGTGCTGGACACGGTGTCCCGCGGCAAGCACCTGCTCACACGGTTCGAGGGCGGACTGACGCTGCACTCGCACCTGCGGATGGAGGGCGCCTGGAAGGTGTACGGCCACGGCGAGCGCTTCAGGGGCGGTCCCGCCCATCAGATCCGGGCCGTGCTCGCCACCGCGGACCGGGCCGCCGTCGGATACCGCCTCCCGGTGCTCGAGCTGCTGCGCAGCTCCGAGGAGGAGCGGGCCGTCGGCCACCTCGGTCCCGATCTGCTCGGCCCCGACTGGGACCCGGACCTGGCGCTCGCCAATCTGCTCGCCGACCCCGGCCGCCGGCTCGGCGAGGCCCTGCTCGACCAGCGCAATCTCGCGGGCATCGGCAACATCTACAAGAGCGAGCTGTGCTTTCTGCTCGGTGTCACACCGTGGCTGCCCGTCGGCGCGCTGCCCGCCGACCGTGCCGCGAAGCTGCCCGCGCTCGCCAAGAGACTCCTGGAGGTCAACCGCGACCGTGTGGTCCGCAGGACCACGGGCCTGCGCAACCAGGATCTGTTCGTCTACGGGCGGGCGCCCCGGCCCTGTCTGCGCTGCGGCACGTCCGTCCGGGTGGCCGACCAGGGCGACGGTTCGCAGGAGCGGCCCACCTACTGGTGCCCGAGCTGTCAGGCCGGTCCCGCACCGGCACCGGGCTCCCCGCAGAGGTGGCGGGAGCGGTATCACCGTACGCCGAAGTGACGGCCAGTCGGCTCCCCGGGATCACCCCCGTCGGGCGCTTCGGGCGCTTCGGGCGCCTCGGGCATCTCGGGCATGTCGGGCATGACGATCGCCTCGGCCGCATCCGCCGCTTCCGCCGCCACGGCCGCCTCCGTCTGCGAGGCCACCCCCACCGCCGCGTCGCCGCCGCCCGTTCCACCCCGACCCCGCTTGCGCGCCGTCTTCCGGTCCCGGCCCGTACCGCCCGTACCGTCCGTCCCATCCATCCCGTCCGGCACGCAGTGGACGGGAAGCACGCTCAGACCCCAGCCGCCGGCCGCCACCGCCCCCTCCAGCAGCCCGGCGTCCCGCGCCAGCACCAGCCGCAGCACGGCCCACCACCACAGCGCCCCGAGCCCCAGAGCGGCCCCCCAGCGCACCGCCGGCCCCGCCATCGCTCCACCTCCAGACCGACCCAGCCCGACGCTAGAACTCCGCCCTCGCGCGCAGGAGGGCGCACCGGGGCACACGGAGGCGCGCGGCGCACTTCCCGGCGCCGGATCACCCGAACGCGACCCGGCCTCCACCATCACCGCGCGGTACCGCACCGGCAAACGGGACGCAGCGGGCAGGGCGAGGGGACAGGGCGAAGGGCCCGGAAACGCCAAAACCCCGGCCGGGCCCCTCCGGATCCACCGGAGCGGCCCCGGCCGGGGCCTCGCACATCTGGGTCAGTTCACGCGGGCGTGCGGCAGCTCACGCGGCCACCACGTCCACGGCCTCGGCGGGTGCCTTGATGGTCACCCGTTCCGGTGGCACACCCGTCACCGACACGGAGCCCAGCATCGGGCGAACCGGCGCGGGTACCGGATCGGTGGCCGCAGCAGACTGGGCCAGCTCGGCGAGGGCGAGCTCGTCGCTCACTTCCCGCATGAGCTCGGACATCCGTACGTCCAGCGCGTCGCAGATGGCGGAGAGCAGCTCGGAGGAAGCCTCCTTCTGCCCCCGCTCCACCTCGGAGAGATAGCCGAGCGAGACTCGGGCGGACGAGGAGACTTCGCGCAGAGTACGGCCCTGGCGTTGGCGCTGCCGACGCAGCACGTCACCCAGCAGGCGACGGAGCAGAATCATCGGTGGCTCCCTCCTCGGACCGCGTAGCCGCATCCTTCACGCCCCACCGTACCGCCTCGCGCCGCGGCCGTGCGGGGAGCGATGTCGTGTTCACTCAGGGCTGCAAACATCAAAACCCCCCGTTCCGTTCCGTATCCTGTGCCCGCTCATTCCCGGTCTGTTCGCCCGCGATCCGCTCGAGGAGCAGCGCGAGTACGCTCCGTACACTCTCCATACGAATTTCCGCCCGGCCGCCGTTCAACCGCAGTGCGGCGGTTTTCCCGCCGCGCGGGGCGCCGGGCTCCGTTCCTCCGGGCCCGTCCACGGCCACGAAGACCGTGCCCACGGGCTGTCCGTCCTGGGGGTCGGGGCCGGCCACGCCGGTGGTGGCCACGCCCCAGTCGGCGTGCAGCGCCCTACGCACGCCGGCCGCCATCTGGGCGGCGACCTGCGGATCCACCGCTCCCCGCTCGGCCAGCAGGGTGGCGTCGACACCCAGCAGCTCGTGCTTGAGCTCGGTGGCGTAGGCGGTGATCGAGCCCCGGAAGACCTTGGAGGCGCCCGGGACCGAGGTGATCTCCGCCGCGACCAGCCCGCCGGTCAGCGACTCGGCCACGGCGACCGTCTCGCCCCTCACCGTGAGTAGTTGCACGACTTCGGTGGCCGGCGAGGTCACGCCTGCGACTCCTCCAACGCGGCGCGGCGCTCGGCGATTCCCCGCCTGCGCAGCACGATGGCCTGTCTCACATAGTCGAGTCCGGTCACCACGGTCAGGACGACGGCGGCCGCCATCACCCAGAACCGGAGGGTGGCCAGCCAGCCGGTCAGCGCCAGCACGTACATCCCGACGGCGACGCCCTGAGTGAGCGTCTTGAGCTTGCCGCCGCGGCTGGCGGGGATGACGCCGTACCGGATGACGAGGAAACGCAGGAGGGTGATCCCGAGTTCCCGGCCGAGGATCACGGCGGTCACCCACCAGGGCAGATCGCCGAGCCCGGAGAGACAGATCAGCGCCGCCCCCATGATCGCCTTGTCGGCGATGGGGTCGGCGATCTTCCCGAAGTCGGTGACGAGGTTGTAGGTCCGCGCCAGATGCCCGTCGAACAGGTCGGTGATCATGGCGATGGCGAAGGCCGCCCAGGCCAGGGACCGCCACGCGGGGTCGTACCCGCCGTCGGCCAGCATCAGCGCCACGAAGCCGGGCACCAGCAGCAGCCGGAGCATGGTCAGCAGGTTGGCGACGTTCCACACGCTGGCCTGGTTGACGGCCGCGGCCGCGATCTTCCCGCCGCGGGCCGGCCGGCCGCTCTCGCGCTGCGCACCGGGCGCGCCGTCCCGCCGCGCACCGGGTGCGGGCGCGCCGTCGCCGTGGGCGCCGTGAGCCCCGTCCGCGCCGGTACGGCCGGAGGCCGGGACGGCCGCCCCGTTCGCGCCGGAGGAGCCGCCTGCCGCGGATGCCGGGACTCCGGTCATCTGCCTGCCTCCTCACTCCACGCGAGCGAGCCGGTCAGCGGCTCGGCCACCAGGTCGACACCCTCCGTGCCGACCACCTTCGCCTCGACCATACGGCCGACGCCCAGTCCCTCGCCGCCCCTGAGCAGCACCTGGCCGTCCGTCTCCGGGGCCTGGTGCTCGGCGCGGCCCTGGGCGCCCTCCTCGGCGTCCACGGACTCCACCAGCACGTGCACCGTCTCGCCCAGGCGCTCCTCGGCGCGCTGGGAGACGAGTTCGTCGGCCAGCCGGGAGACGCGCGCCAGCCGGGCGGCGACCACGTCCTCGTCCAGCTTGCCGTCGTAGGTCGCCGCCTCGGTGCCCTCCTCGTCGGAGTACCCGAAGACACCGATGGCGTCCAGCCGCGCGCCGTTCAGGAAGCGCTCCAGCTCGGCCAGGTCGGCCTCGGTCTCGCCGGGGAAGCCGACGATGAAGTTGGAGCGCACCCCGGCCTGCGGGGCCTTGGTGCGGATGGTCTCGAGCAGTTCCAGGAAGCGGTCGGTGTCGCCGAAGCGGCGCATCGCGCGCAGCACGCCGGGCGCGGAGTGCTGGAAGGAGAGGTCGAAGTAGGGGGCGACCTTCGGGGTGGAGGTCAGCACGTCGATCAGCCCGGGGCGCATCTCGGCCGGCTGGAGGTAGCTGACGCGGACACGCTCGATCCCGTCGACGCCCGCGAGCTCGGGCAGCAGCGACTCCAGCAGGCGGATGTCGCCGAGGTCCTTGCCGTAGGAGGTGTTGTTCTCGGAGACCAGCATCACCTCCTTGACGCCCTGCTCGGCCAGCCAGCGGGTCTCGTTCAGCACGTCGGCCGGGCGGCGGGAGATGAAGGAGCCGCGGAAGGAGGGGATGGCGCAGAAGGAGCAGCGCCGGTCGCAGCCGGAGGCGAGCTTGACCGAGGCGACCGGGGCGCCGTCCAGGCGGCGGCGCAGGGGCGCGCGCGGCCCGGAGACCGGGGCGACGCCCTCGGGCAGGTCCGCGGGGCCGTGGCCGGGGATCGCCACCTCGGTGCCCGCCTGCTGCCGCTCGGCCGGGCTGATGGGAAGCAGCTTGCGACGGTCGCGGGGGGTGTGGGCGGCGTGGACGCCGCCGCTCAGGATCGTCCGCAGGCGGTCGGAGATGTCCGCGTAGTCGTCGAAACCGAGCACGCCGTCGGCCTCGGGCAGCGCCTCGGCGAGTTCCTTGCCGTACCGCTCGGCCATGCAGCCGACCGCGACGACGGCCTGGGTTCTGCCGTGGTCCTTGAGGTCGTTGGCCTCCAGGAGGGCGTCGACGGAGTCCTTCTTGGCGGCCTCCACGAAGCCACAGGTGTTGACCACGGCGACGTCCGCGTCCGCGGCGTCCTCCACGAGCTGCCAGCCGTCCGCCTCCAAACGGCCTGCGAGCTCCTCCGAGTCCACCTCGTTGCGGGCGCAGCCAAGAGTGACGAGTGCGACGGTACGGCGTTCAGGCATGGGCTCAAGACTACTTTGTTCCTCGCGCCCCGGACGTCGACGGGGTCGGCCGTCCCCGGCCGGCCCCGCATCCGTATGCCTGTTCGGAACCCCGCTGTCACCTGGGGGCTTGATCACCCGGCCTGCGGGTCGCCCTTGGTGTACGTGAGGTGCTCCACGGCGCCGGGCTGGAACTGGTCCTCGATCTTCTTGCCGTTGACGAACAGCTGGATCGCGCCGGCGTCACCGAGGATCAGGTTGATCCTGGTGCTGTCCTGGAAGGTCTTGGCCTCGCCCCTCTTGAGCAGGCCGTCGAAGAGCAGCCGGCCGTTGTGGTCCTTGGCGGAGATCCAGCTGCGTCCGTTGGCCGCGCTCACCTTGACGGTCACCTTGTCCTGCGGGGCGGCCGCGATGGCGCTGTCGGAGGGCACCGGCTTCTGGTCGGCGGGCTTGCTGCTCTTCGGGGTCGGCGTGGCCGGCGCGCTGGTCGTGGGCGTGGTGCCCTCGGCGACCGCCGTGCCGTCGCCGCCGCTGCCGCCCTTGAAGGCGGTGAAGCCGACGAAGCCGACGACGGCGACGATCGCGGCGACCATGGCCGCGGTCCAGTTCGGGCCGCGCCGCTCGGGCCGGATGCGTTCCGCCTCGAACAGAGGCGCGGCCGGGGTGGGGGCGGGACGGCCGCCGTGCTCGGCGTCGTACTGGGCGAGCAGCGGGGCCGGGTCCAGGCGGACGGCCTTGGCCAGGGTGCGGATGTGCCCGCGGGCGTAGACGTCGCCGCCGCAGGGGGCGAAGTTGTCGGCCTCGATGGCGTGCACGATGGCGATGCGGACCCGGGTGGCGCTGCTGACGTCGTCGACGGTCAGGCCGGCGGCGATCCGTGCCTGTCGCAGGGCATGGCCGATGGAGGGGCGGGCTTCCTCGGAAACGTCTTCGAAGGGACGCTCGTCTTCAGGGGAGTTGCCGATGGACACGGGGGCGCCTTTCGAGCGTGTAGCCGCCTGTGCTGGACGTTCAGTCTAGGGTGGTGCCAAGGGGTGGAGCGACCCGGCGGAAGGACTTTGTACGCCATCGGTATGGCCGGGCAATCCGACGGCGGGACAGGCGCCGGGCCCCTCCCGGGACCGGCACCGGCCCTCTCGCTCAACTTGACGTACGGCCAGGGGAAACGGTTGCCCGCCGCTCGCTAACGGGTGGATCACGGCGCCGGGCCGCCGCCCGCACGCCTCCCCGGACGGATGCCTTACCGCTGCCGCGCGCCTCCCCGGGCGGACCCCTTCCTGCTACCCCGCCGACTCGCCCCGAATCACGGCCAGCACACCGTCCAGGTCGTCGGGCTTCACCAGCACGTCACGCGCCTTCGAACCCTCGCTGGGCCCGACGATGTTGCGCGACTCCATGAGGTCCATGAGCCGGCCGGCCTTGGCGAACCCGACGCGCAGCTTGCGCTGGAGCATGGACGTCGAGCCGAACTGGGTGGAGACGACCAGCTCGGCCGCCTGGCACAGCAGGTCGAGGTCGTCGCCGATGTCCTCGTCGATCTCCTTCTTCTGCTTGGTGCCGACGACGACGTCGTCCCGGAAGACGGGCGCCATCTGGTCCTTGCAGTGCCGGACGACCGCCGCGACCTCCTCCTCGGTCACGAACGCGCCCTGCATACGGGTCGGCTTGCTCGCGCCCATCGGCAGGAACAGCCCGTCGCCCTTGCCGATCAGCTTCTCGGCGCCGGGCTGGTCCAGGATGACCCGCGAGTCCGCGAGGGAGGAGGTGGCGAAGGCGAGCCGAGACGGCACGTTCGCCTTGATCAGGCCGGTGACGACGTCGACCGAGGGCCGCTGGGTGGCGAGCACCAGGTGGATGCCGGCCGCGCGCGCGAGCTGCGTGATGCGCACGATGGCGTCCTCGACGTCCCGCGGCGCGACCATCATGAGGTCGGCGAGCTCGTCGACGATGACCAGCAGATAGGGATACGGCTGCAGTTCCCGCTCGCTGCCCTCGGGGGCCCGCACCTTGCCGCTGCGCACGGCCTGGTTGAAGTCGTCGATGTGCCGGAAGCCGTACGCGGCCAGGTCGTCGTAGCGCAGGTCCATCTCGCGCACGACCCACTGGAGCGCCTCGGCGGCCCGCTTGGGGTTGGTGATGATCGGTGTGATCAGGTGCGGGATGCCCTCGTACGCCGTCAGTTCGACGCGCTTGGGGTCGACGAGGACCATCCGCACGTCCTCCGGGGTCGCCCGCATCATGACCGAGGTGATCAGGCAGTTGATGCAGGAGGACTTGCCGGAGCCGGTGGCGCCGGCCACCAGGACGTGCGGCATCTTGGCGATGTTGGCCATCACGTAGCCGCCCTCGACGTCCTTGCCGAGCGCGACCAGCATCGGGTGGTCGTCCTCGGCGGCGTCCGCGAGGCGCAGCACGTCACCGAGGTTGACCATCTCCCGGTCGGTGTTGGGGATCTCGATGCCGACCGCGGACTTGCCGGGGATCGGGCTGATGATCCGCACGTCGGGGCTGGCGACGGCGTAGGCGATGTTCTTGGTGAGGGCGGTGATCCGCTCGACCTTGACGGCGGGGCCGAGTTCGACCTCGTAGCGGGTGACCGTCGGCCCGCGGGTGAAGCCGGTGACGCGGGCGTCGACCTTGAACTCGGTGAAGACGTTGGTGAGCGAGTCGACGATGGCGTCGTTGGCGGCGCTGCGCGCCTTGCCGGGGCCGCCCCGCTCGAGCAGGTCGAGGGAGGGCAGGGCGTAGGTGATGTCGCCGGACAGCTGCAGCTGTTCGGCGCGCGGCGGCAGTTCGCGGGTCTGGGGCGGCGGGGTCTTGGTGAGGTCGGGGACGCCCGCGGTCGGCCGGTCCCCGCCCGGGCGTCCGGCCGGTGCGCCGTCCCCGGCGCCGGTGGCCGGGGTTCGAGGGGCGGCCGGGGCGGCCGTCGTGTCCTGGGCGGCGCGCGGGGCCGGGCCGTCCTGGCCGGGCCGGGCGCCCGGCACCGGGGTCGGCGTGGTCGTCTCCCGGTCGCCCACGCTCACGCCCTGGGTGAGGTCCGCGACGACGGGCGAGGGCGGCATGCCGTGCAGCACCGCGCCGTCCAGCGCGGCGGCCGCGGCGGCGGCGACGTCCACGGCGTCCATCCGCCGTCCCATGTCGGGCTGCGGCACGGCCGAACGCCGGGGCCGGCCGCGCCTCTTGGCGAGGGCCTCCTGCTCGGCGGAGTCGGGGTCGAAGTCCTGCGGGGCGCCCCGGCGCCGCCGGGAGCGCGCGGGCAGCGTCTCCCGCCACTGCTCGTCGTAGCGCGCGTCGTCCTCGGTGTACTCGCCGAACTCGGCGCTGTCGTCCTCCGGGTCGGGCAGCAGGCCGAGTTTCACGCCCAGCAGCCGCAGCCGCTGCGGGATCGCGTTGACCGGGGTGGCGGTGACGACCAGCAGCCCGAACACCGTGAGCAGCACCAGCAGCGGTACGGCGAGCACCGCGCCCATGGCGTACGTCAGCGGGGTCGCCGCACCCCACCCGATGAGGCCTCCGGCGTCCCTTATGTCCTGCATGCCGCCGCTGCGGGCGGGCGAGCCGCAGGCGATGTGGACCTGTCCGAGCACCCCGATGACGAGCGCGGACAGGCCGATGACGATACGGCCGTTGGCCTCGGGCTTCTCGGGGTGCCGGATGAAGCGGACGGCGATGACGGCGAGCAGGATCGGGACGAGCAGGTCCAGGCGGCCGAAGGCGCCGGTGACCAGGATCTCCACCAGGTCCCCGACGGGGCCGCGCAGATCGGCCCAGGTGCCGGCGGCGACGATCAGGGCGACGGCGAGGAGCAGCAGGGCGGTGCCGTCCTTGCGGTGGGCGGGGTCGAGGTTCTTCGCGCCCTGCCCTATGCCGCGGAAGACGGCGCCGACGGCGTGCGCGAGCCCGAGCCACAGGGCGCGCACGAGCCGGTACACGCCTCCGGTCGGACTCGGCGCGGGTCTGGGCGCGGGCCTGCCCGCCGCGGCCTTCTTGGCGGGCGCCTTCCTGGCGGGTGCCTTCTTCGCAGCGGCCTTCTTCGCCGGAGCCTTCGCGGGAGCGGCCGCTTTCTTCGCGGGCTGCTTCTTGGCTGCGGAGGAACGTGAGGCCATGGGTGTGAGGTTACCGGGGGAGGCGACGACGGACACGTGTGCGCAGGGCTTCACCCGTTCGTGTCGTGACGGGCGGGACGGAGAACTGACGCCGGCTCATGAACCGGCCGCAGGCGGCCGGTGAACACGGAGCGGGAAGCGGGCCCGTCACCACCGGCCGGAGAACAGCCGGCCTTTCACCACCCGGCCAGAGAACAGCCTTTCACCGCCCGGCCAGGGATCGGCCCGTCACCATCGGCCGGGAAGCGGCCCGTCACCACCGCGCGGGAGGGGCCGGTCACCGGCACGGGCCGCAAGGCCCGTCACCACCGGGCCGGGAACGGGCGGCCGGGCGGCCGGTGCGCCGTGCGGCGGAGCGCCCTGCGGCCGCCGGCGCTCCCCCGGGTCCCCGCGCGGCGCTCGGCAGGCGCTCGGCGGGCGAGAGCGGCTCAGCCCTGCCGCGAGACGGAGGAGGCGCTCCCGGTGCCCGGCTCCAGCGCGTCCAGCGCCCGCCGCAGGCCCGTCAGCTTGCGTTCCAGATGCGCGGCCGTCGCCACCGCCGCCGCGTCCGCGGCCTCGTCGTCGAGCTGCTTGGACAGCGCCTCGGCCTGCTCCTCCACGGCCGCCAGGCGCGCGGACAACTCGGCGAGCAGGCCCGCCGACTCCTTGCCCTCGCCGACGCCGCCCTTGCCGCCGCCCTCCAGTTGCAGCCGCAGCAGTGCCGCCTGCTCCTTCAGCTGGCAGTTCTTCATGTACAGATCGACGAAGACCGAGACCTTCGCGCGCAGCACCCACGGGTCGAACGGCTTGGAGATGTAGTCCACCGCGCCCGCCGCGTAGCCGCGGAAGGTGTGGTGCGGGCCGTGGTTGATCGCGGTGAGGAAGATGATCGGGATGTCCCGGGTCCTCTCCCGCCGCTTGATGTGCGCGGCCGTCTCGAATCCGTCCATGCCCGGCATCTGGACGTCCAGCAGAATGACCGCGAAGTCGTCCGTGAGCAGTGCTTTGAGCGCTTCCTCCCCGGACGATGCCCGCACCAGCGTCTGATCGAGCGCCGAGAGGATGGCCTCCAGCGCCAGCAGATTCTCCGGCCGGTCATCGACCAGGAGGATCTTGGCCTTCTGCACCATGGCCCGCCCTCCTCGCCCCGGCTTGGGGCCGCCCCTGTCCGCAGGAACCGGGATGGCACCGGCGGGTGCCGTCCCGGGGGACGACTCCCTTGCGCCGCCCGTCCTTGTGCCGGTCATCGTAGCCGCACCCCGCCTGTCGCCACACCCTGTCACCGCGATGTCACTGTGCACGTACCAGAAACGCGGCGGGGGACCAGAAGGTTCCCCGAATCCCGCACTTCTACACGGCCCCCGGCACCCCGGATCGACACCCCGACCACCCGGTTCCGGCCACTTCGGACCGGCCGGGCGCACCCGTGCCGGGCAGCCGCCGGCGCCCTCACTTCCCGTGCATCCACTGCTCCATCACGGCGAGCAGATGGTCGGGGTCGACCGGCTTGGTCACGTAGTCGGAGGCGCCCGACTCGATCGCCTTCTCCCGGTCGCCCTTCATCGCCTTCGCGGTCAGCGCGATGATCGGCAGGCCCGCGAACTGCGGCATCCTGCGGATGGCCGTGGTCGTGGCGTAGCCGTCCATCTCGGGCATCATGATGTCCATCAGGACGACCGCGACGTCGTCGTGCTGTTCCAGGACCTCGATGCCCTCGCGGCCGTTCTCGGCGTACAGCACGGACAGCCCGTGCTGCTCCAGGACACTGGTCAGCGCGAAGACGTTGCGGATGTCGTCGTCGACGATGAGCACCTTCTCGCCCCCGAACCGGACGTCCAGGTGGCCCGTGGACGCCGTGTCCGTGCCGGACGCCGGGCCGGCCAGCCCGGTGCCCGCCGGCGAGGCGGGCCACTGCTCCCGGGCCTGCTGCTCCTGCGACTCCTGGCGGCCCGGGCGCGGCTGGGCCGCCGGCAGGGCCCTGCGGCGGCGGCGGAAGAGCGCCGCGGCGCCGTTCTGCGTCTCCTGGTACGACTTCACCTCCGCCGGGGTCTCGATCTCCGCGGCGGACAGCTCCGACACCTCCGACGGGTGCGGCTCGGCCGCCGCCACCAGCTCGTCGGCGTCCAGCGCCGAGCCCGGCTGCTGGTAGCCGTGCGGCGGCAGCTCACCGGGGTGCAGCGGCAGGTACAGGGTGAACGTCGAGCCGCGGCCCGGTTCGCTCTGCGCGTGGATCTCGCCGCCGAGCAGCTGCGCGATCTCCCGCGAGATGGACAGCCCGAGCCCCGTACCGCCGTACTTGCGGCTGGTGGTGCCGTCGGCCTGCTTGAACGCCTCGAAGATCACCCGCATCTTGCTGGCCGCGATGCCGATGCCGGTGTCGGTGACCGAGAACGCGATCATCTCCGCGTCCGGGTCGGTCAGCGAACCCGTCTCCAGCAACTGCTCGCGGATCGCCTGGGGTACGTCGCCCCGCGCCGGGCGGATGACCAGTTCCACCGACCCGGAGTCGGTGAACTTCACCGCGTTGGACAGCAGGTTGCGCAGCACCTGCAGCAGCCGCTGCTCGTCGGTGTGCAGCGTGGCGGGCAGCTCCGGCGACACCCGCACCGACAGGTCCAGGCCCTTCTCCGCGGTCAGCGGCCGGAAGGTGGCCTCCACGTAGTCGATGAGCTGGACCAGCGCGATGCGCGTCGGCGAGACGTCCATCTTGCCCGCCTCGACCTTCGACAGGTCCAGGATGTCGTTGATCAGCTGGAGCAGGTCGGAGCCGGCGCCGTGGATCGTCTCGGCGAACTCCACCTGCTTCGGGGAGAGGTTGCCGTCGGCGTTGTCGGCGAGCAACTTGGCCAGAATCAGCAGGGAGTTCAGCGGCGTACGCAGCTCGTGCGACATGTTGGCCAGGAACTCGCTGCGGTAGCGCATGGACACGGCGAGCTGCTCCGCACGCTCCTCCAGGACCTGGCGGGCCTCCTCGATCTCGGAGTTCTTCGCCTCGATGTCCCGGTTCTGCTGGGCCAGCAGCTCGGCCTTCTCCTCCAATTCGGCGTTGGAGGCCTGCAGGGCCTTCTGCCGCTGCTCCAGCTCCTCCGACCGCAGCCGGAGCTGCTCGGTCAGCTCCTGGGACTGCTTCAGCAGCTGCTCGGTCTTGGTGTTGACGGAGATGGTGTTGACGCTGGTGGCGATCATCTCCGCGATCTGGTTCAGGAAGTCCTTCTGGATCTGGGTGAACGGGGTGAAGGAGGCCAGCTCGATGACGCCGAGCACCTTCCCCTCGAACAGCACCGGCAGCACGATCACCTGCGCGGGCGGCGCCTCGCCGAGCCCGGAGGAGATCTTGAGATAGCCGCTGGGCGCGTTCTCCACCAGGATGGTGCGCTTCTCCTGGGCGGCCGTCCCGATCAGCGCCTCACCCGGCCGGAACGAGGTGGGCATGGAGCCCATGGAGTAGCCGTAGGAGCCGAGCATCCGCAGCTCGTAGGCGTCGTCCGGGTCGGCGGCGGGGTCGGTGTCGTCGACCCGGGGCATGGCGACGAAGAAGGCGCCGTGCTGCGCGGAGACCACCGGCGTCAGCTCGCTCATGATCAGCGAGGCCACGTCCTCCAGGTCCCGGCGGCCCTGCATCAGCGCGGAGATGCGGGCCAGGTTGCCCTTGAGCCAGTCCTGCTCCTTGTTGGCGATCGTGGTGTCGCGCAGGTTGGCGATCATCTTGTTGATGTAGTCCTGCAGTTCCTGGATCTCGCCGGACGCGTCGACGTCGATCTTCAGGTTGAGGTCGCCGCGGGTCACCGCGGTCGCCACACGCGCGATGGCACGCACCTGCCGGGTCAGGTTCCCGGCCATCTCGTTCACGGACTCGGTCAGGTCCCGCCAGGTGCCGTCGACGTCCCGTACGCGTGCCTGTCCGCCGAGCTGGCCCTCGGTGCCCACCTCGCGGGCCACGCGCGTGACCTCCTCGGCGAAGCTCGACAGCTGGTCGACCATCGTGTTGATGGTGGTCTTCAGCTCGAGGATCTCCCCGCGCGCGTCGATGTCGATCTTCTTGGTGAGGTCGCCCTTGGCGATGGCGGTGGTGACCATGGCGATGTTGCGGACCTGGCCGGTCAGGTTGGACGCCATCTGGTTCACCGACTCGGTGAGGTCCTTCCAGGTGCCGGCCACGCCGGGCACGTACGCCTGGCCGCCGAGGATGCCGTCCGTGCCCACCTCGCGGGCCACCTTGGTGACCTGGTCGGCGAACGAACTCAGCGTCTTGACCATGGTGTTGAACGTGTCGGCGAGCTGCGCGACCTCGCCGCGCGCCTCGATGGTCACCGTCCGCGTCAGGTCGCCGTTGGCGACCGCGGCGGCCACCTGGGAGATGTTGCGCACCTGCATGGTCAGGTTGTTGGCCATCAGGTTGACGTTGTCGCTGAGGTCCTTCCAGATGCCCACCACGCCGGGCACGTGCGCCTGGCCGCCGAGGATGCCCTCGGTGCCCACCTCGCGGGCCACGCGGGTCACCTGCTCGGCGAAGCTCGACAGCTGGTCGACCATCGTGTTGACGGTGGTGACGAGCTCGAGGATCTCGCCCTTGGCGTCGACGGTGATCTTCTTGGACAGGTCGCCCTTGGCGACGGCGGTGGTGACCTCGGCGATGTTGCGGACCTGGATGGTCAGGTTGTTCGCCATGAAGTTCACCGACTGGGTGAGGTCCTTCCAGGTGCCGGCCACCCCCTGCACCTCGGCCTGGCCGCCCAGGATGCCCTCGGTGCCCACCTCGCGGGCCACGCGCGTGACCTCCTGGGCGAACGACGACAGCTGGTCGACCATCGTGTTCAGGGTGTTCTTGAGCTCCTGGATCTCCCCGCGGGCGTCCACGGTGATCTTCTGCGAGAGGTCGCCGCGGGCCACGGCGGTGGCGACCTGGGCGATGTTGCGCACCTGCGAGGTGAGGTTGCCGGCCATGCCGTTCACCGAGTCGGTGAGGTCGCGCCACACACCGGCCACGCCGGGCACCTGCGCCTGGCCGCCCAGCCGGCCCTCCGTGCCCACCTCGCGGGCCACCTTGGTGACCTGGTCGGCGAAGGCGGAGAGCTGGTCGACCATCGTGTTGATGGTGTTCTTCAGCTCGAGGATCTCCCCGCGGGCGTCCACGTCGATCTTCTGCGACAGGTCGCCGCGCGCCACCGCCGTCGTCACCTGGGCGATCTGCCGCACCTGGGAGGTGAGGTTGCCGGCCATGAAGTTGACGGAGTCGGTGAGTTCCTTCCAGGTGCCGGACACGCCGTCCACGCGGGCCTGGCCGCCCAGGCGGCCCTCCGTGCCCACGTCCCGGGCCATCCGGGTCACCTGGTCGGCGAACGAGGAGAGCTGGTCCACCATGGTGTTCACGGTGTTCTTCAGCTGAAGCATCTCGCCGGAGACGTCCACGGTGACCTTCTGCGACAGGTCGCCGTTGGCCACCGCCGTCGTCACCTGGGCGATGTTCCTCACCTGCCCGGTGAGGTTGCGGAACGCGGTGTTGACGGAGTCGGTGAGGTCCTTCCAGGTGCCCGCCGCGCCCGGCACCTGCGCCTGGCCGCCGAGCTCGCCCTCGACGCCGATCTCCCGCGCCACCCGGGTCACCTCGGCGCCGAAGGCGGACAGCTGGTCCACCATGCCGTTGACGGTGTTCTTCAGCTCCAGCATCTCGCCGGCCACGTCGACGGTGACCTTCTGCGACAGGTCGCCGCTGGCCACCGCCGTCGTCACCGCCGCGATGTCCCTCACCTGAGTGGTGAGGTTCCGGAACACCGTGTTGACGGAGTCGGTGAGGTCCTTCCAGGTGCCCGCGACCCCGGGCACGGTCGCCTGACCGCCCAGCCGGCCCTCCGCGCCGACCTCGTTGGCCACGCGGGTGACCTCGTCCGCGAAGATCCGCAGCGTCTCGGTCATCTGGTTGATCGTCTCGGCGAGCTGCGCCACCTCGCCGCGGGCCGGGACGGTCACCTTCTGCGACAGGTCGCCGTTGGCCACCGCCGTGGTCACCTGGGCGATCCCGCGCACCTGGGCCGTCAGATTGCCGGCCATCAGGTTCACCGAATCGGTGAGTTCCTTCCACGTCCCGTCCACGCCGGGCACATGCGCCTGGCCGCCGAGGATGCCGTCCGTGCCCACCTCGCGGGCCACCCGCGTGACCTCGGAGGAGAAGGCGGACAGCTGGTCGACCATCGTGTTGACGGTGTTCTTCAGCTCCAGCATCTCGCCGGCCACGTGCACGGTGACCTTGCGCGACAGATCGCCCTTGGCCACCGCCGTGGTCACCAGCGCGATGTCCCTCACCTGCGCCGTCAGCCGGGAGGCCATGGTGTTGACGGAGTCCGTGAGGTCCTTCCAGGAGCCGGACAGGCCGCGCACCCGCGCCTGCCCGCCGAGCTTGCCCTCGGTGCCCACCTCGCTGGCCACCCGCGTGACCTCGTCGGTGAACGTGGACAGCTGGTCGACGAGGTTGTTGACCGTCCGCCCGACCTTCAGGAACTCGCCGCGCAGCGGATGGCCTGCCCCCTCCTGCCCCTGCGTGCGCAGCTCCATGCGCGGCGAGAGATCGCCCTCGGCGACCGCGGACAGCACCCGGCCGACCTCGGAAACGGGGCGTACGAGATCGTCGACGAGCGCGTTGCAGTTGTCGATCGCGGTGGCCCAGGAGCCCTCGCAGGCACCGGTCTCCAGCCGCTCGGTGAGCTTGCCCTCACGGCCCACCATGCGCCGTACCCGCGCCAGCTCGCCCGTCAGGTGCAGATTGCGGTCGGCCACCTCGTTGAAGACGGCCGCGATCTCCGACATCACGCCGTCGCCGGCCACCGTGAGCCGCTTGCGGAAGTTGCCGTCGCGCATGGCGAGCAGGGCGGCCAGCAGCCGGTTCAGCGCGGCCGTGTCCACCGCGGTGGTGCCACCGCGCGGTGTGCGTTCGCCGCTCAGGGACCGTCCGCCTTTCGCGCGCGTCTTCGTGCCCCGCGTCGCTGCGCCAGACTCCACTGTGTCCCTCCCGCAGGGATCGACCGTTACCGCCGTGCTCCGGTATTACTCTTCGTACTTCCAGCACTACCATTCGTACTACTGACCGGTGTTCCGGTTACCGTGCGTATCTCCGCACGGCGCATTCACGCCACACGAGGACGGCACACGGAGAGCTGCTGCCCTGCGTACCGAGAACGCACTCGGCCCGCCAGGCACCTTCACCGGAAGCCTGCCCAGTGTTTCACCCCTGCCGAACCAGGCCATAACAGTTCGGCAGCTTCGCACACGGTCCGCACACCCTCCGGGCGGAAACACTGCTGACCGGCATCCTCACGGACGGCGAAGGTAAGTAACCTTGCATGCGGCTGTCCAGCCACGCCGGTCCGACCGGCCTGGGCGGTGGCACGGGAACGAGCGGGCATCGGAGGGCGGCCGCACACAATGACCACCGGAGTGATTCCCGGGGGACAGTCCCCGGAGCCTCGGCCGAGAGGCCCGCGGCTGCCCGAGCAGCGCCGCGAGCCGTTCGGCCACCAAGGCCTGCACGTCGACAACCGGACGAGGAGTTCTGTGATCACCGCGCGCGCGGCCGCCAGTTTCGAGCCCCTCGGGCGATCCGTCGCGACCGCCCGGTCCTTCGTCCGCGACACCCTCCAGGGGTGGGGCTTCGGCGACATCGTCGACGACGCGGTGGTCCTCACCAGCGAACTGGTCACCAACGCCGTCGTGCACGCCGGCACCGCCGCCGACGTCCTGTGCCTGCGCAGCGACGACGGGGTGCGGATCGAGGTCTCCGACCGCTATCCCGAGCGCGAGGTCCCCGTCCAGAGCGCGGCCGTCACCATGGGCAGCCCCGACCGCGAGGGCGGCCGCGGACTCCAGCTGTGCGCGGCCCTGGCCGGCCGCTGGGGCGTGGAGTACACGCCCACCCACAAGAACGTCTGGTTCCAGCTCGACCTGCCCGAGCGCCCGGTCGGCACCCGCGCCGCCGGCCCCTCCCTGCCCGCCGACCTCCTCCCGGTCGCCGACGGCCGGGTCCGCGTCGCCGTCGTCCAGATCGACCGCGGCAGCGCCATCACCGCCTGGAACGAGGACGCCGAGGAACTGTTCGGATACGCCGCCGAGCAGGTCACCGGCAAACCTCTCACCGACCTCGCGGCCTGGCCGCACACCCCCGGCACCGGCACCGGCATCGCCGAGGCTCTCCAGCTCTCCCGCTGGGAGGGCAGCTACGGCATCCGCGGCGCCCACGGCCGGGTCATCCCGGTCTACGCCTCCCACCTGCGGGTGCGCGACACCGACGGCGAACCGTCAACCGTGTGCCTGCTCGTACGGGACCACGAACGGGCCGTGCTCCAGACGCCCCTGCGCATGAGCACCGGCACGGACACGGGCACCGCCGCCGACGGGACCGGCACCGAGGCGTTCGAGGTGTTCATCGGCTCCCCCGCCCCCGACGACCTCGACGGCCTGCTGCAGCGCACCGTGGAGCGCGCCCGCGACATGCTCGACGGCGACGCCGCCTTCCTGCTCCTCGCCACCGACGACGAGACCGAGCTGGAGGTCCGCGCCTCCACCGGCCTGCCCTCCGCCCGCCAGCGGTTCGCCCGGGTCCCCGTCGAGGCGGGCCCCGGCCGCTACGGCTCGGCCCGCATGCCGGCCGTCCACGACGACCTCGCCGCCGTCCCCGGCGCCGTCCCCCTGCTGGGCGGCACCGGCATGCGCTCGGTCGTCACCGTCCCGCTCAAGGTCGAGGGCCGCCTGACCGGCTCCCTCGGCGTCGCCGCGGAGGCGCCCGGCCGGTACTCCAACGAGGAGGCGCTGCGCCTGCAGTTCGCCGCCGACCGGATCGCCCTCGCCGTGGAGTCGGCCCGCCTCGGCGAGCTGGAACGGCTGCGCCGCGGCTCCCTGAGCTTCCTCGTGGAGGCCTCCGACCTGCTGGCCGGCACCCTGGACCGGGACCAGACCCTCGCCCTGATGGCACAGATGACGGTCCCCACCCTGGCCACCTGGTGCGCCGTCTACACGATCGCCGACCAGGCCTCCGAGCCCTACCTCTCCTACGTCCTGCACGAGGACGAGGAGCTGATCGACGGCATCAAGTCGCTGCTGTCCAAGATCCCGCCGCCGGACCCGGTACCCACCCCCGGCGCCCGCGTGTGGTCCGCTCCCGGCGAGGCGGCGCACCAGGCGGCGCTGCGCACATCCATGCGCAGCCTCGGGCTCGACGACTCGCACCACCGGATCGGCACGACCATCGGCCCGACCCTCGCCACGGCCGCCGCGGTCGGCGGCGAGACCGTCGTGCTGCCGCTGGTCGCCCGCAACCGCGTGATCGGCATGCTGACCCTGGGCAAGCCCACCGACGAGCACTTCCGCCAGGAGATCCTGGAACTGGCGGAGGACCTCAGCCGCCGGGCCGCCCTCGCCCTGGACAACGCCCGCCTCTACTCCGAGCGCACGGCCATCAGCCAGTCCCTCCAGCGCAGCCTGCTGCCGCCGGGACTGCCGCAGATCGAGGGCGTCGAGGTCGAGGTCATCTACCGCGCGGCCGGCGAGGGCAACGAGGTCGGCGGCGACTTCTACGACCTCTTCCCGATCCGCGACGGCGCCTACGGCTTCGCCATCGGCGACGTGTGCGGCACGGGCCCGGAGGCCGCGGCGGTCACCGGACTCGCCCGGCACGCCCTGCGCCTGCTCGCCCGCGAGGGCTTCGGCGGCCCGGCGGTGCTGGAGCGCCTCAACTCCGCGATCCTCGACGAGGGCGCCCGCAGCCGCTTCCTCACGCTTCTGTACGGCGAGCTGTGGCCGCAGGAGGACGGCAGCGCGGTCCTGAAGGTGGTGTGCGCCGGCCATCCGCTGCCGCTGCGGCTGCGCCAGGACGGCACGGTCGAGCCCGCGGCCGAACCGCAGCCGCTGCTCGGTGTCATGGAGGACCTGGAGCTGTACGAGCAGACGGTCACGCTGGACCTGGGCGACGTGCTGCTGTGCGTCACGGACGGCGTCACCGAGCGCCGTGAGGGCACGCGCATGCTGGGCGACGACGGTCTCGCGGACGTCCTGACCACCTGCACGGGCCTGACGGCCGGCGCGGTGGCCGCGCGCATCATGCGCGCCGTGGAGCGCTTCGCGTCGGACGCGCCGTCGGACGACATGGCGATCCTGGCGATGCGTGTGCCGGGACTGCATCCGTGACGCCATGGGACGGACACCCTAGGACAAAGATCCTGGGACAAAGATAAGGACCCCGCCCACCGGGCGGGGTCCTTTCTCGTGCGGAGCCCCCAAACGGAATCGAACCGTTGACCTTCTCCTTACCATGGAGACGCTCTGCCGACTGAGCTATAGGGGCCGGTCGCCTTTCGAGGTTTCCCTCGCGGCAACGGAATAGATCATACCCTGAACCAGGCAGTGCTCCCAACCACGACCGGCCTCGGACTCGCCCGTGCTCGCCGTCTCCGGCACCAGCGGTGCATGCCGCCCACGCCGGCGGCTCCGAGCACGGCGGCAGTACCCACGGCGGCGATGCCCACCGGGCGACGTGGACGTCGAGTGACGGCAAAAAGAAAAAGGCCCACACCATTTCTGGTGTGGGCCTTTTTCAAGAATTGTTCGGCGGTGTCCTACTCTCCCACAGGGTCCCCCCTGCAGTACCATCGGC
>NZ_JBJDQT010000011.1:0-194474 GCF_044903565.1 Streptomyces sp. NPDC004065 | reverse complement strand
CCCCCCGCACCCCCCTCTGCCCCATCCGACCCGCCCGACTCGGTGGGCAGAGGAGTTGCCGCCACGGGGCTTCGCCCCGGACCCCACGCGGGGCTGTGCCCCTGCACCCCGGGCGGGGGCTGCGCCCCCTGCACCCCGGGCGGGGGCTGCGCCCCCCGCACCCCCCTCTGCCCCATCCGACCCGCCCGACTCGCTGGGCCAAGACCGCACCGCCACGGGGCTCCGCCCCAGACCCCACGCGGGACTGCGCCCCTGCACCCCCGGCGGGGGCTGCGCCCCGGAAGCCGGCCGGTGTTCCCTGGTGCCAGGGCCGGCACAGGCCGGCCCCGGACCGGGTGTGGGCCGGGCACCGCCCGGACCAAGCTCCGCCGGGGCCCCGGGGCAGGGCCCCGGGGCGGACCGGGACAGGCCTACCGTTCGGACTCCACCCGCTTCTTCAGCCCCGCCAGAGCCCGGTCGATGATGACCTTCTCCGCCTTGCGCTTGATCATCCCCAGCATGGGGATCTTGACGTCCACGGTCAGCCGGTACGTCACCTCGGTCGCCCCCGTGCCGGACGGCTTGAGGAGGTACGAGCCGTCCAGCGACCGCAGCATCTGGGACTTCACCAGCGTCCAGGACACCTCGTTGTCCCCGCTCCAGGTGTAGGCGAGGGTCTGGTCGTCCTTGATGGCCCCCGCGTCCATGACGAGGCGGACCTGCTCGGCACGGCCCTGGTCGTCCGTCCTGAGGACCTCCGCCTCCTTCACCTCGCCGGTCCAGTCGGGATAGCGCGCGAAGTCGGCGATCACCCCCATGACGTCGGCCGGTGCCGCCTCGATCGTGATGCTCGAGCTGGTGTGTTCCGCCATCGCCGTGGCTCCTCCGGATGCGGGCCGTCTCGCGGTCTCCCCCGGCTCGCCGGGGAGCCACGGGGGAAGGGGTCGTGGTGCGCACGTGTGTGCAGCGTGAAGGCTACCGCGCGTCCGGCCGCCGGACTCCACCCCCACCTGCGCGATCGGCCGGAACGGTCACCCTCGCGGGACCCAGGGGCGGCCGGTGCCGGCGAACACGGTCACCACTGCAGGACCCACGGCCGCCCGGTGCCGGCGAAGTGGCCCACGTTCACGCACTCGGTGACCCCGATCCGCATCCGCCGCACCAGGGGCTGGTGGACATGGCCGAAGAGCGCGTAGCGGGGGCGGGTGCGGCGGATGGCGTCCAGCAGGGCGCGGCTGCCGCGTTCGAAGCGGCGGGCGACGGTGTCGTAGACGAGCTCGGGGACCTCGGGCGGGATGTGGGTGCACAGCACGTCGACCTCGCCGACCGCCTCGATCTTGGCGGCGTACTCCTCGTCGTCGATCTCGAAGGGCGTGCGCATGGGGGTGCGCAGGCCGCCGCCGACGAAGCCGAAGACCCGGCCGCCGATCTCGACCCGCTCGCCGTCCAGCACCGTGGTGCCCTCCCGGGCGTACTCCTTCCACAGGGGCGGCATGTCGACGTTGCCGTAGGTGGCGTACGTCGGGGTGGGGAAGGCGGCGAAGAGTTCCGCGTACTGCTTGCGGACGGCCTGTTCCATCACCTGGGCGCGGTCGCCCTCGATGCCGGCCCACAGCCGGGCACCCAGTTCGCGCGCCTCGGCGAAACGGCGGGCGGTGCGCAGCTCGACGATGCGGTCGGCGTTCTCCACGCCGAACAGGTCGGGGAAGATGCCGCGCGAGTGGTCGGCGTAGTCGAGGAAAAGGATCAGGTCACCGAGGCAGATCAGCGCGTCGGCACCCTCGCCGGCTCTCGCCAGGTCGCGCACGTTGCCGTGCACGTCGCTGACCACGTGGACGCGGGTGCCGCCGTCGCGGGCGGGTGTGGGTGCCATGTCGATCAAGCGTAGGCGTGTGGGGCATACGTGAACAGTGGCGGCCGAACCTCCGGTTACTGGCCAGTCAGTTAGTGGGTCGACTACTGTGCGCGCTGGGACACAGAACCCGTGTGACCCAGCGAACATCTCGCCGGGACCCCCTGTCCTAAAAGCCATACCGGCGGGTAACGTCCGGGCAGTCCAGTCGTGCTCTGGATTTCAGCCACCGAGCCCTCGTGGTTCCCTGGGGAAGCCCTCAGCACCTGACCGAGCCTTGGACCGCACCGTCGCATCACACAACGTCGTGGCGCCGGCGCCCTATGAGGAGCAGCAGTCTTGCGCGAGTTCAGCCTTCCGGCTTTGTACGAGGTCCCTGCGGACGGCAACCTGACGGACATCGTCCGCAGAAACGCCGCGCAGCATCCCGACGTCGCCGTCATCGCGCGCAAGGTGGACGGCGCCTGGCGGGACGTCACCGCGACCGCCTTCCTGGCGGAGGTGCGCGCCGCCGCGAAGGGGCTGATCGCCTCCGGGATCCAGCCCGGCGACCGGGTGGGCCTGATGTCCCGCACGCGGTACGAGTGGACGCTGCTCGACTTCGCCATCTGGAGCGCCGGCGCGATCACCGTGCCGGTGTACGAGACCAGCTCGCCGGAACAGGTGCAGTGGATTCTCAGCGACTCCGGCGCCACCGCCTGCGTCGTGGAACTGGACAACCACGCCGCCGCGGTCGAGTCGGTGCGCGCCACCCTGCCCGCGCTGAAGAACGTCTGGCAGATCGAGGCCGGCGGGGTGGCGGAGCTCGGGCGCCTCGGACAGGGCATCAGCGACGAGGCCGTGGAGGAGCGCAGCTCGCTGGCGAAGGCCGACGATCCGGCCACCATCGTCTACACCTCCGGCACCACCGGCCGGCCCAAGGGCTGTGTGCTCACCCACCGCAGCTTCTTCGCCGAGTGCGGCAACATCGTCGAGCGGCTGCGCCCGCTCTTCCGCACCGGCGAGTGCTCGGTCCTGCTCTTCCTGCCGCTCGCGCACGTCTTCGGCCGGCTCGTGCAGATCGCCCCGATGATGGCGCCGATCAAGCTGGGCTGCGTCCCGGACATCAAGAACCTCACCGACGAGCTCGCCGCGTTCCGGCCGACGCTGGTCCTCGGCGTGCCGCGGGTCTTCGAGAAGGTCTACAACTCGGCGCGGGCCAAGGCGCAGGCGGACGGCAAGGGAAAGATCTTCGACAAGGCCGCGGACACGGCGATCGCGTACAGCAAGGCGCTGGACGCGCCCTCCGGTGTCCCGATGGGCCTGAGGATCAAGCACAAGGTCTTCGACCGGCTGGTCTACAGCAAGCTGCGCGCGGTCCTCGGCGGGCGCGGCGAGTACGCCATCTCCGGCGGGGCGCCGCTCGGCGAGCGCCTCGGGCACTTCTTCCGCGGGATCGGCTTCACGGTGCTGGAGGGCTACGGCCTGACCGAGTCCTGTGCCGCGACGGCGTTCAACCCGTGGGACCGGCAGAAGATCGGCACGGTCGGGCAGCCGCTGCCCGGCTCGGTGATCCGCATCGCCGACGACGGCGAGGTGCTGCTGCACGGCGAGCACCTGTTCAAGGAGTACTGGAACAACCCGGGCGCTACGCGCGAGGCGCTGGCCGACGGGTGGTTCCACACCGGTGACATCGGCACCCTCGACGAGGACGGCTATCTGCGGATCACCGGGCGCAAGAAGGAGATCATCGTGACGGCCGGCGGCAAGAACGTCGCCCCCGCGGTGATCGAGGACCGCATCCGGGCGCACGCGCTGGTCGCGGAGTGCATGGTGGTGGGCGACGGGCGGCCGTTCGTGGGCGCGCTGGTCACCCTGGACGAGGAGTTCCTGGCCCGCTGGTGCGCCGAGCACGGCAAGCCCGCGGGCTCCACGGCGGCCTCGCTGCGCGACGACCCGGATCTGCTCGCGGCGATCCAGGACGCGGTCGACGACGGCAACGCCGCGGTGTCGAAGGCGGAGTCGGTGCGCAAGTTCCGCGTCCTGGCCTCCCAGTTCACGGAGGAGTCCGGCCATCTGACGCCGTCGCTGAAGCTCAAGCGCAACGTGGTGGCGAAGGACTTCGCGGACGAGATCGAGGCGCTCTACGCGAAGTAGCCGCCCCGCGCGGGGCGTGTGCGATGGCGGGTCCTCCTGGGGGGACCCGCCATCGCGCGTGAGGGCGCACGGAGGCGGCGCCCCCAGGTCAGGCCCGGCCGGGGTCCGGGACGCCGCCGCTGAGCGGCCGTCCCACTCCCCGGCCCGCCCCGGGGCGCACGGCGGGCGGCCGGGGAGCCGGCCCCCGCCCGGCACGGGCTACGGCAGCCACGGGGCCGATCCGCCGCCCGGGCGGACAAGAACAGGCCGCCCGGGCCGGCCCCCGGGCGCACACACGCAGGCCATGGAGCCAATCCGCCCACGGGGCGGGTGCAACAGGCCGCGGGCCCGGCCTGCCCCCGAGCCGGCTACAGCAAGTCGCGGAGTCGGTCCGCCAGGAGGTCCCAGCGCCACTTCTCCTCCACCCACTGCCGCCCCCGCTCACCCATGCGGCGGCGCAGCGCGGCGTCCTGAAGCAGGGTCACCACGCGGTCGGCGGTCTCCTCGGGAGAGCCGCCGCGCACGACCCAGCCGGTCTCTCCGTCGAGCACGGCGTCGGGCGCGCCGCCGGAGTCCCCGGCGACGACGGGCAGCCCGGTGGCCGAGGCCTCCAGGTAGACGATGCCGAGGCCCTCGACGTCCAGGCCGCCGCGCCGGGTGCGGCACGGCATCGCGAAGACGTCGCCGGCGCCGTAGTGGGCGGGCAGCTCGGACCAGGGGACGGCGCCGGTGAACCGCACCGAGTGCCCGACCCCGGTCGCGGCCGCCAGCCGCCGGAGGTCCCGTTCGTACGGCCCGCCGCCGACGATCAGCAGCACCGTGTCCGGCTCGGCGGCCAGGATCCGCGGCATGGCCCGGATCAGGGTGTCCTGTCCCTTGCGCCGCACCAGCCGGGAGACGCACACCACGACCGGCCGGTCGGTGAGGCCGAGCCGGGCCCGTACCTCGTCCCCGCCGGAGGCGGGGTGGAAGGTCTTCTCGTCCACTCCCGGCGGCAGCTGCACCATCCGCGCCGCCGCCCCGGGCGTGAGCGCGGCGGCGATCCGGGAGCGGGTGTACTCGCCGAGGTAGGTGAGGGTGTCCGTGGAGTCGCCGATGCGGCGCAGCAGCGTGCGCGCCGCGGGCAGCTGCGCCCAGCCGGCCTCGTGCCCGTGGGTGGTGGCGACCAGCCGCTCGGCGCCCGCCCGGCGCAGCGCCGGCGCCATCAGGCCGAGCGGGGCCGCCGCCCCGAACCACACCGAGGTGCAGCCGTGCTCGCGCAGCAGCCCGGCCGCGCGCCGGGTGACCCGGGGTGTGGGCAGCAGCATCGTCGTACGGTCGCGGACCACGGTGAAGGGCTGCTCGGCGTCGAAGGCGGCCGTGGCCCGCGCGCCCTCCCGGCCGCGCTTCCACGTGGAGGCGTAGACGACCAGCCGCTCCGGGTCCAGGCGCAGCGCCATGTTGTGCAGGAACGCCTGGATGCCGCCCGGGCGGGGCGGGAAGTCGTTGGTGACGATCAGCGTCTTGTGCATCGCCGCCGACCCTATCCAACGGCGCCGTGCGGCCCGCCACGGCCGTGCCTCGTGGCCCGCGCACCGGCCGCGGGGCCATGATGGGAGGGCCCGGCGGGACCGGCCACGGGGCCGGGGCCAGGGCCGGGCCGCGGCGGGCCCGGGACGCGGACGGACAGGGGCCGAGGTGCACGAGGCGGCGCGCGGGACACGGGGCCCGGCCGGGCTGCTCGCGGCCTGGGCCCGGGCCCGGACGGCGCGGGTGCCGGCGGCCGGGACGGGGCGGGTGCCGGCGGCCGGGACGGCGCGGGTGCTCGCGGTGTGGGCCGCGACCCGGACGGTGCTGCTGCTCTTCGTGCTCGGGGTGCTCGACTTCCCCGGCCAGGACGTCACCGGCGACGTGTCGGTGATCTACCGGGGCTGGTACGAGGTGCTGCGGCAGGGCGCCTTCCCGGCCGGCGACGTGACCTGGCAGTACCCGCCCGCCGCCGCGCTCGCCGTCCTCTCCCCCGCCGCGCTGCCCTTCCTCGGCTACGCCACGGCCTTCTTCGCCCTGGCCGCGCTGGCCGATCTCGCGGTGCTGTGCCTGCTGCTGCGCGCGGCCCGGCGGCCCGGCCGCTCACCGGCGGGCGCCTGGGCGTGGACGGCGGGCGCGGTCCTGCTCGGCCCGACCCTCTACGCCCGCTACGACGTGATGGTGACCGCGGTGGCCGTCGCCGCGCTGCTCGCCGGGGAACGGCGCCCGCGTGCGCTGGGCGCGCTGGCCGCCTTCGGGGCGCTGCTGAAGGTGTGGCCGGTGCTGCTGCTGACGGGCGTGCGGGGCGCGGCCGGGCGCCGGGCGTGGACCGCGGCGGCGGCGACCGCGGCCGCCGGGCTCTCGGTGTGCGCCCTCGCCGTGCCCGGCGCGCTGTCGTTCCTGACCGCCCAGCGCGACCGGGGCACCGAGGTGGAGTCGCCGGCCGCGCTCGTCCTCCATGTGGCCCGGCACTTCGGCTGGAGCGGCCAGGTGCTGCTCAACTACGGCTCGATGGAGTTCCTCGGCCCGTACGTCGGCGTGGTCACCGCGGCCGCGCCGGTGCTGACCGGGGTCGCCCTGGGCTGGCTGCTGCTGTGGCGGGTGCGGGCCCAAGACCACGGGCCGCACACGCCGGCGGACGCCGCGTTCACGGCGGTGCTGCTGTTCACGGTGACCAGCCGGGTGCTCAGCCCGCAGTACCTGGTGTGGCTGGTGGGTCTCGGCGCGGTGTGCCTGTCCTTCCGCGACGGCCGGATGCGGCGGCCGGCCGGGCTGGTCCTGGCGGCGGCCCTCGTGACGGTGCTGGAGTTCCCGGTGTTCTTCGCGGACGTGGTGGTGAGCGACGCGCTGGGCCTCACCCTGCTGTTCCTGCGCAACGGGCTGCTCGTGGCCGCCTGCGCGGCCGCGGGCCGGGAGCTGTGGCGCGGCACGGTCCCCCGCCGCGCCGACGCCCCGGCCCCGGACCGGACCACCCGCCCCCGACAGCCCACCACGCCCTGACGACCGACCCCGCCCCGACAGCCAAGCGCGCCCCGCGGTCCGCCGGCCCACCGCGCCCCGGCGACCACCTCCGCCCTCGGGAGTCCGCCGGCCCACCGCGCCCCGGCGACCGCCCCCGCCCGCGGCAGTCCGTCAGCCGAGGTGGGCGGTGAGGTACTCGCGCCACTGCGCGGTGAAGTCCTCCAGGGTCGTGCCGAACTCGTCGCGCAGGGCGTCCTCGACCGCGCCCGAGCGTGAGCGGTGGCGGCCGACGGCCCGGTAGAAGTCGTCCAGCCGGTCCTCGCCCCACTTGTCGGCGATCATCCGGCAGGCCATCCAGCCGCCCTCGTAGGCCCGCGCCAGCCGGGTCGCGTCCCCGGCGAAGCCGAAGTCCCGGTCGGCCGGCAGCGCGCCGGGCACCTCGCCGTCGCCGACGGCGCGCTGGAGCTCGGGCGCGGCGTCCTGCGGTGTGCGCCCGGTGTCCCGGTAGCCGACCCAGTCGGCGTACCCCTCGGACAGCCACAGGGGGGTGGCCGCGTTGGTGTGGGCGCGGGTGGCGACGTGCGTGGTCTCGTGGGTGAGGACGACCTGCCTGCCCAGCGAGCCGAGCATGCCGTAGGCGTCGGGGTTGAGGACGACCCGGTCCGCGGGCGCCCGTCCGGAGCCTCCGGCCTCGCCCGTGGTGACGGCGGCGATCCCCCGGTAGCTGGAGGCGGGCGAGCCGAGCAGCGCGGCCATCTGCTCCAGGGAGCCGGGGACCAGGACGACGACGTGCCGGCTCCAGTCCGTGCCCCAGGCCCGCGAGACGGCGGGCACCGCGCGGTCGGCGAGGCCGGCGTAGCCGCGCAGGGCCGCGTCGTCCTGCCCCACCCCGAGGACGAGGCTGCGCCGTCCCCGGACGACCGAGACCGCGCCCTGGTCCCACAGCTGCTGGGCGGCCTTCGCCCGGGGCCGCTCGGAGTCGACCCGCCACTTCCCGTCGGGGCCGGTGGACAGCGTCAGGGTGCGTCCGGCGGTGACGGGCGCCCGGTCGTAGCCGGTCACCCGGTAGCGCAGGTCGGCCTCGGCGGTGGCCCGGCTCCCGCTGCGGCGCAGCGCGGTCAGGCGGTAGGACCAGGTGGTGAACGGCACGGCCTTGAGGTTCGCGTAGGGCGCGCGGGCGCCGGTGGCGGCGTAGGCCGCGGGGTCGTGGTGCAGGACGGCCGCCGCCCGCCGGTCCAGCAGCCGCTGCACCTGCTCCCGCGCGAGGTCGGACGCCGACGGCCCGCCGCACGACACCAGGGAGGACAGCAGCAGGCCCGCCGCGAGCACCGCGGGCCCCGATGTCCGCCTTCGACCAGCCATTTCCCGATCGTACGGCGGGGCGGGGGCGGACGTCAGACCCTGGTGACCGACGAGATCGGCATCATGTTCACCGGGTCGTAGCGCACGGGGGCGCCCGGATAGGGCGCGTGGATCACCCGGCCGTGGCCCGCGTACATGGCGATGTGGCCGGCGTCGGAGCGGTAGGCGACGAGGTCGCCGGGCCGGGCCTGGGACAGTGGGATGCGCCGGCCGGCGTACCGCTGCTCCTGCGAGGTGCGCGGCAGGTGCACGCCCGCCTGCCGGTACGCCCACTGCGTCAGGCCGGAACAGTCGAACCCGGAGGGGCCGTTGGCGCCCCAGACGTAGGGGCGGCCGAGGGCGGAGCGGGCGGCGGCCACCGCGGCGGCGGCACGCCCCGAGGCGGCCGGGCCGTCGTCGAGGCCGTACAGGAAGTCGTCGCGGCCGGTGCGGGAGGCCCGGGCGTAGGCGGCGCGCTCGGCCGGGGACAGGGAGTTGAGCAGCCGCCGCGCGCGGGCCAGCTTCTGCTCCACGGTGCGCTTGTGGGCGGCGACGGACCCGTGGGTCCTTCTCAGCTCGGTGAGGGCGCGGGTGGCCTCGGCCCGCTCCTGGGCCAGTTCGCGGACGGCCCGCCGCAGGTCCCTCAGCTCGCCGGCCTGCTGGGCGCCGATCCGGTCCAGCGCCATCGCCCGCTCGAGGTAGTCCGCCGGGTCGCGGGCGAACAGCAGCGCCAGGGAGGGGTCGAGGCCGCCGGAGCGGTACTGGGCCCCGGCCAGCGAACCGAGCGACTCCCTCAGGGTGTTGACCCGCAGCTGGTGCCGGGCGATGCGGTCCTGGGAGTCCCGCACCCGGCGGCGCAGCTCACCGGCGCGCTCACCGGCCTTGTCGTAGGCCTCGGTCGCCTTCTCGGCCTCCTGGTAGAGGCGGTCCACCTCGGCGCGGGTGTCGCCGTGCGGGGCGGCGACGGCGGTGGTGACCGGTACGGCGGCGACGGCCGCCGCCGCGGCGGACAGGACGCCGAACGCGGCGCCGGCGCCCCGGTCGAGGCCGGACGGTGCAAGGCGGCGATGGGACCCCACGGGAAGCCGTACTCCCTCCACTGGCGGACACGTCGATCCCCCCGCGCCGGGACGCGGACGCGCCCCGGCCGTGGGGGGAAACGCGCCAGACAGTAGCCGCGCGGGCACGCCGCGGCCAAAGAGCCACGGGGGCGCACTCGGGGGCACACAGCGCGGCGCCCCGCCTCTGACGCAGGTCATCGGCGGGGCGCGGGGTCAGCGCGGATTCTCGTGATTCGCCCGTTCGGGCGGCACGGAACCTTGATCCGCGAGGGTCCCGGGCGCCGGTCCGCGGGAGGTCGCGGACGCGGGCCGGCGGGAGGTCGCGGGACGGCTCGCGGTCGTCAGATGCGGACGCCGAACTGGAACGGCATGTTGCTGATCGACTCGTAGCGCACGACGGTGCCGGTGCGCGGGGCGTGCAGCACCTGGCCGTTGCCCGCGTACAGGCCGACGTGGTGCAGGTCGCCGTAGAACAGGACCAGGTCGCCGACCTGGAGCTGGCTCTGCGAGTAGATGCGGGTGCCGGCGTTGGCCTGGGCCTGGGAGGTGCGCGGGATGGACACCCCGGCCTGGGCGTAGGCCCAGGAGGTCAGGCCCGAGCAGTCGAAGGAGGAGGGGCCGGTGGCGCCGTAGACGTACGGCGAGCCGATCTTGCTCTGGGCGGCGGAGAAGGCGGCGCCCGCCCGGCCGGACGCGGCCGGGGTGTTGCTGTTGATCACGCTGCGCTCGCTGGCGCGGCTGGCCCGGCTCTGCTCGGCGGCGAGCGCCGCCTTCTCCTTGGCCGTCAGGGAGTTGAGGAGCTTCTGCGCCTCGGCGAGCTTGCTCTGGACTTCCTTCTTCTTCTTGCCCAGCTCGGTGCGGGTGGAGGCGAGGTCCTCCAGCTTCTCGGTGGCTTCCGCCCGCTCCTGGGCGAGTTCGCGCTGTTTGTCCTGGATCTTCTTCAGCGCGTCGACCTGCTGGCCGCTCAACTGGTCGAGCGTGGAGGCCTTGTCGAGGTAGTCGTCCGGGTCGGCGGACAGGAAGAGCTGGAGCGAGGGGTCGAGGCCGCCCGAGCGGTACTGGCCGGCCGCGAGCGAACCGAGGCTGTCGCGCAGCTTGTTCAGCTCCTGCTGGCCGCGGGCCACGTTGTCCTGGATGCCGGAGATCTCCTTCTGGAGCTTCTCCTGCTTCTCCTTGGCCCCGTTGTACTTCTCGGTGGCCTGCTCCGCCTGCTCGTAGAGTGCGTCGACCTTTGACTTGACCTCGTTCTTGCTCGGCTTCGCGCTCGGGGCGGCGTTGGCCGCCTGGGCGCTGATGGCCACGGCGGCAGCCGCTGCGGTGGTGAGCACGGTCACACGTGCGCGACTCGGCTGCTTGGGTCGACGGTGGGACGCCACGGAAGCGAGCTCCTTCTTCTGAGTGATCACCCGCTCGGAGGTTCGACGCCTGACCTTAGTGACCTCATCGTGATGAGTTCAAATCCTCACACCAAAAAATCCCATCACGCAATGCATTCTTTGCACTCAACTCACAAGGGGTGAAGTGAGGTTGACGCTGGGTGCCGTGACGATCCCGCCAATTCGGGCATTAAACCTCTACGTTGGGATTGCGGCGCTGAATGCCGTTTGCCCGATTTACGGCGTGGAAAAGGAAGCACGGTTCGCGGCGCCGCCCCGGCGGCGGGCGGTTCCGCGCGCCGCCGTCAGCCGCGGGACAGACGCTTCAGCAGCACCGCCGAAGCCACCGGCCGCGCCCCCGCCTTCGCGATCCCGTCGGCCACCTCGCGGTCGGTGGAGGCGACGATGACCGGCCGGCCGGGCGGCTCGGCGCGCACCAGCTGGCGGATCAGCTCGTCGGCGGTGACGCCCGGCTTGGAGAACAGCACCCGCACCCCGCGCGGCGGCGCGAGCAGCACCGGCGCGGCCAGCTCGGCGCCGTCGAAGACACAGGTGACCTCGGCGCCGGTCTGCGCGGCGAGCTGCGAGAGCTGCCCGAGCAACCGCAGCCGCTGCTTCTCCAGCGGCATCTGCGGATAGCCGGTCTTGGTGACGTTGTAGCCGTCGACGACCAGATGGGCCTGCGGCAGCGCGAGCAACTGGTCGAGGATCGCCGGGTCGTGCTCGGACAGCGCCCGGGCGGCGATGTCCTTCGGCGTCATCCGTCCCGGCTCCACCGCGTCGACGGTCTCGGCGGGCCGTACCGACACCGGCGGCAGGGCGAGTTCCCGGCGCAGCCCCTGGGCCGCGTCGAGCACGGTGTCCAGCAGCAGCCGTACCCGCATGTCCTCCACGCTGCGCCCCTCACGGGCCGCTCTGCGGGTGGCCTCCAGGGCCGACTCCGCCTCGGCCAGCCGCGCCCTGAGCCGGCGGCTCTCGCTCTCCGCGGCCGACGTCTGCGCCTGGCCCTCGGCGCGCACCGCCTCGATCTCGTCGCGCACCTTGCGCAGCGCGGCCTCGCCGCGCCGGACGTCGCTGAGCGCCGCGCGCAGTTTGCGGTGCAGCGCCTCGGACTCCTTCTTCGCCGCGTCCAGCTCGGCGCGCAGCCGCTCGGTCTCGGCGCGCGTCTGGTCGCGGGCGGCGGCGAGCTCCGCGCGCAGCCGCTCCAGCTCCGCGCGGCTCTCCTCGCCGACGCGTTCGGCGTGCGCCCGCTGGGCCTCCTCGCCGGCCGCGGTGACCAGCTTGACCCAGCCCGCCGGGCGCAGAACATAGGCCGCGGCCGCCACGTCGAGCGGGTCCGCGGCCGGGGGCGGCGAGCCGGAGTCGAGGGCGCCGGACAGCTCCGGCTGGGTCTCTCTGAACTTCTCCCCGACGCGCTGCCGGAAGAGCGGGTCGGTCTCCAGCGCGGACGCCATCGCGTTGCCGGCGAACTTCGCGCGGCGGTTGGGCGCGAACCGGGCGTACTGCCGCAGCTGCGCCGGCAGCTCGGCGACCGTCAGCGCGCCGAAGGCGTCCGAGACGATCTGCACGATCCGCCGGCGCACCCCGTCGGGCAGCGGACGGTCGAGCACCTCAGCGGCGCCGTCGGCCGGCTCCCCGCCTTGTGTCTGCGCCATCCGTCACCCCAATGCCTACGCGGCCCCTCGGGGGGCCACCCGTGCCGGCCGCCTCCGCTCAGGAGCCGGCGCCCGGCCTGTCCACGAGTTCCACCTGGTCCACGGCGTTGCACCAGCGGCAGCGCACCGACTCGATGGTCTCATTGACCACCTCGCGCTCCTCCACCTTGGGCTCTCCGGCCAGGTCGAGGTGGACGTACTCGACGACCTTCGACGAGCGCGTCACGTCGAAGCGGGTGAGGTTGCCGCAGAGGGTGCAGCGCCACCGCGTCGTGGCGGTCGGCAGGGGAACCGTCATCGTGAGTGTTCGCTTTCCTTCTAGTCTCCGTGACGCGCCAGCTTCCCTGGGCGTGTGGCTCGTAACCCTACGGCCTGGCGGCGACTCGCCGCCCGGGTGTCCACGGCGGCGAGGCGGTCTGTGCTGGTGCGCCCCGTTACGCCATGCTCTGTGCACATGATCGGCGACCGGGGCCGCGCGAGGGCGGCGACAAGGGCGGTGCGGGCGGCGCGGGCGGTGCTGACCGTGCCGGCGCCGGTGACGTGTGCCCTGATCGTCCTGTGCTGTCTGGTCTTCGTGGCCGGACCGGCGTCGGGGCTGGACCCGGGTCACGGCACCGGCGGCCGGCTGCTGCTCGCCCAGCGGGCCTACTTCCGCCGCTGGGGCGTGATCCCCGCCGACCTGTTCACCGGCGCCCCGCGGGCCGCCCTCACCCCGGTGACGGCCCTGTTCGTGCACGGCAGCTGGGTGCATCTGTTCGGCAACATGCTCTTCCTCCACGTCTTCGGGGCGATGACCGAGAGGCGCATGGGCCGCGTGCGGTTCACGCTGTTCTACGTCGGCTGCGGCTACCTCGCCCTGCTGGGGTACGCCGCCGCCCACGCCACGTCGGAGCAGACCCTGGTGGGTGCCTCGGGGGCGATCTCGGCGGTCCTCGGCGCGTTCCTGTACCTGTTCCCCCGGGCCCGGGTGACCAGTCTCTTCCCGTTCCTGTTCTTCCTGCCGCTGCGCTTTCCCGCCTGGGTGGTGCTGCCCTTCTGGGCGGTGCTGCAGTGGCTGGCCGCCGGCCGCGCGGCCCAGGGGCCGGGCGTGGCCTACCTCGCCCATGTGGTGGGCTTCGGCCTGGGCTTCGCCTACGCGTGGGTGCGGTTCGGCGGCGGGACTAGAGTGAGGGTCACCCCTGCTCCGGCCCCCGAGGGAGAGAACCAGCCGTGATCACCGCGATCGTGCTCATCAAGACCAGCGTGGACCGGATCCCCGAGATCGCCGAGCAGATCGCCTCGCTGGACAGCGTCAGTGAGGTCTTCTCCGTGACGGGGACCTACGACCTGATCGCCATGGTCCGGGTGCGACAGCACGAGGACCTCGCGGAGGTCATCCCCGGCCGGATCAGCAAGATCCCCGGCGTGCTGGGCACGGACACCCACGTGGCCTTCCGCACCTACTCGCAGCACGACCTGGAGGCGGCGTTCGCCATCGGCCTGGACTCCTGACACCGGGCCCGGCCGTCCGGGCGGACACCGCCTCCGCGGGGCCTCACCGCCTCCGCAGGGCCTCACCGGCTCCGTGGGGGGCCTCACCGCCTCCGCGGGGCCTCACCGCCTCCGCGGGGCCTCACCGGCTCCGTGGGGGGCCTCACCGGCTCCGTTGCCGGCCCCGGTCACACGGCCGGCACGCAGCGGCCGTCCTGGGTGCGGTAGCGCCACTTCGCGCCGTACCGGACCAGTTCCCGCACCGCCCCCAGGAAGCGCTCGATGTGCTCGTCGGGGGTGCCGGCCCCGAAGCTGACGCGGACGGCGTCGAGGGAGCCGCCCGACGGCGCGTCCCCGGGCGCGCCGCACTCGCCCGCCTCGCGCGGGCCGGCGCCCAGCAGGGTGCGCACCAGGGGGTGGGCGCAGAACAGGCCGTCCCGGACGCCGATGCCGTACTCGGCCGACAGCGCGGCGGCGAAGTGGGAGCTGTTCCAGCCCTCCACCACGAAGGAGATCACGCCGACCCGCGGGGCGTCGTCGCCGAACAGGGAGAGCACCTTCACCCCGGGCACGCCGGCCAGGCCCTCCCGCACCGCGCGGACCAGCTGCCGCTCGCGTGCCACCAGGGTGTCGAACCCGGCCTCGGTCAGCGCCCTGCACGCGGAGGCGATGGCGTGGGCGCCGATCACGTTCGGGGAGCCGGCCTCGTGGCGCGCGGCGCCCTCGTGCCACTCCACGTCCACTCCCCCGTCGGCGCGCCGGGTGACCCGGCGGCTGGCGCCGCCGCCCGCGAGATACGGCTCGGCCTCGCGCAGCCAGTCGGGGCGGCCGGCCAGGACGCCGGAGCCGAAGGGGGCGTACAGCTTGTGGCCGGAGAAGGCGACCCAGTCGACGTCCAGGTCGCGCACGCTCACCGGGTGGTGCGGGGCCAGCTGGGCCGCGTCCAGCACGATGCGGGCGCCGTGCGCGTGGGCGGCGGCGGCCAGTTCGCGCACCGGCCACAGCTCGCCGGTGACGTTGGAGGCGCCGGTGACGCAGACCAGGGCCGGGGCGTGGGGGTCGCGGCCGGCCAGAGCCCGCTCCAGGGCCCGCACCGCCTGGCGCGGGGAGCGCGGGGCGTCGAGGCAGGTGACGTGCGCGCCCTGCCACGGCAGCAGGGCGGCGTGGTGCTCGGTCTCGAAGACGAACACCTGGCAGCCGGCCGGGAGGGCGTGGGCGAGCAGGTTGAGGGAGTCGGTGGTGGACCGGGTGAAGACCACCTGGTCCCCGGCGCGGCAGCCGAGGAACTCCGCGACCGTCGCCCGGGCGTTCTCGAACAGGTCGGTGGACAGCTGGGAGAGGTGGCCGGCGCCGCGGTGGACGCTGCCGTAGTACGGCGCGTACGCCGCCACGTCGTCCCAGACGCGCTGCAGCGCGGGGGCGCTGGCGGCGTAGTCGAGCGCGGCGTAGGTGACCTCGCCGCCGGTCACGAGCGGCACGGTGACGTCCCGTCCGAGGACGGGCAGCGGGGCGTGGGTGGTACGGCAGGCGGCGACGGTGGAAACGGACATGCTGAACTCCCGTGGGGCAGGCCGGCGTCACCGCGCGAGCACCCGTACGGCGGGTACGGCTCGGCGCGGGAGGACGGCGAAGGCCGAAGCGTGAAGGGTGAAGGGGAAAGGGAAACGCGGAGGGGGGCTCTGCGGCCCTAACGCATTCGCTTGCTCACGGAAGGCTCCTCGACGACCAGGACCCCTGGTTTCGCGAGGGGTCCGCGCTTGCCGCAGACCTCGCTGCCTGCGACCTGGTCCTCACCCGGGGCACCCCGCCACGGACGGAGGGTTGCCGGACAGCCGGCCGGGGCCGAATGGCTGTCGCTCATGACCTGGTTCCGTATCCTGCCACACGATCTTCGGTGCGCAAGGCGGAGTCCGGATCGTGGACCCCGCCCCGCGTCGCACCGTACGCGCCGGGAGGGCTCAGGCGTTGCTGGCCGCGACCCAGCGGTCCAGGGTCCGCCGGGCGGCCCCCGAGTCGATCGACTCCGCGGCGCGCTCCATCCCGGCCCGGATCCGCTCCACGAGCGTCCCGGGGCCCGGCTCCAGGGCCACCAGGGCGGCCGCGGAGTTGAGCAGGACGGCGTCCCGCACGGGGCCCCGCTCGCCGTCCAGCACCCGCAGGGCGACCTCCGCGTTGTACGAGGCGTCGGCGCCCCGCAGGGCCTCCACGGGCACCAGCTCGATGCCCACGTCGCGCGGGTCGAAGCTCTCCTCGGTCACCTTGCCGTCCCGCACGGTCCACACCCGTGACGTGGACGTGGTCGTCAGCTCGTCGAGCCCGTCGTCACCCCGGAAGACCAGGGAGGAGTTGCCGCGTTCGGCGAAGACGCCGGCCACGATCGGCGCCATGCGCGGGTCGGCGACGCCCACCGCCTGCGCCCGCACCCGGGCCGGGTTGGTGAGCGGGCCGAGTACGTTGAAGGTGGTGCGGATGCCCAACTGGCCGCGGGCGGCGGCCACATGGCGCAGCGCCGGATGGAACTTCACCGCGAAGCAGAAGGTGATGCCGGCCTCCTCGGCCACCGCGGCCACCCGCTCCACCGGCAGGTTCAGGTTGACGCCGAGCTTCTCCAGGACGTCGGAGGCGCCGGAGGCGGACGACGCGGCGCGGTTGCCGTGCTTGACGACCCTGGCGCCGGTGCCGGCCACGACGATCGACGACATGGTGGAGATGTTCACCGTCTTGGCGCCGTCGCCGCCGGTGCCGACGATGTCGACGGTGGCGCCGGGCACCTCGATGACGTTCGCGTGCTCGTACATCGCGCGGACCAGGCCGGTGATCTCCTGGACCGTCTCGCCCTTGGCGCGCAGTGCCACCGCGAAGGCGGCGATCTGGGCGTCGGTGGCCTCCCCGCGCATGATCCGGTCCATCGCCCAGGCGGTGTCGTCCGCGCTCTGGTCGCGGCCCTCCAGCAGTCCGTTCAGCACGGCGGGCCAGGAACGGCCCGCCGCGGTGTCGCCTCCAGCGGGGGTCACAGCGCTCATAAGCCGCTCCTGGGTGGGTGTCCCGCACTGCGGGACGCGGGTCTCGGATGTCTCCACCCTATCCAGCCCGGGGCAGCAGGAAGGGCCCCGTCCGGGGTTCGGACGGGGCCCTTCCTGCTGTGGCGTGGCGACACTCAGCGGTCAGTGATCAGTGGCCGTGGCCGCTCGTGATCTCCCGGTACTCCTCGACGGTCGGCTTGGGGATCTGTGCGTCCTCGCCGTAGTACGCGTTGCTGAGCTTGGCGCGCAGCTTCTCCGAGCCCTTGACCTTGCGCTCGACGCCGTTCTCGTCGACGGTCGGGCCGATCTCGGCCGGCTTGTACTGCTCGTGCGCCGTGAGGGTGTAGAGCTGCTCCTGGCTGAGCGGCTCGTGGACCTCGATGAACTCACCGTGCGGCAGGCGCTTGATGATGCCCGACTCGCGGCCGTGCAGCACCTTGTCCTTGTCCCGGCGCTGGAGGCCGAGGCAGATCCGCTTGGTGACGATGAACGTGAGGACCGGTACGACGAAGAAGGAGATCCGTACGAACCAGGTGATCGCGTTGATCGACAGGTGGAAGTGGGTGGCCCACAGGTCGTTGCCGCCGCCGATCAGCAGCACGAAGTACCAGGCGATCCAGGCCGCGCCGAAGGCGGTGCGGGTCGGGGCGTTGCGCGGGCGGTCCAGGATGTGGTGCTCGCGCTTGTCGCCGGTGACCCAGGCCTCGATGAACGGGTAGACCGCGATGGCCACCAGGACCAGCGGGAAGATCACCAGCGGGACGAACACGCCCAGCACGAGCGTGTGGCCCCAGAAGTTGATCTCCCAGCCGGGCATCGTGCGGATCAGGCCCTCGGAGAAGCCCATGTACCAGTCCGGCTGGGCGCCGGTGGAGACCTGGTCCGGGCGGTAGGGGCCGATGGCCCAGATCGGGTTGATCTGCGCGATCGCCGCGATGGCCGCGATGACACCGAAGACCAGGAAGAAGAAGCCTCCGGCCTTGGCCATGTAGACCGGCAGCAGCGGCATGCCGACCACGTTGGTGTTGGTCTTGCCGGGGCCCGCGAACTGCGTGTGCTTGTGGTAGAAGACCAGGATCAGGTGGGCCACCAGCAGGCCCAGCATGATGCCCGGCAGCAGCAGGATGTGCACCGAGTAGAACCGCGCCACGAAGTCGTGGCCGGGGAACTCCCCGCCGAAGAGGAAGAACGACAGGTACGTGCCGACGATCGGCACGGACAGGATCGCGCCCTCCATGAAGCGGACACCGGTGCCGGAGAGCAGGTCGTCCGGGAGCGAGTAGCCGGTGAAGCCGGTGAACATGCCCAGGACGAACAGCAGGAAGCCGAACAGCCAGTTGACCTCACGCGGCTTGCGGAACGCGCCGGTGAAGAACACGCGCATCATGTGCACGAACATGCCGGCCAGGAAGATCAGCGCGGCCCAGTGGTGGATCTGCCGGATGAGCAGGCCACCGCGCACCTCGAAGGAGATGTGCAGGGTCGAGTTGAACGCCTCGCTCATCAGCTGTCCCTGGAGCGGGACGTACGAGCCGTGGTACGTGACCTCGTTCATCGACGGGTGGAAGAACAGCGTCAGGTACACACCCGTGAGGATGATGATGATGAAGCTGTAGAGGCAGACCTCACCCAGCATGAACGACCAGTGGTCGGGGAAGATCTTGCGCATGTTCGACTTGGCCAGGGAGTAGATCCCCAGCCGGCCGTCCGCCCAGTCGGCGAGGCGCTCGCCGGCCGGCGCCGGTCCGCGCGAGCGTCCCGCGGCGGCGCCGCCGGACGGAGTGGTGTTGCTCGCTGAAGTACTCATCCGCGCTCCCAGAATGCAGGACCGACGGGCTCCTCGAAGTCGCCGAGCGCCTGGAGGTAACCCTCGCTGTCCACGCCGATGCGCAGTTGCGGCAGGGCGTGGCCGGCGGGGCCGAAGATCACTCGGGCACCGTCGGAGAGGTCGAAGGTGGACTGGTGGCACGGGCACAGCACGTGGTGCGTCTGCTGCTCGTACAGGGAGATCGGGCAGCCGACGTGGGTGCAGATCTTCGAGTACGCCACGATGCCCTGGTGGGACCAGTCGAGTTCGCGCTTGTCCTTGATGTTCTCCGGCTGCAGCCGGACGATCATCAGGGCGGCCTTGGCGATCTCCTCCTGGAAGTCCTCGGCGTTGTCCTCCAGGCCGTCCGGCTTGGCGAAGGTGAGCGAGCCCACGGCGACGTCCTCGGGGCGCAGCGGCAGGTTGGTGTTCATGTTCACCAGTCGCTTGCCCTTGGCCCACAGCGTGTGGCGCAGGCTGTCGTGGGGCAGTGGACCGAGGTCGCGCAGCAGCACGAGACCGGAGAGCGGCACCAGGGTCAGCGCGCCGAACATCGTGGTGCGGATCAGCTTGCGGCGGCCGATCCCCGACTCCGCGGCGCCCTGCTTGAAGTCCGCGTGGACCTTGGCACGGAGCTCGGGGGACGCCTCGATCGGGTGGCGCTCGTCGGCGACCTCCACGTCGGACATCAGGGTGCGGGCCCAGTGGACCGCGCCCGCGCCGATGGCGAACAGCGCCACGCCGAGGGTCAGGCCCAGCGCGAAGTTCAGCGCGTTGATGTGCCCGATCGGGAAGACGAAGATCGACTTGTCGTGCGGGATCGTCACGTACGAGGCGATGAAGCCGACGGTGGCCAGCATCGAGATCGTGAACAGCAGGGCGACGGTGCGCTCGGACCGCTTGGCGGCCCGCTCGTCGACGTCCTGGATCCGGGGCTCGTGGGGCGGCAGGCCCGGGTCGGCGAACGGGTGCTTCTCGTCCGCCACCGAGACTGCGCCGTGCCGGTGCTCGGCGGCCTGCTCAGCGGGCAGGTTCTCTTCTGGAATGTCTTGGCTACTCATGACTTCTTGGCCTTTGCGGTCCGAGCGGCGACCCAGACGGCGACCGCGATCAGGGCACCCAGTCCGAAGATCCACGCGAACAGACCCTCACTGACCGGCCCGAGGCCGCCCAGCTCGAGACCACCGGGGTTCTCGGTCTCCTCGCCGTTGACCGCGTTCAGGTACGCGATGATGTCCTTCTTGTTCTTCTCCGTCAGCGTGGTGTCGGGGAAGGAAGGCATGTTCTGCGGGCCGGTCTGCATGGCCTCGTAGATGTGCTTGGGGCTCACACCGGTCAGCTCCGGCGCGAACTTGCCGTGCGTCAGCGCACCGCCCTTGCCGGTGAAGTTGTGGCACTGGGCGCAGTTCGTGCGGAACAGGTCGCCGCCCTTGGCGGCGTCGGCGCCCTCGGGGCTGTACTGGTTCTTCGTGGGCACGTTCGGGCCGGCGCCCAGGGAGGCGATGTACGCGGCGAGCTGGTCGATCTCGGCCTGGTTGTAGATGACCTTCTTGCGCGGGACCTGCGCGCCCGGCTGCTGGGCCGGCATGCGGCCGGTTCCGACCTGGAAGTCGACCGCGGCGGCACCCACGCCCACGAGGCTCGGACCGTCAGTGGTGCCCTGGCCACCGGTGCCGTGGCAGCTGGCGCAGCCCACCTCGTAGAGCTTCTTGCCCTCCTCGATGGTGAGGGACTGGGCGGTGTCGTCGGCCTTCGCCTTGCTCGCGGGCGCGAACGCGGTGTACAGCCCCCCAGTGGCCGCCAGCGCGAGGAGTAGGACGACGACCGCCGCCAGCGGATGGCGTCGTCGTGCGGAGAGCTTTTTCACGGATTACCCCGGTGTCAGGATCTTCTGCGTCGATGCTTCAGGACTTGGATCGGTTCGTCGGCTACTTGATCAGGTAGATCGTGGCGAAGAGGCCGATCCACACGACATCGACGAAGTGCCAGTAGTAGGACACGACGATGGCCGCGGTCGCCTGTTCATGGGTGAACCTGCGGGCCGCGTAGGTGCGGCCGAGGACCAGCAGGAAGGCGATGAGACCGCCCGTCACGTGCAGGCCGTGGAAGCCGGTGGTCAGGTAGAACACCGAGCCGTACGGGTCGGAGGACAGCGAGATGCCCTCCTCCTTCACCAGGCTCGTGTACTCGTAGATCTGGCCGCCGATGAAGATCGCGCCCATGACGAAGGTGACGATGAACCAGCCCCGGAGCTTCTTCACGTCACCGCGCTCGGCGGCGAAGACGCCGAGCTGGCAGGTGAGCGAGGAGAGCACCAGGATCGTGGTGTTCACCGACGAGAAGGGGACATTGAGGCTGTCCGCCATCTCCTTCCAGTGCGCCGGACCCGTCACCGATCGCAGGGTGAAGTACATCGCGAAGAGGGCCGCGAAGAACATCAGCTCGGAACTCAGCCAGATGATGGTTCCGACGCTGGTGAGGTTCGGCCGATTGACCGACGGGTGCGCGTGCCCGGTTTCTACTGTCGTTGCTGTCGCCACGACCGACATTATGTCGGTCGCTTATCCCGCCCTCACCCCGGGGGGTGCCGTTCGGAGTGTCTGTGGGCCGTGTCCAGCCCGTATGGCCCATCGAAGGGATGTTCAAGGCGCTGTTGACCAGGACGGGGAGGGAGTAGCATCCGCCGCATCGGTACCCGGAAGTTCCCGAAGTTCCCGACCAACGACGCGGAGGAACAATGCAGGCGACCGCCACGGTGCTGGTCTACAGCGACGACGCACGCACCAGGGAGCAGGTGCGGCTGGCCACCGGTCGCAGGCCCTCTCCGGACGCCCCCCTCGTGGAGTTCGTGGAGTGCGCCACCCCCGCCGCGGTGCTGCGGGAGCTGGACCGGGGCGGCATCGACGTGTGCGTGCTGGACGGCGAGGCCGTGCCCATGGGCGGCATGGGGCTGTGCCGGCAGATCAAGGACGAGGTCTTCCAGTGCCCGCCGGTGCTGCTGCTGATCGCCCGGCCGCAGGACGCCTGGCTGGCGACGTGGAGCCGCGCGGACGCGGCGGTCGCGCTGCCGGTCGACCCGGTGGAGTTCGCCTCGGCGCTGTCCTCCCTGCTGCGGCACAAGGCCCTCAGCGCCTGAGCCCCGCCGGGCCCGCACGGCCCGCGTCCCGGGACGGCCCGCGGCCGTGCGGACGCGGGCCGGCGGGGCTCAGGGCTCGGGCCGTGCGGGCGCGGGCTGTCCGGGCGCGGGCCGTGCGGGCCCGCTCGCCGGTGCGCCCCGGCCCAGACGTCAGACGCTCTGCGGGCGCAGACGGGCCTCATGGGCCTGGGGGGCGGCGTCCGGGGAGGCCGCGGTCAGGGCGCTGCCCGCGAGCCACTTCGGCCAGGGCAGGTTCCAGTCGCCGAAGCCGTTGTCGAACAGCTCCATCGGCTGGCCCTTGGAGTTGACGACCTGGACCAGGTCGCCCTCCTGGATGTTGTCGAAGAACCACTTGGCGTTGGCCGTGCTCATGCCGGTGCAGCCGTGGCTGACGTTGGCGTAGCCCTGGGAGCCCACGGACCAGGGCGCGGCGTGCACGAACTCGCCGCTCCAGGTGACGCGGGTGGCGTAGTAGACCGGCAGGTCGTACGAGTCCGAGGTGCCCTCGGCGATGCCGACGGTGGAGCTCTTCATCCGTACGAAGTACTGCTTGCCCAGGACGACCTTGACGCCGTTGCGGGTGTCGAAGCCGGGCTTGCCGGTGGTGACGGGGATCTGCTTGATCTTCTGGTCGTTGCGGAAGACCGTCATCTGGTGGGTGGCCGCGTCCGTGAGGGCGACGACGCGGTCGCCGGTGGTGATCGTCAGGGGCTTGGCGGTGCCGCCCCAGAGCCGGTCGCCGATCTTGATGTTCTCCAGGTTGCTGCGCACCTCGATGGTGGCGTTGGCCGGCCAGAAGTCCTGCGGCCGGTAGTGCAGTTCCTTGTCGTTCACCCAGTACCAGGAGCCCTCCACGGCGGGCGTGGAGCGGACCTTGAGGGCGCGCTCCACGACGGCGCGCTGGGCCTTGTCCCGCACGGGCTGGTCCAGGGCGGCGGTGATGGGCTCGCCGACGCCGTAGGTGCCCGCCTCCGGCCCGAACGTCACGTTCAGGCGCTGGTGCATCACGGGCTTGGTGGTGTCGAAGGCGAGGACCTTGCGGCCGGGTGCGCCGTCCCCGTTCTCCGTGCTCACCCGGACCGTGTAGTGGGCGCCGGCGGCCAGGGGGGAGGTGCTGTGCCAGCGGCTGCCGTCGGCGGACAGCTCGCCGGAGACGTAGCGGCCGATGGAGTCCACGGCCGTGACGTCCGTGATGCGCCCGTCGGAGCCCTCGGCGGAGATCTCCAGGGGCTTGTCCGGGTCGGCCTTCTTCCCGGCGTCCGTGGGGCCGTTGAAGGAGATCTGGTCCGCCGCGTCGTACGGGGTGGCGGCCAGTGGGTTGCCGTCCCTGCCGCAGGCGGTGACGCCCCCGCCGAGGGCGGCGACCAGCAGGGTGCAGGCGGCGACGGTGCGGGTGCGCGGAGTGGTGGTGCTCATGACTGCACGCTAAGTAGCTCCGTCAACTCCGGCACCACGGGTCGTCCATACGGGGGAATCCCGGGAGCGTGACCTGCGGCGAAAAGAGGGAACCCGGACCCTCCTGACGGAAGGCCCGGGTTCCCCGGGTTGCCTCTGGCCCGCTACTGGGTGCGGTTCTCACCGCGGTAGTACTCGAAGACCCAGCCCCACAGGCCGATCAGGATGACCGGGGCCGCGAAGTACAGCAGCCACCAGCCGACCGCGACGCCGAGGAAGGCCAGCGCGCCGCCGACGCCCAGGGCGAGCGGCTGCCAGCTGTGCGGGCTGAAGAAGCCCAGCTCGCCCGCGTCGTCCGCGACGTCGGCCTCCTTGTTGTCCTGGGCACCCGCGTCGACCCGCCGGGCGGTGAAGCCCAGGTAGAAGCCGACCATGATGCTCAGGCCGAAGGCCAGGAAGAGCGCCGTCGTACCGGCCGGCTCCTTCGACCAGACACCGTAGGCCACGGCCACGATGAGGAAGAAGAAGCTCAGCCACATGAAGAGCTTGCCCTGAATCCTCACTTGCCGGCCTCCTTCTCACCCGCGAGGACCTTCTGACCGTGGCCCGCGTTCTCGAGCTGGTCGAGCGCGGCGATCTCGGGGTGGTGCAGATCGAACGCCGGGGATTCGCTGCGGATCCGCGGCAGGGTGAGGAAGTTGTGGCGCGGCGGCGGGCAGGAGGTCGCCCACTCGAGCGAGCGGCCGTAGCCCCACGGGTCGTCGACGCCGACCGGCTTGCCGTACTTGGCCGTCTTCCAGACGTTGTAGAAGAACGGCAGGATCGACAGGCCGAGCACGAAGGAGAAGATCGTCGAGATCGTGTTCAGCGTGGTGAAGCCGTCGGCCGCCAGGTAGTCGGCGTACCGGCGCGGCATGCCCTCGACGCCCAGCCAGTGCTGGATGAGGAACGTGCCGTGGAAGCCGATGAACAGCATCCAGAACGTCATCTTGCCCAGGCGCTCGTCGAGCATCTTGCCGGTGAACTTCGGCCACCAGAAGTGGAAGCCGGCGAACATCGCGAAGACGACGGTGCCGAAGACCACGTAGTGGAAGTGCGCCACCACGAAGTACGAGTCCGAGATGTGGAAGTCCAGCGGCGGCGAGGCCAGGATGACGCCGGTCAGACCACCGAAGACGAAGGTGATCAGGAAGCCGGTGGTCCACAGCATCGGCGTCTCGAAGGACAGCGAGCCCTTCCACATGGTGCCGATCCAGTTGAAGAACTTCACACCGGTCGGGACCGCGATCAGGAAGGTCATGAAGGAGAAGAACGGCAGCAGCACACCACCGGTGACGTACATGTGGTGCGCCCACACCGTCACCGACAGGCCCGCGATGGCGATGGTCGCGCCGACCAGGCCCATGTAGCCGAACATCGGCTTGCGGGAGAACACCGGGATGATCTCGGAGACGATGCCGAAGAACGGCAGCGCGATGATGTACACCTCGGGGTGGCCGAAGAACCAGAAGAGGTGCTGCCACAGCAGCGAGCCGCCGTTGGCCGCGTCGAAGACGTGCGCGCCGAACTTGCGGTCCGCCTCCAGGGCGAACAGCGCCGCCGCCAGCACCGGGAAGGCCAGCAGCACCAGGATGCCGGTGAGCAGCACGTTCCAGGTGAAGATCGGCATGCGGAACATGGTCATGCCCGGGGCGCGCATGCAGATGATCGTGGTGATGAAGTTGACCGAGCCGAGGATCGTGCCGAAGCCGGAGAAGGCCAGACCCATGATCCACAGGTCGCCGCCGACACCGGGCGAGTGCACCGCGTCCGACAGCGGGGCGTAGGCGAACCAGCCGAAGTCGGCCGCACCCTGCGGGGTGAGGAAGCCGGCCACCGCGATCAGCGAGCCGAACAGGTACAGCCAGTAGGCGAACATGTTCAGCCGGGGGAAGGCCACGTCCGGGGCGCCGATCTGCAGCGGCATGATCCAGTTCGTGAAGCCGGCGAACAGCGGCGTCGCGAACATCAGCAGCATGATCGTGCCGTGCATCGTGAACGCCTGGTTGAACTGCTCGTTCGACATCAGCTGCAGACCGGGCCGGGCCAGCTCGGCGCGCATGAGGAGCGCCATCAGGCCGCCGATGCAGAAGAACGCGAACGAGGTCGCCAGATACAGCGTCCCGATCGTCTTGTGGTCGGTGGTCGTCAGCCACTTCACCACGACGTTCCCGGGTTGCTTGCGCCGGACCGGCAGCTCGCTCTCGTAAGAGCCCTCAGCCGCCGCGGCACCCTGAGGTTCGTTGAGGATGCTCACAGGTTGTTCGTCTCCCGGTTCTTCTCGTGGCTCGTCTGCGCGATGCCGGCGGGAACGTAACCGGTCTGCCCCTTCTTAGCGAGGTCCTTGAGGTGCTGCTGGTAACGCTCGGGCGAGACGACCTTCACGTTGAACAGCATCCGGGAGTGGTCCTGGCCGCAGAGCTCGGCGCACTTGCCCCGGAAGGTGCCCTCCTTGCTGGGGGTCACCTGGAAGGCGTTGGTGTGGCCCGGGATGACGTCCATCTTCTCCAGGAACGGCAGCACCCAGAAGGAGTGGATGACGTCGCGGGAGGTGAGGATGAAGCGGACGGTCTTGCCCTTGGGGAGCCACAGGGTGGGACCCGGGTTGCCGGTCTGCGGGTTGCGGGTACCGGGCGTGCCGAAGTCGTAGACACCGCCGGCGTCGGCCGGGAAGGCGTTCTTGAAACGGTCCGGGATCGCGAGCAGGTTCTTGTCCGTCTTGGCGTTGCCCGACGAACCGGCGACCGGCTCGATGTAGTTGAAGGCCCAGCTCCACTGGTAGCCGACGACGTTGATGGTCACGTCGGGCTTCTTCGAGAGCTCGAGGAGCTTCGACTCGTCACGTGCGGTGAAGTAGAACAGCACCGAGACGATGAGGAGCGGGACGACCGTGTACAGCGCCTCGATGGGCATGTTGTACCGGGTCTGCGGAGGAACCTCGACCTTGGTGCGGCTGCGCCGGTGGAACATGGCGGACCACAGGATCAGACCCCACACCAGGCAGCCGACGGCGAGCGCAGCCGCCCAGGAACCCTGCCAGAGGGAGAGGATCCGCGGAGCCTCGTCCGTGACGGGGGTGGGCATGCCAAGGCGGGGGAAGTCTTCCCAGTTGTACGAGCAACCGGTGGCTGTCGCCAGGACCAGGCCCGCAGTCAGTGCCTGCAGCAGCTTCCGCCGCATCGGGCGCCGCGGCGAGCGGTCGGAGCCGTTGGGACTCACGTAGCGCCTTCCCGAGAGTCTCGCCCGCGCGGTTGGCTGCGGCCTGCCTTCTCGCTGGTCGGTCGCCGCCCTGCGTCGGGCAGGGGTTTGGATGTTTATGCGGACCAAACCCTACTGGACGCCTTCCGGCGGGTCGCGGGGAGGGTGCCATACGCGCCGCGGGTCACCCCGAAGGGGTGGGAGGGGCCCGCGGCGGGCTGCGAAATGGCCGAGTTTGGGCCCGCATTGGGTGCCGGGCGCGGGCGGCGGCGGCCACCGCGGCCGCGTCATGCCCCGTCAGCCGCCGCCCGCGCCCCCTCTCCGCGCAGCCGCCCGCGCCCCTCTCCTCACCGCGCTCTCCTCATCGCCGCCCGTGCTCCTCTCCTCACCGCCGCCCGCGCTCCTCTCCTCATCCCCGCCCGCGCTCCTCTCCTCGCCGCCGCCCGTGCTCCTCTCCTCGCCGCGGCCCGCGCTCGCCCTGGGCGCCGCCCGCGCTCTCCCCCGCCGCCGCGCGGGTCGTAGCGTTGCCGTGTGGCCTACTTCGACGTCGCTTCCAGTGCTCCGCTCCACCCCGTCGCCCGGCAGGCGCTGCTGGCCTCCCTCGACGAGGGGTGGGCCGATCCCGCCCGGCTGTACAAGGAGGGCAGGCGGGCCCGGCTGCTGCTGGACGCGGCGCGGGAGGCGGCCGCCGAGGCCGTGGGGTGCCGGCCGGACGAGCTGGTGTTCACGTCGTCCGGGACCCGGGCCGTGCACAGCGGGATCGCGGGGGCGCTGGCGGGACGGCGGCGGACCGGACGTCACCTGATCGTGTCAGCGGTCGAGCACTCGTCGGTACTCCATTCGGCCGAGTCGCACGAGGCGGACGGCGGGACGGTCACCCGGGTCGCGGTGGACCGCGGGGGCGCGGTCGAGCCGGCGGCGTACGGCCGGGCGCTGCGCCCGGACACCGCGCTGGCCTGTCTGCAGTCGGCCAACCACGAGGTGGGCACCGTGCAGCCGGTCGCAGAAGTGGCCGCGCTGTGCCGGGAGGCGGGCGTACCGCTGCTGGTGGACGCGGCGCAGTCGCTGGGCTGGGGCCCGGTGGAGGGCGAGTGGTCGCTGCTGGCGGCGAGCGCGCACAAGTGGGGCGGGCCGCCGGGGGTGGGGCTGCTCGTCGTGCGCAAGGGCACGCGGTTCGCGGTCCAGGGACCGGTGGACGAACGGGAGTCGGGGCGCGCGGCCGGGTTCGAGAACATCCCGGCGATCGTGGCCGCGGCGGCCTCGCTGCGGGCGGTGCGGGCGGAGGCGGCCGCCGAGGCCGTGCGGCTGCGGGAGCTGACGGAGCGTATCCGGGCGCGGGTGCCGCGACTGGTGCCGGACGTCGAGGTGGTGGGCGATCCGGTGCGGCGGCTGCCGGGGATCGTCACCTTCTCCTGTCTCTATGTCGACGGGGAGGCATTGCTGCACGAGCTGGACCGGGAGGGCTTCGCGGTCTCGTCCGGCTCGTCGTGCACCAGCAGCACGCTGACGCCCAGCCATGTGCTGCGGGCGATGGGGGTGCTGAGCGAGGGGAACGTACGGGTGTCGCTGCCGCCCGGGACCGCCGCGGAGGAGGTCGAGCGGTTCCTCGCGGTGCTGCCGGGCGTGGTGGCCGCGGTGCGGGACAGGCTCGGGGCCCCGGCGGCGCCGTCCGCCAGGACGGCGGAGGCGGCGGACGGCCTGGTCGTCGACGCGCTCGGCAAGCGGTGCCCGGTCCCGGTGATCGAGCTGGCCAAGGTGATCGGCGAGGTGCCGGTGGGCGGCACGGTCCGGGTCCTCGCCGACGACGAGGCGGCCCGGCTGGACATCCCCGCCTGGTGCCAGATGCGGGAGCAGGAGTACGTCGGCGAGGAGCCGGCGGACACGGGCACGGCCTACGTGGTCCGCCGGCTCGTCTGACGTGCTCGTCTGACGGGAGCCCGCGCGAGCGCGCGGGCGGCGGTCAGGCCAGGTGGGCGCGGACCTCGCGGGCCGCGTCGTCGCCGTAGGCCTTGGTGAAGCGCTCCATGAAGTGGGCGCGGCGCAGCTGGTACTCCTGGGTGCCGACCGTCTCGATGACCAGGGTGGCGAGCATGCAGCCGACCTGGGCGGCCCGCTCCAGCGAGACGCCCCAGGCCAGCCCGGACAGGAAGCCCGCGCGGAAGGCGTCGCCGACGCCGGTGGGGTCGGCCTTGCGCTCCTCGTCGGGGCAGCCGACCTCGACCGGCTCCTCGCCGGCCCGCTCGATGCGCACACCGCGCGAGCCGAGGGTGGTGACCCGGTGGCCGACGCGGTCCAGGATCTCGGCGTCGCTCCAGCCGGTCTTGGACTCGATCAGGCCCTTCTCGTACTCGTTGGAGAACAGGTACGTCGCGCCGTCGACCAGTATCCGGATCTCCTCGCCGTTCATCCGGGCGATCTGCTGGGAGAAGTCGGCGGCGAACGGGATGGACCGCGCCCGGCACTCCTCGGTGTGCCGCAGCATCGCCTCGGGGTCGTCGGCGCCGATGAGCACCAGGTCGAGGCCGCCCACGCGGTCGGCGACGGTCTTGAGCTCGATGAGGCGGGCCTCGCTCATCGCGCCGGTGTAGAAGGAGCCGATCTGGTTGTGGTCGGCGTCGGTGGTGCACACGAAGCGGGCCGTGTGCAGCGTCTCGGAGATGCGCACGGAGTCGGTGTCGACGCCGTTGCGTTCCAGCCAGGCACGGTATGCGTCGAAGTCGGAGCCGGCCGCGCCCACCAGTACGGGCCGGGTGCCGAGCTGGCCCATGCCGAAGGCGATGTTGGCGCCGACCCCGCCGCGCCGTACGTCCAGCTGGTCGACCAGGAAGGAGAGCGAGACCGTGTGCAGCTGGTCGGCGACGAGCTGGTCGGCGAAGCGGCCGGGGAAGGTCATGAGGTGGTCGGTGGCGATGGAGCCGGTGACTGCGATGCGCACGGCGTGGACTCTCCTGGGAGGAGGGGCATTGACAGTTCACGCTACCCGGTCGGGAGGTGACGCTGAAGCGGACGAAACTACCCGGAAGTAGATCTTTCTCGTTCGGGTCCGACGTGCTTACGGTTCGGGCATGACGAACCTCGACGTCCATGCTGCCCCGGCCGCCGCCGATTCCGACACCGACCTCGCCACCCTGCGCGGGGACTGCGCCCGGATGGCCCCCCACTGGGCGGTCCCCGGCCCGGACACCGCGCTGCCGGTGCCGCCGACCCGCATCCACGGCGTGTCCGTGCCCGCCTCCTCCGCCCGGCTGCTGGACGCGATGTCGGACTACGGGGACTGAGCGGGCGTACCCGGCGCGCGGGAACCGTGCGCTCCCCCGCCGCGTCCCATCGCCGTCCCCCTTCTGAGGGAGGTGGGATACGACCGGCCGGCCCGCCGCTTCGCCAGGGCCGGGCCGCGGTCACCGGGACGGCTGTGCGGGTGAAGGAGCGATGCGGTGAACACCGAGCGACCCGAGAACGACGACGCGGACGCGGGTAGCGCCGAGGAGGCCCCGGCGCGCGGGAAGCCCGCCTCCGGGCCCGGGACCCCGGCTCCGGCCGGTTCCGCGCGGCGCGGGCGGTCGCCCCTGGTCGCCGCCTGCGTCGCCGCCGCGGTGCTGCTGGTGGGCTCGGGCGGGGCGTATCTGGCCACCGGGGCGGCCGGCGGGTCCGGGGACCGTACCGGATCCGCGCGGCCCGCCGGTCACGGCACCCCGCCGCCGCTCGTCCTCGACGACCTCCCCGGCGGGAGCGCCTCCGGCGGTACGAACGGGAACGCTTCCGGCGGTACGAACGGGATCGCTCCGGGCGAGCCGAACCCGTACGGGCAGACGTACCGGATCGACGCGCCGCTGCCCGCCGGACCCGGCTCCGCGCCGGTGTACCGGGCGCGGGGCGAGGTCACGCGGCCGGAGGTGGCCCGCCTGGCCGCGGCGCTCGGCGTGGACGGCGACCCGGTGGCCGAGGGCACGTCCTGGACCGTGGGCTCCGGGAAGGACGGCTCGGGCCCCGTGCTGCGGGTGAACCGGCAGGCGCCGGGCATGTGGACGTTCAGCCGCTACACCCCGGGCACCGACGACTGCAAGGGGGTGCTGTGCGGCCACGACCCGGGCTCCCCCGCCGCCCGCCCGGTGAGCGAGGCGGCCGCGAAGAAGGCGGCGGCGCCCGTGCTGAAGGCGCTGGGGCAGGACGGCGCCAGGGTTGACGCGCGTCGCGTCATGGGCGCCCAGCGGATCGTCGACGCGGACCCGGTGGTCGGCGGCGCGCCCACGGAGGGCTGGACGACGGCGCTGACGGTCGGCCCGCGCGCGGAGCTGGTCGGCGGCAGCGGGCTGGTGAAGGCGCCGGTCGAGGGCGACACGTATCCGGTGCTGAGCGCGCGCCGCACGCTCGGCCTGATGAACGCGGCGCCGCGCACGGACCACCGCATGGGCATCGGCGGCTGCGCCACGCCGGTGCCGGCCAAGGACCGCCTGGAGGCGCCCTGCGGCACGTCGCAGTCGGCGCCGGCGCCCGCGCGGGGTGGCGTCGCCACGATCGACAGGGCCGTGTTCGGCCTGGCCGCGCACTACTCCGCGGGACGGCAGACGCTCGTGCCGTCCTGGCTGTTCCATGTGCGTGGGACGGCCGGCGGCGACGCGGACGGCTTCACGGTCACGTATCCCGCGGTCGACCCCGAGTACCTCGCCCCGCCGTCCGCGCGGCCCGGGCGGCCGACCCCGGCGCCGAGCGCCTCGGGCAGCGCCCGGGCGGACCGTGCGGTGAAGGTCACCGGATACAGCGCCGAGGGGCAGAACCTGACCGTGCGGTTCGAGGGCGGCGTGTGCGCCGACTACAAGGCGTCGGCCGAGGAGGGCTCCGACCGGGTGACCGTCACGGTGACCGAGCACCCCTGGCCCGGCAAGGTCTGCATCCTGATCGCCAAGGTCTACCACCGCACGGTGCGTCTGGACCGGCCGCTGGGCGACCGGAAGGTTGTCGGCCCCGACGGCACGCCGATCCCCCTGGAACGCCCGGGCGCCCGACTCCCCGCCGAGCCGGGAGCCCCGGTCCGCTGAGCGCCGCGGGCCCACGGGGCGCACGGGCGCATCTTGCGGCCCGCACGGCCGGCGCGGCACACGGGGGCGCGGGCGCACGGGCACGTCTCGCACGACCCGCCCGGCCGGCCGGCGCGGGCGCACGGGCACGTCTCGCACAGCCCGCACGGCCGGCGCGGGCACAGGGGCGCGTCTTGCCCGGCCGGCGCGGGCGCGGGGCGTGCGTCTTGCCCGGCCGGCGCTGGCGCACGGGCGCGCGTGGGCCGAGCGGGCCGGGCGGCGAAGGCGCCGGAGCGGGGCGGGCGGGCGCATCGCCTGCCCGGGCACCGCTCGCCCGCCGGGCCCCGCCCACGCATGCGGGCCGGGCGGCGAGGGCGCCGGAGCGGGGCGGGCGGGTGCGTCGCCTGCCCGGGCACCGCTCGCCCGCCGGGCCCCGCCCGCGCGTGCGGGCCGGGCGGCGAGGGCGCGGGAGGGCGCGGGGGTCCCGGCCCGGGGGCAAGCGGAAGGCGGCGGTCCCTCTGGAGGGGCCGCCGCCTTGTTTTCCGTCGTCGCGGATCCGGCTCAGCTGAAGGAGTCGCCGCAGGCGCAGGAGCCCGTCGCGTTCGGGTTGTCGATCGTGAAGCCCTGCTTCTCGATGGTGTCCACGAAGTCGATGGTGGCGCCGCCCAGGTACGGAGCGCTCATACGGTCGGTCACGACCTTCACTCCGCCGAAGTCCTTCTCCACGTCGCCGTCGAGGGAGCGCTCGTCGAAGAAGAGCTGGTAGCGCAGGCCGGAGCAGCCACCGGGCTGGACGGCGACGCGCAGGGCGAGGTCGTCCCGGCCTTCCTGGTCGAGCAGGGCCTTGACCTTGGACGCGGCGGCGTCGGTCAGGACGATGCCGTCGGTGACGGTGGTGGTCTCGTCCGATACGGACATCTACATCTCTCCCGGGTTGTACGGAGACTGCTTGCCGACGAGTGCAACCGGCAAGGCCGCGGATTCATTCCGGGCCGAGCACTTGCCTTGTCTCTTCTCCATGCTCGTCCTCTTCATGCTACGCACACGCCCCCGTGCGAGACAGCGGCCGAGGGGACGAGCACCCCGATGCGACGAACACGACAACGGCCGGCGACGGCCGGGTGTCAGGATTCACGTCACATGGACGCTTAGGCCCATCGTCAAAGTGACGTGAACCGGTTATGATAGATAGCGTCAATTCGACGAAAAGTAGAAAGGGTGCGTGCCGTGACCACCGCCCCAACGCAGGAGCTCGACGTACAGCCGACGCCCCTCGCCCTGCTGCTCCTCGGCCGCGAGGCCGACCCGAACAGCGAGCGCGGCGTCGAATGTCCCGGAGAGCTGCCCTCCCCGTCCGACCCGGACCTGGTGGAGCGCGCCCGCGCGGCCAAGGAGAAGCTCGGGAACAAGGTCTTCGTGCTGGGCCACCACTACCAGCGCGACGAGGTCATCCAGTTCGCCGACGTCACGGGCGACTCCTTCAAGCTGGCCCGGGACGCGGCGGCGCGGCCGGAGGCCGAGTACATCGTGTTCTGCGGTGTGCACTTCATGGCCGAGTCCGCGGACATCCTGACGTCGGACGCGCAGAAAGTGGTCCTGCCCGACCTGGCCGCCGGCTGCTCGATGGCCGACATGGCGACGGCCGAGCAGGTAGCCGAGTGCTGGGACGTGCTGACCGAGGCCGGCGTCGCCGAGCAGGTCGTGCCGGTGTCGTACATGAACTCCTCGGCCGACATCAAGGCGTTCACCGGCAAGCACGGCGGCACCATCTGCACGTCGTCCAACGCCCGGCGGGCGCTCGACTGGGCCTTCCAGCAGGGCGAGAAGGTCCTGTTCCTGCCCGACCAGCACCTGGGCCGCAACACCGCCGTGCGGGACATGGGCATGTCGCTGGAGGACTGCGTCGTCTACAACCCGCACAAGCCCAACGGCGGGCTGACCGCCGAGGAGCTGCGCGCCGCGAAGATGATCCTGTGGCGGGGCCACTGCTCGGTGCACGGGCGCTTCAGCCTGGACTCGGTCGAGGACGTGCGCGCCCGCATCCCCGGCGTGAACGTCCTGGTGCACCCCGAGTGCCGGCACGAGGTGGTGGCCGCCGCGGACTACGTCGGCTCCACCGAGTACATCATCAAGACGCTGGAGGCGGCCCCGGCCGGTTCCAAGTGGGCCATCGGCACCGAGCTGAACCTGGTGCGCCGGCTGGCGAACCGCTTCGCGCCCGAGGGCAAGGAGATCGTCTTCCTCGACAGGACGGTCTGCTTCTGCTCCACCATGAACCGCATCGACCTGCCCCACCTGGTGTGGGCGCTGGAGTCCCTCGCCGAGGGCAACCTGGTCAACCGCATCGAGGTGGACCAGGAGACCGAGGCCTTCGCCAAGCTGGCCCTGGAGCGGATGCTGGCGCTGCCGTAGCGGCGCCCCCGCGGCTGCCGCCCCGACTGCCGCGGCGGTCGCGGCTGCCACGCCGGTTGCCGCGGCGGTCGCCGCTGTCGCGGGGTTCCCGCGCAAATGGACGGGGCCCGGCCCACGCGCACTCGCGTGGACCGGGCCCCGTCGTCGTGCTCACACGCCGGCGGTTCGCAGGCGGTGGCGGCCGCCTTCCACCACGGCCTCGACGACCCCGTACCCCTGGGCGCGGTCCTGGTTGGCTGAATCTGGACAGCCAGGTCATAGGGGGTCAGGGTCTCTCTTCGTGAGCGGCGAAAAGCGGCGGCGGGACGCGCACAGGTGGGCGCCCACCGCACCACCTTGCGCCATGCCGGGGGGCCGATCCGCAGGCCCCGGGTCCATTTCCCGCGGGGGCACTACTGCGCGCGCGGTAGACGCGGGTGGAGATCAGTCCGTCCGGGGACGTACCAGGCCCGTCTCGTAGGCGATCACGACCAGCTGGGCCCGGTCGCGTGCGCCGAGCTTGGCCATGGCGCGGTTGACGTGCGTCTTCACCGTCAGCGGGCTGACCTGGAGGCGTTCGGCGATCTCGTCGTTGGAGTGGCCGCCGGCGACCTGGACCAGCACCTCGCGCTCCCGCACGGTCAGCGCGGCCAGCCGCTGGGCGTGGACGGGGTCGAGCTCGTCGCCGGCGGTGTCGCGCTGGGCGAGGAAGCGCGCGATCAGGCCCTTGGTGGCCGCCGGGGACAGCAGCGCCTCCCCGCCGGCGGCGACCCGGATGGCGCTGAGCATCTCCTCGGGTTCGCTGCCCTTGCCGAGGAAGCCGGAGGCGCCCGCGCGCAGCGACTGCACCACGTAGTCGTCGACCTCGAAGGTGGTCAGGATGACCACGCGGACCTCGGCGAGGTCGGGGTCCTCGCAGATCAGACGGGTGGCGGCGAGACCGTCGGTGCCGGGCATGCGGATGTCCATCAGCACCACGTCGGCCCGCAGCTCCCTGGCCAGCCGTACCGCCTCGGCGCCGTCGGCGGCCTCGCCGACCACCTCCATGTCGGGCTCGGAGTCGACGAGCACGCGGAAGGCGCTGCGCAGCAGTGCCTGGTCGTCGGCGAGCAGGACACGGATCGTCATGCGGCATCCCCGGGGGCGCGTGTGCTGGTGTCGACGGGCAGGATCGCATGCACGCGGAAGCCGCCGCCGTAGCGGGGACCGGTGGTGAGGCTGCCGCCGAGGGCGGCGACCCGCTCGCGCATGCCGAGCAGCCCGTGGCCGCCGCCGGTACCGCCGGTCTCACTGGTCTCGCCGGTCCCGCCGGTCTCGCCGGGCCGTGGCTCGCCGGGCCACTGCTCGCCGGCTCCGTCGTCGAGGACGGTGATCTCCACGTCGGGTCCCACCCGGACGACGCTGACCTCCGCCCTGGCCCGGGTGCCGGCGTGCTTCTGGACGTTGGTGAGGGCCTCCTGGACGACGCGGAACGCGGCCAGGTCGACGGCGGCCGGCAGGGCGGTGCCGTGGTCGGCGCGGGCGACCTCGACGTGCAGTCCGGCGCTGCGGAAGGTGCCGGCCAGTTCCTCCAGGCGGGCGAGGCCGGGGGCGGGCTCGGTGGGGGCCTCGGGGTCGCCGGACTGGCGCAGCAGGCCGACGGTGGCGCGCAGCTCGTTCAGCGCGGAGCGGCTGGCCTCCCGGACGTGGGCCAGGGCCTCCTTGGCCTGGTCCGGGCGCTTGTCCATGACGTGCGCGGCGACCCCGGCCTGCACATTGACCAGGGCGATGTGGTGGGCGACCACGTCGTGCAGGTCCCGGGCGATACGCAGGCGCTCCTCCGCGACGCGGCGGCGGGCCTCCTCCTCGCGGGTGCGCTCGGCGCGTTCGGCGCGCTCCCGGATGGCGTGCACGAAGGCGCGGCGGCTGCGCACCGCGTCGCCGCCGGCGGCGGCCATGCCGGTCCAGGCGAAGATCGCCAGGTTCTCCTGGGCGTACCAGGGCAGCGGCCCGGCGAGCATGGCGGCGCCGGTCAGCCCGGTCATGGTGAGCAGGCCCAGGCGCCAGGTGGTGGGCCGGTCGGTGGCGGCCGCGACGGTGTAGAGGGCGACGACGGCGGACATCGCCACGGGGGCGCGCGGATCGCCGGTGACGCACTCGACGAGGGAGACGGTGCCGGTGACGGCGAGGACCGCGCGGGGGGCGCGACGGCGCAGCACGAGCGCGCCGGCGCCGAGGGTCATCAGGACGAGGCTGAGCAGGTCGGGGCGGCGCACGCCCCAGGTGACGCCGTTCTGCCCGCGCGGGTCCGCGAACGACCCCACCACCATGCACACCAGCACGGCGGCGGCGAGCGCCGCGTCGAGCGCGAGGGGGTGCGCCTTCACACGGCAGCGGGCGCGGTCGAGGGTGAGGGTCACGCCTGTGTACGGTACGGGGTCGCGGCGCGGCCCAGGAACCGCCCGGGCTCGGACAGGCCTCCGGCTCACCCCGGGATGAGGCCGCCGTCGTTCAGCAGGGCCCGGACCTCCTCCAGGGTGGCGTCCGGGGCGGGCAGGATCAGTTCGGACGGCTCCAGGGAGTCGTCGGGCAGCGGCTCCCCCAGGGTGCGGACCTGCGCGAGCAGGGCCGTGAGGGTGCGGCGGAAGCCGGGGCCGTCGCCGTTCTCCATCTCGGCCATCAGTTCGTCGTCCAGCTTGTTGAGTTCGGCGAGGTGGCTGTCGGCCAGCCTCACCTGCCCCTCCCCCATGATCCGTACGATCATGTCGCCCTCCTCGGCGGCGTGGGCCCCGGCTGTCGGTGACGTGGCTGTCGGTGACGTGGCTGTCGCTGGCGTGGCTGTCGCTGGCGTGGCTGTCGCTGGCGTGGCTGTCGCTGGCGTGGCTGTCGCTGGCGTGGCTGTCGCTGGCGGGCCGTCGGCGGCCGTACGCGGCGCACCCGCGTACGGCCGCCGCGCGCGGCTCACTGCTTGTCGAAGCGGGGCGTGTCCTGCGGCTGCTGCTGGGGCTGGGGCTGCGCCTGCCCGGTGCCGCCCTCGAGCGCCTGCCGCTCGGCGGACGGGCCTCCGGCCAGCTCCGCCTTCATGCGCTGCAGCTCCAGCTCTACATCCGTACCACCGGAGAGCCGGTCCAGCTCGGCCTGGATGTCGTCCTTGGCCATGCCGGAGGGGTCGTCCAGGGCGCCGGAGGCGAGGAGCTCGTCGATCGCGCCGGCCCGGGCCTGGAGCTGGGCCGTCTTGTCCTCGGCGCGCTGGATGGCCAGGCCGACGTCGCCCATCTCCTCGGAGATGCCGGAGAACGCCTCGCCGATCCGGGTCTGGGCCTGGGCGGCGGTGTAGGTCGCCTTGATGGTCTCCTTCTTGGTCCGGAAGGCGTCCACCTTGGCCTGCAGGCGCTGGGCCGCGAGGGTGAGCTTCTCCTCCTCGCCCTGGAGGGTCGCGTGCTGCGTCTCGAGGTCGGTCACCTGCTGCTGCAGGGCGGCGCGCCGGGACAGCGCCTCGCGGGCCAGGTCCTCGCGGCCCAGCGCGAGCGCCTTGCGGCCCTGGTCCTCCAGCTTGGAGGACTGCTGCTGCAGCTGGTTGAGCTGGAGCTCCAGGCGCTTGCGGCTGGTGGCCACGTCGGCGACGCCGCGGCGCACCTTCTGCAGCAGCTCCAGCTGCTTCTGGTACGAGTAATCGAGGGTTTCGCGCGGGTCCTCGGCCCGGTCAAGGGCCTTGTTCGCCTTCGCGCGGAAGATCATCCCCATACGCTTCATGACACCGCTCATGGGCTTCGCGCGCCCCCTTCTGACCGACTTCCGGCTCACAGCTCTGCGACAGGACCCACAGTACGGGCCCCGCATCCATTACCGCACTGTTCGGGGACGGATGCGCTCATCCCCAAGGACGACTGCGTACGCGTGCGCTCCGGCGCGAGGAGTAGGTGACCCCCGGGGGGCCGCCGGACAGCCGCGGCCGGTGACGTCCGCTCTGTCCCTTTACAGACGACCGGTGTTGCCGGATCGTTCCCCGCCGGGCTTAGGTCCATGCGGGTCAAGCCCTTACGCTTGGGTTTTGTGTTCCGTAGCCGTGCCAAGGAAGAGAAGGCCCAGGTAGCCGACAAGTCGGCGGTGGACCTCTCCAAGCAGCCCCGTGACCCGCAGGCCCCCAAGGGCCGGCCGACCCCCAAGCGCAGTGAGGCCCGGTCCCAGCGCCGCAGTGTGGCCAGCACCTCGCTGACCCGCAAGGACGCCGCCCGGCGGCAGCGCGAGGAGCGCCGCGCCGCGATGGAGCGGCAGCGCCAGGCGCTGGCCGGGGGCGACGAGCGTTACCTCCCGGCACGCGACAAGGGGCCGGTGCGCAGGTTCGCGCGCGACTTCGTCGACTCGCGGTTCAACGTGGCGGAGTTCTTCCTGCCCATGGCCGTGGTCATCCTGATCCTCAGCCTGGTGCGGGTGGCCTCGCTGCAGAACATCGCGCTGCTGCTGTGGCTCGTGGTGATCGTCCTGATCGTGCTGGACTCGATCGTCACCGGCTTCCGGCTCAGGAAGCGGCTCGCCGAGCGCTTCCCGGACGCCAACCGGCGCGGCGCGGTCGCCTACGCCCTGATGCGCTCGCTCCAGATGCGCCGGCTCCGGCTGCCCAAGCCGCAGGTCAAGCGCGGGGAGCGGCCCTGAGCGCGACCGCTTTCTCCGGGGACGCCGCCGACGCGTGGCTGGACAAGCTGGGCGGGCTGCGTGACGTCGTACGACAGGAGCTGGTGGCCCGGCAGCTCGACGAGCAGATAGCCGGGCGGTTCCCGGTCGGGCAGCGGCTGCGGGTGCTCGACGTGGGAATGGGCCAGGGCACGCAGGCGCTGCGGCTGGCACGGGCCGGGCACCAGGTGACCGGGCTCGAACGCGACGAGCGGATGATCTCCGTGGCGCGGGCGGCGCTGGCCGCCGAGCCGGAGGGCATCCGGGCGCGGATGCGGATCGTCGAGGGCGACGGCCGGGACACCGGCGTGCACTTCCTGCCCGGCAGTTTCGACGTGGTGCTGTGCCACGGCGTCCTGATGTACGTGGAGGAGCCGGACCCGCTGCTGGCGGGGCTGGCCCGGATGCTCGCGCCGGGCGGCCTGCTGTCGCTGCTGGTGCGCAACGCCGACGCGCTGGCGCTGCGGCCGGGGCTGGCCGGGGACTGGACGGCCGCGCTCGCCGCCTTCGACACGACCGCGTACACCAACCGGCTGGGGCTCGACGTACGGGCCGACCGGCTGGCCGATCTGACGGCGACGCTCGCCGGGATCGGCGCCCCGCTGCACGCCTGGTACGGGGTGCGGGTCTTCACCGACACGGCGCCGGACGGCACCGGACCGCCGGCCGACGAGGAGACGCTGCGGGCGCTGCTGGCCGCCGAGGAACGGGCCGGGCGCACGGACCCGTACCGCTCGGTGGCGGCGCTGCTGCACCTGTGCGGCGTGCGCGGCTGAACGCCCTGCGGGGCCGCACGTTCACGTTCGGGTGAGTCCCGGCGGGCCCGTGACCGCCCCGGGGTAGGACTCCGGTCATGGTCTCCTCCGCTGCCCGTACCCGCGCCCTGCGCCGGATCGGCCCGCTGGCCGGGCTGGTCCTCTGCGCCGCGCTGCTGTCCGGGTGCGACGGTTCCGCCTCCCCCGGCGGAGCCGCCCGCACGAGCCGCTCCCCCGGCGCCGGGCAGGCCGAGGCGGCGGACGGGTTGCAGGCGCAGTACCAGCGGGTGATCAGGGACGTGCTGCCGTCCGTCGTGCAGATCCAGTCCGGCCAGGACCTGGGCTCGGGGGTGGTGTACGACGACAAGGGGCACATCGTCACCAACGCGCACGTCGTCGGGAACGAGCGGACGTTCAAGGTGACGACGGCCAACAGCGAGCAGGCCTTCACCGCGTCCCTGGTCGCCTCCTACCCGCCGCAGGACCTCGCCGTCATCAAGCTGGACCACCCGCCCGACGGTCTGCGGGCCGCCTCCTTCGGCGACGCGGACAAGGTGGAGGTCGGGCAGATCGTGCTGGCGATGGGGTCTCCGCTCGGGCTGTCGTCGAGCGTGACCCAGGGGATCGTGTCGGCGACCGGGCGCACCGTCAGCGAGGGGAGCACCGGCGGCGGCACCGGCGCGACCATCGCCGACATGGTGCAGACGTCGGCCGCGATCAACCCCGGCAACAGCGGGGGCGCGCTGGTGAACCTGGACGGCAAGGTCATCGGCATCCCGACGCTCGCCGCCACCGATCCCCAGCTCGGAGGCAGCGCGGCGCCCGGCATCGGCTTCGCGATCCCGGCGTCCACGGTGAAGACGATCGCCGGGCAGATCGTCCGGTACGGCAGGGTCGTCGACTCCGGGCGGGCCGCGCTCGGCATCACCGGGCGGACCGTGGTCGACGCGGAGAACCGTCCCCTCGGGGTGGCCGTGGTGGAGGTGCACCCGGGCGGCGCGGCGGACCGGGCCGGCATCCAGCCCGGCGACGTCATCACCAGGGTCGGCGACACCGAGGTCACCACCATCACCTCCCTGTCGGAGGCCCTGGCCGGCGACCGCCCCGGGCAACGGACGACGGTCACCTACACCCGGGACGGCGAGCAGCGAACGGTGAACGTGACGCTGGGCGAGCAGTGAACCGACCACCCGATCGCGGCCACCCGCAGCCGCCGGACGGCCGCCCACGGCCACCCCGCGGCCCGGGCCGGGCGCGGACGGCCCGCCGGACGGCGGGTGAACTCCGGCCCGCGGCCGTTCGGGGCCGGTGAACGCCCGCGGCCGGCCGCGGACGGCCGGTGGAAGCCGGCCCGCACCCGTTCGAGGCAGGCCGACGGGCGGCGGAGGCCGAAGGCCGGTCAGCCGGGCCGGGAACCAGTGCATGGCCGCAAGGCCCGCACCCGTGAGACCGGGGCCCAGGGCCAACGGGCCCGACGCCGAAGACCACGCCGCCACACGCCAAAGACCGGCCAGCCGGGCCGGGACCCGGGGAGCCAGGGCCGTAAGACCGAAGGACGATCAGCCGGGCCGGGAACCAGTGCATGGCCGCAAGGCCCGCACCCGTGAGGCCAGGGCCCAAGGCCAACGGGCCCGACGCCGAAGACCACGCCGCCACACGCCAAACACCGGCCAGCCGGGCCGGGACCCGGGGAGCCAGGGCCGTAAGACCGAAGGCCGGTCACCCGGGCAGGGAACCAGTGCATGGCCGCAAGGCCCGCACCCGTGAGACCAGGGCCCAAGGCCAATTGGGCCGGAGGCCGAAGACCGGCCGCCTGGGCCGGAAGCCGACCTGGGCCCGGGAGGCCCGGAGCCGGGAGGCCCGGGACCGGAAGCCGACCCGGAGCCGGGAGGCCCGGAGCCGGAAGCCGACCCAGGACCGGGAGGCCGGGACCGGAAGCCGACCCAGGACCGGGAGCCGGCCCGGAGCCGGGAGGCCCGGAGCCGGGAGCCGACCCGGGACCGGGAGGCCGGGACCGGAAGCCGGCCCAGGACCGGGAGCCGGCCCGGAGCCGGGAGGCCCGGAGCCGGGAGGCCCGGAGCCGGGAGGCCCGGAGCCGGGAGGCCCGGAGCCGGGAGGCCCGGAGCCGGGAGGCCCGGGACCGGAAGCCCGGGACCGGGAGCCGGCCCGGAGCCGGGAGGCCCGGAGCCGGGAGCCGACCGGGACCGGAGGCCCGGGGCCGTGGGCCGAAGTGGCCGGCGGGGGCCCGGACCCGGCCGGGCCGGGCCGGGCCGGGGGCTGTGCCGGGCCCGGCCCGGGGCTACGCGCCGGACTCGTCCGCGTGGAGGCTCATCGGGCCGTAGACCTCCGTGGAGTCCTCGAGCAGCCGTACCTGGTCGGCGCCGCCGTCGAGCAGGGCCTTCCAGTTCTCCCCGATCCAGGACTCGGCGTCGCCCTGCGTGGTGAACTCCTCGGGCTGCACCGCGGGCTGGACCTCCGTCCCGTCGGTCGTCTCGAACCGCCACGTCCATGCCGCCATGTACGCCTCCCTCGTGTCAGCACCGCACAGCAAGACCGGATCTTGCTCTCGATCCTGCCCCCGCAGCCTAGCCGGATGCGCGGCACCCGCGGCGACACGGGAAAATCGGTCCGTGGACGTGACTCTGCTCGGCACCGGCGCCCCCGCGGGGCTTCCCCGCCCCCACTGCCCCTGCGCCGCCTGCGCGGCCGCGCTCGGCGCCGACGCGCGCGCGGCGACCGCGCTGCTCGTGGACGGGGCGCTGCTGCTGGACCTGACGCCCGGGGCGGCGTTCGCGGCGGCGCGCGCCGGGCGCTCGCTGGGCTCGGTGGCGCAGGTGCTGCTGTCCCATCCGCACGACGGGCCCCCGGTGGAGGTGCCGGCCGGGCTGCCGCAGCCCGGCCGGGTGCCCGACGGGCGGGAACTCGCGCTGCTGACGGGGCATCGGGTGCGGGCGGTCGCGCTGGACGCGCCGGGCACGGGGTACGCGGTGACCGGCCCGGACGGGCAGCGGCTGCTGTACCTGCCGCCGGGCGGCTCCCCGGCCGGACTGGAGGAAGGCTCCGCGGAGCGGTACGACATGGTCCTCGCGGACGTCGTGGGCCGCCCGGACGCCCTGGCCCGGCTGCGGGCGGTGGGGTCGGTGGGGCCGGCCACGGACGTGGTGGCGGTCCACCTCGGCCACGACGTGCCGCCGGGCGCGGAGCTGCGCCGCAGGCTGGCCGCGGCCGGGGCGCGGGCCGTGCCGGACGGGACGACGCTGACCGTCGGCGCGTACGACGAGGTGCCGGACGTGCCGCGGCGGACGCTGGTGCTGGGCGGGGCGCGCTCGGGCAAGTCGGTGGAGGCCGAACGGCGGCTGGAGTCCTTCCCCGGCGTGCTGTACGTCGCCACGGGCGGCTCCCGCGGCGGCGACACCGAGTGGGCGGCCCGGGTCGCCGCGCACCGGGAGCGCCGGCCGGGCTCGTGGCGTACGGCCGAGACCTGCGACCTGGTGCCGCTGCTGGCCGAGGACGGCCCGCCGCTGCTGGTGGACTGCCTGTCGCTGTGGCTGACGGACGCGATGGACTCCGTGGACGCCTGGGACGACGCGCAGTGGGCCGACGGCGGCGAACGGGCCCTGCGCGAGCGGGTGTCGGAGCTGACGGCCGCGGTCCGCGCCACCCGGCGGACCGTGGTCGCGGTGTCCAACGAGGTCGGCTCGGGCATCGTCCCGGCCACCGCCTCGGGCCGCCGCTACCGCGACGAACTCGGCCGGCTGAACGCCGCCTTCGCCGCCGAGTGCGAGCAGGTGCTGCTGGTGGTGGCGGGTCAGGCGGTGGTGCTGCGCGGGTGAGGGGCCCGGGGCGGCGGCGGGGCCACGTCCCGGCGGGCGACGACCCGGTAGGCGTTCGACAGCCCGGGGACGCGTCTGAGCAGCGGGGACAGCAGGAGGTCCACGGCCGCCGCCACGTCCACCAGCGGGCCGGTCGCGGTGGCCAGGACCCTGCGCACGACGTCCTGTGCGGCCGTGGGCGGGCGGTCGTGCCAGGGGGCGTCGGCCGGGGGCAGCAGGTGGGCGAGGGCCAGGGCCAGCGCGGCCGGCAGGTCGCCCGGCGTGTGCGGGGTGCGGCGGTCGACGACCAGCACCGTGCAGCCCGCGGACTCCAGCTCGGCGGCGAGGTTGGGCAGCGGCAGCAGATGCAGATGGCGCGGCTGGCCGTGCGGCAGCCACCACTTGCCCAGCAGCAGGGCGAACGCGCAGCGCGGGTCGGGCAGTTCGACCAGGAGGTGCCCGCCGGGGCGCAGCACGGCCAGGGCGCCGCGCAGTTCCGCGCGGGGGTCGGGCACGTGGGCGAGGTGGTGGCCGAACATGCTGACCACGTCGTAGCGCCCGCGCAACCGGTCGGCCAGGAGCGGGTCGGACAGGTGGCCGACGTGGGCCTCCTCGATCCGCTCGGCGGCGCGGGCCTCCTCCACGCGCGTCGTCGGGTCGAGGCCGTCGAAGGAGGTGTACGGGAACACCTCGCGCGCCGCGGCGGGGAAGTGGCCGTGCCCGGTGCCGACGTCCAGCCAGCTCTCCGGTTCCCCCACGTCGCGCATCAGGTGCGCGTCGAGGCGGTGCCGGCGGCGGCTGCGGCGGGTGGCGAGGACCGGGTCGGGCAGCCCGTCCGGGTCGCTCTCGTCGTGGTCGCGGTGGTAGAAGGCCAGGCCCTCAGGGGTGAGCCGGGGGTTCTGGAAGGTGTGCCCGCAGTCGCGGCACTGGTCGAGGCGGAAGGTGCCCGGCTTGTGCTGCAGCAGGTCGGGGGCGGTCAGCCGGGTGCGCAGCCGTGCGGAGCCGCACCAGGGGCAGTCCTCGCGGCGCGGCTCGTGGAAGTGGCCGGTGCCGCGGGCCAGTTCAGCGGCGTACGCGATGCGGCGGGGGTCGTAGACCCGGGGGGCGTACGGCAGGGGCGGCATGGGCGGCTCCCGGTGGGGCGGCGGGCGTGCGGCCAGGGGTGCGGTGGCCCGGGCCGCCGGAACGGCGATTCACGGCAAAGGGAACTTATGGGATCGAGATCTTGAACCGGAAGACGCCGTACGGGTGTGGCGCCGATCTGGCGCCGCCGCGTTCGACCAGGGCCGGTACTGTTCGGCGAATGAGCTCGCTGAATCTCGACGACTTCACCGATCTGATCGAGCGTCCGGACGGCGGGGTACGCCGTGACGCCGAGGCGCACCGGGAGCGTCGGACCGTGCCGCCCGGCGCGCTGGGCCGCCTGGACGACCTGGGTGAGTGGCTGGCCGCGGCGCAGGGCGCCGTGCCGGTGCGCGCGGTCGAACGGCCGCGGGTGGTCCTGTTCGCCGGTGACCACGGCGTCGCCTCGCTGGGTGTGTCGGCCCGGCCCGCGGGCGGTGCGGAGCGGCTGGTGCGGGCGGTCCTCGAGGGCGGCCGGCCGGTGTCCGTGCTGGCGCGGCGGCTCGGGGTGCCGGTGCGGGTGGTCGACATGGCGCTGGACTGCCCGCCGGAGGCCCTGCCCGGGGACGTGGTACGGCACCGGGTGCGGCGGGGCAGCGGGCGCATCGACATCGAGGACGCGCTCACCCTCGAGGAGGCGGAGGCGGCCCTGCGGGCGGGTGTCGCGGTGGCCGACGAGGAGGCCGACTCGGGCACGGACCTGGTGGTACTGGGCGATGTGAGCGTGGGCGGCACCACGGCGGCGGCCGTGCTGGTCGCCGCGCTGTGCGGCACGGACGCGTCCGTGGTGACCGGGCGGGGCGGCGAGGCGATCGACGACCTGGCGTGGATGCGCAAGTGCGCGGCGATCCGGGACGCGCTGCGCCGGGCCCGGCCCGTACTCGGGGACCAGGTGCGGCTGCTGGCCGCGGTGGGCGGGGCGGATCTCGCCGCGATGACGGGTTTCCTGCTGCAGTGCGCGGTGCGCAAGCTGCCGGTGATCCTGGACGGGGTGGTCTCGGCCGCCTGCGCCCTGGTGGCGCAGCGGGTGGCGTTCCGGGCGCCGGACTGGTGGCTGGCGGGGCACAGCAGCGGGGAGCCCGGGCAGGCCAAGGCGCTGGACCGGATGGCGCTGGAGCCGCTGCTCGAGCAGGGGGTGACCGTGGGGGAGGGGGCGGGGGCGCTGCTGGCGCTGCCGCTGGTGCAGGCCGCGGCGGCGCTGGCGGCGGAGCTGCCCGAGAGGGCGGAGGACGCCGACGAGGCGCGGGACGCCGTAGCCACGTCCGGGGAGGGCGAGGACGCCGGGCAGGCCGGGGAGCTCAAGGACACCGGGGACGCCGGGGGCGAGGACGCCGGGGGTGCGCACACCGCCGGGGAGGCGAAGCTCTGAGGGGCGGGCACGGGGCTGCACGACCGCCGGGGAGCACGACCGGCGGGGAGTACGACCGCCGGGGAGTACGAGCGCCGGGGAGTACGACCGCCGGGGACGCGGCGCGTCACGCGGCGGTGCGCGGCGGGGAAGGGTGACGTGCCCGCGTCCGGCGTCGCGGCGGACGTTCGGCCCCACAGCGCGCCCATATGATCTTCTTTCATGGGAGATGCCCGAAATGTCGAGGACCGGAGTGCCGCGTTCGCCGTCTGGTATCTGCGGGCCGTCGCCTTCGTCAACTTCCTCAGCGCGGTGTGGGTCTCCCTGGGGCAGGACGTCCGGCGGCACAACCAGGAGAACCTGTTCACCCCGTACCTGCTGACCGCCGGCTTCGCCTCCGGCGTCCTCGCGGCCTTCCTCGCCGTCACCATGCGGCGCCGCAAGCGGGCCGCGTGGATCCTGAACCTCGCGCTGAGCGGGCCGTTCCTCGCGCTGTTCGCGCTCTCCATGGCGTTCCCGGAGATCCGCCGCTCCCCGCAGAACTGGGTCTCCCTCGCCCTGACCGCCGCCTTCACCGGCGCCCTGGTGCTCGGGCGGCGCGCCTTCTACGCCAAGGGCGACCGGTCCAACCCCAAGCTGGCCGCCGCCGTCGCGGCGGCCGGGCTGCCCGCCGCCTCGCTGCTCGCCACCGTGCTGGTGACGGTCACCAACCAGGCGCCCGACGCGGCCCGTTCGACGTTCCTGGAGCGCTGGCACTACGGCACGCTGCGGCTCGTCTCGGTCGCCGCGCCCGAGGCCCGCTTCCCCGGCATCGACACCCCGTACTGGGCGGACGTCGCCGTCAACGTGCTGTCCACCGCGCTGGTCCTGGCCGTGCTGTACGCCGCCTTCCGCTCCCGCCGCGCCGTCGACCCGCTCGGTGACGACGACGACAAGCGGCTGCGGGAGCTGCTCCAGCGGCACGGCGAGCGGGACTCCCTCGGCTACTTCGCGCTGCGCCGCGACAAGAGCGTCCTGTGGTCGCCGACCGGCAAGGCCGCCGTCGCCTACCGGGTGGTGGGCGGGGTGTCGCTGGCCTCCGGCGACCCGATCGGCGACCCGGAGGCCTGGCCCGGGGCGATCGAGCCGTGGCTGGCCGAGGCGCGGGCGCACGGCTGGATCCCGGCGGTGATGGGAGCGGGCGAGGAGGCGGGCACGGTGTACGCCCGGCACGGCCTGGACGCGCTGGAACTCGGCGACGAGGCGGTGGTGGAGGTCGCCGAGTTCACCCTGGAGGGCCGCGCCATGCGCACCGTGCGGCAGGCCCGCAACCGGGTGCGGCGGGCCGGGTACACGGTGCGCGTCCGCCGGCACGAGGACATCCCGGCCGCCGAGATGGCGTACCTGGTCGCCCGGGCCGACGACTGGCGGGACGGGCCCACCGAACGCGGGTTCAGCATGGCGCTGGGGCGGCTCGGCGACCCGCGGGACGGCCGGTGCGTGATGCTCGAGTGCCACGACGCCGGCGGGGCCCTGCGCGCCCTGCTGTCGTTCGTGCCGTGGGGGCCGTCCGGGCTGTCGCTGGACCTCATGCGGCGGGACCGGCAGGCCGGGAACGGGCTCGTCGAGTTCATGGTGCTCGAACTGCTGGAGAGGGCCGGGGAGATCGGCGTCACCCAGGTCTCGCTCAACTTCGCCATGTTCCGCTCGGTCTTCGAACGTGGCGCACGCCTCGGCGCCGGGCCGGTGCTGAGGCTGTGGCGCTCGCTGCTCGGCTTCTTCTCCCGCTGGTGGCAGATCGAGTCGCTGTACCGCGCCAACGCCAAGTACCGGCCCATCTGGGAGCCGCGGTTCCTGCTCTTCGAGAAGAGCGCGGACCTGCTGCGCATCGGCCTCGCGGCGGCGCGCGCGGAGGGGTTCCTGGGGGTGCCGGGCCTGCCGGGGCGGCTGCGCCGCGGACCGCATCTGCACGCCCCCGCACCGCGGGGGCAGGCATGAAGGACACCGACGAGGACACCGGATGAGAGCACCGGACGAGGAGCGCCCGATGGGGTGCGCCGGATGAGCGGGGCCGCCCGCTGGGCCCGCGCAGAGTGGGGACCCCTGTACGCCGCCGTGCGCGGGCCGCTGCTGGAGCGGCGGCTGCGGGCGGTCCCGATGACCCTGGCCGCGGTGTGCCTGACCGGACTGCTGCAGTGGACGCAGAACCAGCCCTGGGGGCACCTCCTGGTCCAGCGGCTCGGTGCCGTGCGCGCCGCGGAACCGCTGTGGCTCGCTCTGCTCCGCACCCCCCTGTCGCTGTTCGTGCCGGCGCCCGACCTGCCCGTGTGGGGCGCGCTGGCGCAGATCCTGTGTGTGTTCGGCACCGGTGAGATCTGCCTGGGCCGGCGGCGCACCCTCGCCGTCGCCTACGCCGCGACGCTCGCCGGGACCCTGTACGCGCGGCTGGGCATCGCCCTCGGCCCGCACCGCCCGTTCGGGCTGCCCGGCTCCGACGCCTGGGTGGTGGACACCGGCCCGTCCGCGGCCGTGGTGGGGCTCGCCGTGCACCTGGGCTGGCGCTACGGGGCGTACGCCACGACCTGTGCGGTGACCCTGGCGATGGCGGCCGAGGTGGCGCTGAAGGGCAACCTCGCGGGCAAGGAGCACATGGCGGCGCTCGCGGTGGTGGGCCTCGGGTGCGCCTGGTCCGCGGTGCGCGAGGGGCGGTCTCGCCAGGGGTGGCCGCTCGAGGGCGGTCGCGAGGGGTGGCCGCGCGACGGCGGTCGCGAGGGGCGGCCTTGCGCGGCCGGGCACGGTGAACAGCCCGGCGAGACCGGGCACGAGGGACGACCCCCGGGGGCCGGGCGTGCGGGTTGGGGCGAGGGGGCCGCGCGCCCCGTGGCGCGCCCCCGTCAGCCGGAGCCGGGGCGGCCCGGGGGCAGCCGGGCCGGCGGCGCGTCGGGCTTGCCGCCGATCCAGTCCTGAAACGCGCGGCGCGGCCCCGACCAGCGGCGGTCGTGGCGGTCGGCGCGCGCGCCGGCGCGCGCCAGGGCGCGCGGGCGGCGGCGGTAGAAGCGCCGGGCCCAGTACGACCCGGGGCGGGCCAGGCGGACCGCGCCGATCAGGGCGACGAACGGGACGATCACTCCGAACAGCGCGACACGGCCCTTGCCCTTGCTCAGGGCCACCAGGGAGAGCACGAAGTTCACGGCGACCGTGGAGATGACCGTCCCGCGGTTCTGCAGCTCGCTCTCGGACAGGTCGTTGACGCCGAACGGGGAGAACCCGGCGAGCACCAGGCCGACCAGGGCCACGGTGACGGCGACGACCTCGACGCTCTTGCGGCCGGCCTCGGTCCAGTAGACGTCGTCCAGGTACAGGATCAGCGCGAACTCGTCGAGCACGAGCCCCGCGCCCACGCCGAAGACCACCGCGAAGGCCGCGGCGCCGAAGCCCTCCCGGCCGCTGGCCACCGCGCCGAAGCCGCCGAAGACGGTGAGCACGACCCCGGGGACGACGTGGTGGATGTGCAGCCCGCCGGCCTTGACGTTGCCGAACGGGCCCTTGCCCGCGCGGATCAGACGGGTGACGCAGCGGGTCACCACGAAGGTGACGACGAAGGCGCCGAGGGCGAGCAGCAGGGGCAGTTTGCCGGGTTCGACGATGTTGCGGTACAGCCAGTGCCCCATGTGTGCAGTGTGCCCCGTCCCCCGCGGCGCCGCCCGCCGGCACGGGCCGCCCGCGGACGCCCGCAAGGGCCCGCCTGGCCGCCAGGGCCCGCGGCTGTCCGCAAGGGCCCGTGGCCGCCCGCAAGGGCCCGCGGCTGGCCGCAAGGGCCCGCGGCTGGCCGGCGAAGGCACGCGAAGCGGTACGCGACGAGGCACGCGACGAGGCACGGAGAACCCCGCGCACCGGCCCGGCGCGGGTGCCCGTAGTCTGCCCGCGTGTCCACGCCCTCCTCGTCCGCCGCCCTGCACGGCCTGCGGTTCGCCTTCGGCACGCTCACCGTCCTCCCGGTGCGGGTGAGCCGCTGGGACCGCGAGGCCGCCCGCGCGGGCATGCTCTGCGCGCCGGCCGCCGGGCTGGTGATCGGGCCGGCGGCGGCGGCCGCGGGCCTGCTGCTGCTCGTCCTCGGCGCCGGTCCGCTGACGGCCGCCGTCGCCACCGCGGCCGTGCCCGCCGTACTCACCCGCGGCCTGCACCTGGACGGGCTCGCCGACACCGCGGACGGACTGGGCAGCGGCCGGCCCGCCGAGGACGCGCTGCGGATCATGAAGCAGTCGGACATCGGCCCCTTCGGGGTGATCACGCTGGTGTTCGTCCTGCTCGCCCAGGTGGCCGCCCTCGCCCGGGCCTACGACACCTCCTGGGCGCTGGGCGCGCTCGCCGCCGTCGTCTCGGCCGTCACCGCCCGGCTGGCGCTGACGCTGGCCGCGCGCACCGGGGTGCCGGCCGCGCGGCCCGAGGGGCTGGGCGCGGCGGTCGCCGGGGTGGTCCCGGTCCCCGCCGCGCTGGGCGCGGCCCTGGCGGTCGCGGTGGTGGCGGCGGCGGCCGGCGCGGCGCTCGGGACGCGCCGCGCCGTGCTCGCGGCGGCAGCGGTGGCCGGCGCCCTCGCCGTCGCCGACCTGCTGCTGCGGCACTGCACACGCCGTCTGGGCGGGGTGACGGGCGATGTGTTCGGCGCGGTCGCGGAGACGGCGGCGACCACCGCCCTGGTCCTGCTGTCCCTGGCCTGAAATCGTCACCGGCCCGGAACGATACGGCCAAGGCGCCCCGTCCGCCCCGTCCGCTCGCTAACCTGGGCGCCCGTCGCCCCGCGGACGGGCGGCGGCCTTTGACGGACAGGTGATCGTGATCGGGGGGCGTCCGTGCCGAAACTGCGCCGTGCCACGGCCTGGTTCATCGACTTCTCACTGGTGGTCGCGGTGGGCGCGGTACTCGCCGTGCTGACCTTCCACCGGATCTCCGCGCTCGTCACCGAGGTGCCGGAGCTGGCCACCCGCGGCGGCTGGGACCTGCTCACCTCGCGCGGCGACGTCCTCGACGCCTCGCAACGGCTGGGGCTGTCGCTGTGGGACGAGGCGGTGCTCTACGTCGAGGAGGCCTTCGGGCTGCTGGTGCTGGCGGCCTTCCTGTACCAGTGGCTGTGCCTCGCCTTCGTAGGGCGGACGGTCGGCAAGGGACTGCTCGGGCTGAAGGTCGCCACCACCGGCCCGCGCCAGGCCCGCCGGGCCGCCCTGCGGGCCGCGGTGACCACGACGGCCGACGTCGCCGTCTACGCCGTGGCCTGTGTGCTGCTGATCGAGGGGCAGGTGCTGCTGTCGGTGCTCGTGTGGGTGGTGGCCGTGGCGGTGTTCCTGCTCAACGCCGTGCCGGTGCTGCTGCCCGGCCGGCGCTCGCTGGCCGACCGGGTGGCGGGCACCACCGTCACCGGGCTCGTCCTGCGGTTCAGCAGGCCCGGCGCCACGCCCCCGGTCCGTACTCCCTGACCGGCGAGCCCGGCCGTGGCCGGCGGGACCGGGCGCGGAAACGGCCGGCCGATGGCCCGTACTCCACGGGGAGCACCGCCGCCCTGCCGGCCGTCGCCCGGCGGTCACGCTGCCGGTGAACCGGCGCGCGTCGGGCCGGAAGCCCTCCCGAGCGCCCGCCGGGACGTGGCGGACGGCCTTGCGGGCCCGGCGGTGCAGCGCGGCGACGGTCGCCGCGGCGCGGTCCAAGCCGTCGATGTCCTGGACCTCCGCGTCGGCCTCCGCGCCGGCGGAGGTGTCCGGACGGCCGCCGAGCCGCCACCGCCGGGTCGTCCCCGGGCGGGGGGGGGGGCGGGGGGGGGGGGGGGGCGGGGCGCGGGTGGCCGTGGCCGGGGCGGGGCCGGGGGGCGGGGCCCGACGTGCGGGGGGGGCGCCCCCGGGGGGGGGGGGGGCCGCGCCCCCCCCCCCCCCCCCCCCCCCCCCCCCCCCCCCCGCGGGCCCGCGCAGCCGGCGAGCACCGCGACGAGCGGGACGAGGACCGGGACGGGGAGCGGGACGGTGAGGGGGACGGGCCGTCCCTCGGGTCCGGCTCCAAGGGCCGGGCGGGGGGCGCCGTACCGTACGTCCTCGCCGATTCCCCCCGTACGCGGGCGAGTTGGCCGCCGCGGGAGCCTCGCGGCGGCGGTGGGGCGGCGGGAGGGCGGCACCGGCACCGCCCCCGGCCGACCGACCACGGGACGGCTCGGCCCGGCGACGCGCGTAGGCTCGGTGCCGGGTGTTTTCCTGCCCGGGTGAAGACCGCACCGCGGAAGGGTTCTAGGGTCGGACGTCGGGCTCGGTCGACCCACCCGTATTCGGCCACACCACCTTTGACAGGGAAGCGAGATTTCACCACCGTGACTGCTCTCACTCTCAGCACCGCCGCGGCGCCGGGCCTGCGGGCCGACGCAATCGTGATCGGTGTCGCCAAGGTCTCCGGATCCAAGTCCGGGGACCTGGTCGTCGCACCGGGCGCGGAGGCCGTCGACGCCGCGTACGACGGCAGGCTCGCCGGCGTACTGGAGACCCTCGGCGCCTCCGGTGCCGAGGGCGAGGTGACGAAGCTGCCCGCCCCGTCCGGATTCAAGGCCCCGCTCGTGCTCGCGGTGGGTCTCGGCGCGCAGCCCGAGAAGGACGCCGGGTACGGCGCCGAGGCGCTGCGCCGGGCTGCCGGCGTGGCCGCCCGCGCCCTGGCCGGCGCCAAGAAGGCCGCCTTCGCGCTGCCGCTCGCGGACGCCGCCGACGCCGGCGCGATCGCGGAGGGCGCGCTGCTCGGCGCGTACTCCTTCGACGCGTACAAGGAGAACGGCAAGGACGCCAAGTCCCGCAACGGCAAGGCGCCGCTCGCCGAGGCCGTGCTGCTCGGCGGCAAGCCCCGCGACCGCGCGCACAAGGCGGCCGTCGAGCGCGCCACCGCCGTCGCCGAGGAGCTCAACCGCGCCCGCGACCTGATCAACACCCCGCCGAACGACCTCAACCCGGCCTCCTTCGCCGCCGTCGCGCAGGACGCGGCCAAGGCGCACGGCCTGAAGATCCAGGTGCTGGACGAGAAGGCGCTCGCCAAGGGCGGCTACGGCGGCATCCTCGGCGTCGGCTCCGGCTCGGCCGCCGCACCGCGGCTGGTGAAGCTGTCGTACACCAGCTCCAAGGCGAAGAAGCACCTGGCGCTGGTCGGCAAGGGCATCACCTACGACTCGGGCGGCATCTCGCTCAAGCCGGCCGGCCACAACGAGACGATGAAGTGCGACATGAGCGGCGCCGCCGCCGTGTTCGCGGCCGTCGTCGCCGCCGCCCGCCTGGGCCTGGAGGTCAACGTCACCGGCTGGCTGGCGCTGGCCGAGAACATGCCCTCCGGCTCCGCCACCCGTCCGGGTGATGTGCTGCGGATGTTCAGCGGCAAGACGGTGGAGGTGCTCAACACCGACGCCGAGGGCCGGCTGGTGCTCGCGGACGCGCTGTGGGCGGCGTCCCTGGAGAAGCCGGACGCCATCGTGGACGTGGCGACGCTGACCGGCGCGATGGTGCTGGCGCTCGGCAGCCGCACCTTCGGGATCATGGCGAACGACGACGCGTTCCGCACCGCGATCCACGAGGCCGCCGAGGAGGTCGGCGAGGAGGCCTGGCCGATGCCGCTGCCCGAGCACCTGCGCAAGGGCATGGACTCCCCCACCGCCGACATCGCCAACATGGGCGAGCGGATGGGCGGCGGCCTGGTCGCCGGCCTGTTCCTGCGCGAGTTCGTCGGCGAGGGCATCACCTGGGCGCACCTGGACATCGCCGGCCCCGCCTTCAACGAGGGCGGCCCGTTCGGCTACACGCCCAAGGGCGGCACGGGCTCCGCGGTGCGCACCCTGGTGCGGCTGGCGGAGCTGACCGCCTCCGGCGACCTGGCCTAGGACACCCAGGGCGTGTTGCGAAGGTCCCGCCCGCCCTCCGGGCGGACGGCACTGTTTTCGCAACACGCCCTGGCCGCCCGGCGGCACGGCCGGTCCGCCGTGTCGCGGCCGTGCCGTGCGGAGGCCGTGCCGTGCCACGGCCGTGCAGTGCGGAGGCCGTGCAGTGCGGAGGCCGTGCAGTGCGGAGGCCGTGCCGTGCGGAGGCCGTGCCGTGCCGCGGCTGCCCGCCTCCGCACGGCCCGGGCGCGCACCGGCCCCCGCCGGGCACCCCCCGCCCCCGGGCCGGGTGACCCGCGGGGGCCGGCCGCCCGGCCGGGGCACGGTGAGTGGGACGTCTCACACTCGGGGGGCGCGTCTCGTTCGTCCCCGACAAGTGCGAAGATGGGCGTCGGCAGGACAGGGCCCCCACCTGAGGGCCGAAGAACGAGCGGCCGGACACCAGCCGCCTGCCGGTCACCGACGACCGGCGTACGGCGCACATGCATGGAGGACGTGACGTGGCGAACGACGCCAGCACCGTTTTCGACCTAGTGATCCTCGGCGGTGGTAGCGGTGGTTACGCCGCGGCCCTGCGCGGGGCGCAGCTGGGCCTGGACGTCGCCCTGATCGAGAAGGACAAGGTCGGCGGCACCTGCCTGCACCGGGGTTGCATCCCCACCAAGGCCCTGCTGCACGCGGGCGAGATCGCCGACCAGGCCCGCGAGAGCGAGCAGTTCGGCGTCAAGGCCACCTTCGAGGGCATCGACGTCCCGGCCGTCCACAAGTACAAGGACGACGTCGTCTCGGGTCTGTACAAGGGCCTGCAGGGACTCATCGCCTCGCGCAAGGTGACCTACATCGAGGGCGAGGGCCGGCTGTCCTCCCCCACCTCCGTCGACGTCAACGGGCAGCGCGTCCAGGGCCGCCACGTCCTCCTGGCGACCGGCTCCGTGCCGAAGTCCCTGCCGGGCCTGGAGATCGACGGCGACCGCATCATCTCCTCCGACCACGCGCTGGTCCTGGACCGCGTGCCGAAGTCCGCGATCATCCTGGGCGGCGGCGTGATCGGCGTGGAGTTCGCCTCCGCGTGGAAGTCCTTCGGCGCCGACGTCACGATCATCGAGGGCCTCAAGCACCTGGTCCCGGTCGAGGACGAGAACAGCTCCAAGCTGCTGGAGCGCGCCTTCCGCAAGCGCGGCATCAAGTTCAACCTGGGCACCTTCTTCCAGAAGGCCGAGTACACGGCCGACGGCGTCAAGGTCACCCTGGCGGACGGCAAGGAGTTCGAGGCCGAGGTCCTGCTCGTCGCCGTCGGCCGCGGCCCGGTCTCCCAGGGCCTGGGCTACGAGGAGGCCGGGGTCGCCATGGACCGCGGCTACGTCCTGGTCGACGAGTACATGCGCACCAACGTCCCGACCATCTCCGCCGTCGGCGACCTGGTCCCCACCCTCCAGCTCGCGCACGTCGGCTTCGCGGAGGGCATCCTGGTGGCGGAGCGTCTGGCCGGTCTGAAGGTCGTTCCGGTCGACTACGACGGTGTGCCGCGGGTGACGTACTGCCACCCGGAGGTCGCCTCCGTCGGCATCACCGAGGCCAAGGCCAAGGAGGTCTACGGCGCGGACAAGGTCGTCGCTCTGAAGTACAACCTTGCGGGCAACGGCAAGAGCAAGATCCTCAAGACCGCGGGCGAGATCAAGCTCGTCCAGGTCAAGGACGGCGCCGTGGTCGGCGTGCACATGGTCGGCGACCGCATGGGTGAGCAGGTCGGCGAGGCCCAGCTGATCTACAACTGGGAGGCGCTGCCGGCCGAGGTGGCCCAGCTCGTCCACGCCCACCCGACGCAGAACGAGGCGCTCGGCGAGGCCCACCTGGCGCTGGCCGGCAAGCCGCTGCACTCCCACGACTGACGCCTTCAGTCATCGGGCGCGACGACACAGACTTCCGCAATTCGTTAGGAGCAACCGAAACCATGGCGGTTTCCGTAACCCTTCCGGCGCTCGGCGAGAGCGTCACCGAGGGCACTGTCACCCGCTGGCTGAAGGCCGAGGGAGAGCGCGTCGAGGCCGACGAGCCGCTGCTCGAGGTGTCGACCGACAAGGTCGACACCGAGATCCCCTCGCCCGCCGCCGGTGTGCTGGCCTCCATCAAGGTCGCCGAGGACGAGACCGTCGAGGTCGGCGCCGAGCTGGCCGTCATCGACGACGGCTCCGGCGCCCCCGCGGCCGCCCCGGCCCCGGCCGCCGAGGCCGCCCCGGCCGCCGCCCCGGCCCCGGCCGCCGCTCCGGCGGCCCAGGCGCCGGCCGCCCCCGCCGCCGAGCAGGCCGCCCCCGCCCCGGCTCCGACCGCCGAGGCCGCCGCCGGCGCCGGCTCCGCCGAGGGCACCGACGTGGTCCTGCCCGCGCTCGGCGAGTCCGTCACCGAGGGCACGGTCACCCGCTGGCTGAAGTCGGTCGGCGACTCCGTCGAGGCCGACGAGCCGCTGCTCGAGGTCTCCACGGACAAGGTCGACACCGAGATCCCCGCGCCCACCTCCGGTGTGCTGCTGGAGATCGTGGTCGGCGAGGACGAGACCGCCGAGGTCGGCGCCAAGCTCGCCGTCATCGGCGCCCCGGGTGCCGCCCCGGCCGCCGCCGCGGCTCCGGCCGCCCCGGCCCCCGCGCCCGCCGCCGCTGCCCCGGCCGCCCCCGCGGCCCCGGCGCCCGCCCCCGCGCCCGCTCCCGCCGCCCCGGCGCCGCAGGCCCCGGCGGCTCCGGCCCCGCAGCAGCAGGTCACCCCGGCTCCCGAGCCGGCCCCGGCCGCTCCGGCGCCCGCCCCCGCGCCCGCCGCCGCCCCCGCCGCCGCACCGGCCGCCCAGGCGACCGACGAGGGCGCCTACGTCACCCCGCTGGTGCGCAAGCTCGCCGCGGAGAACGGCGTGGACCTGTCCACGGTCAAGGGCACCGGCGTCGGCGGACGCATCCGCAAGCAGGACGTCCTGGCCGCCGCCGAGGCCGCGAAGGCCGCCGCGCCGGCTCCGGCCGCCGCCGCCCCGGCCGCCACCGCTGCCCGCCGGACCCCGGTTCTCGAGGTCTCCCCGCTGCGCGGCCAGACCGTGAAGATGCCGCGGATCCGCAAGGTCATCGGCGACAACATGGTCAAGGCGCTGCACGAGCAGGCGCAGCTGTCCTCGGTGGTCGAGGTCGACGTGACCCGGCTGATGCGGCTGCGCGCCCAGGCGAAGGACTCCTTCGCGGCGCGCGAGGGCGTCAAGCTCTCCCCGATGCCGTTCTTCGTCAAGGCCGCCGCCCAGGCGCTCAAGGCCCACCCGGTCATCAACGCCAGGATCAACGAGGCCGAGGGGACCATCACCTACTTCGACACCGAGCACATCGGTATCGCGGTGGACTCCGAGAAGGGCCTGATGACCCCGGTCATCAAGAACGCCGGCGACCTGAACATCGCCGGTATCGCCAAGGCCACGGCGGAGCTGGCCGGCAAGGTCCGCAGCAACAAGATCACTCCGGACGAGCTGTCCGGGGCGACCTTCACCATCTCCAACACCGGTTCGCGCGGCGCGCTGTTCGACACGATCATCGTGCCGCCGGGCCAGGTGGCGATCCTCGGCATCGGCGCCACGGTCAAGCGCCCGGCCGTGATCGAGACCGAGGAGGGCACGGTCATCGGCGTCCGCGACATGACGTACCTGACCCTCTCCTACGACCACCGCCTGGTGGACGGCGCCGACGCGGCCCGTTACCTGACGGCGGTCAAGGCGATCCTGGAGGCGGGCGAGTTCGAGGTCGAGCTGGGCCTGTAGCCCCTCCCGACCGGCTCAGTGCGGCGCCCCGTCCGGATCCTCCGGGCGGGGCGCCGCCGTTGCGCCGGGAGACGGCCCCGGGACGCCGCGCCAGCGTGTGCGCCTCGTCTCACCTGCGTCAAAGCGCCCCCGCGCGCGACTCCCGCGCGGCGAACCCACCGTATTGTCTAAACGTCAGACGCCCCAGAGGGCCCGTGGCCCCTCCCTAAGGAGCCTTCATGACCGCGCCGGTCGTCCACTCGCTGCGCGAGCAGATCCGCGAGCACATCGTGGAGGGGATCGTCAGCGGACGCTGGAAGCCGGGCGAGCGGATCGTGGAGCGGCGGATCGCCACCGAGCTGGAGGTCAGCCAGACACCCGTACGCGAGGCCCTGCGGGAGCTGGAGTCCCTGCGGCTGATCGAGTCGGCGCCGAACAAGGGCGTACGGGTACGGAACCTGACCGCCGCCGACCTGGAGGAGAGCTACCCCGTGCGGGCCGGCCTGGAGGCCATCGCGGCCGAGCTGGCGGCGGACCGGCTGGCCCAGGACTGCTCGGCCCTGGAGCCGCACGTGGCCGCGCTCTACGAGGCCGACCGCGCCTCGGACGGCACCGCCCAGGTACGCCACACGGTCGGCTTCCACCGCGAACTGGTCCGCGCGGCGGGCAACTCGGTCCTGCTGCACACCTGGGAGGGCCTGGGCATCGAGGTCTTCACCGCCCTGTCCATCCGCTGGCTGGGCACGGTCCAGCAGTCCTACGCCGAGGAACACGAGGACCTGGTCCAGGCCTTCCGCCGCCACGACCCCCGCATCGCAGACCTGGTCAAATCCCACGTCCTGGGCTGCGCCCCCCGCCCCTGACGCATCCCGCGGGGCGACGCGACGGGGTCCGGGGCGAAGCCCCGCATGGGGTGCAGGGGCGGAGCCCCGCGTGGGGTCCGGGGCGAAGCCCCGGCCGGGGTCCGGGGAGCAGCCCCGCCCGGGGTGCAGGGGCGGAGCCCCGCATGGTGTCCGGGGCGCACCCCCGGCCGGGGTCCGGGGAGCAGCCCCGCCCGGGGTGCAGGGGCGGAGCCCCGCGTGGGGTGCAGGGGCACAGCCCCGTGACGGTGCCGCCTCACCCCACCGCGTCGGGTGGGCCGGATGGGGCAAAGAGGGTGCAGGGGGCGCAGCCCCCGCCCGGGGTGCAGGGGGCGCAGCCCCCGCCCGGGGTGCAGGGGGCGGAGCCCCGCGTGGGGTCCGGGGCGAAGCCCCGTGGCGGCAACTCCTCTGCCCACCGAGTCGGGCGGGTCGGATGGGGCAGAGGGGGGTGCGGGGGGGCGCAGCCCCCTGCCGGGGTCTGGGGCGGAGCCCCAGGGACGGTGACCCCTCACCCCACCGAGTCGGGCGGGCGGGTGGGCAAAAGCGAACGGGGCCGCGGGGGCCACAGCCTCCACCGGAGCCCCCGGGGGCAGCCCCCACCCCCTTCCCTCACGGCACCCCGTGCCCCCACCCCCGACACCCCGTGCCGACTTTCTCGGAATCAAGACTTTTTCACCCTCAACCCTTTGATCGATCATCGATCAGAGAGTTAGAGTCCCCGACGGGCTCTCACCAGAGCCCACCGCCCTGTCCTGCCAAAGACCAAGGGCACCCCCGAACCCTTACAGATGAGGGCACCCCCTTCGACTGAGGAAGGCGGCGACATGACCGACCCCTACGCCATCCAGCCGAGCGAGCTCGACCAGCTCCCGGACCGCGACCCGGAGGAGACCGCCGAATGGCAGGCGTCCCTGGACGCCGTCGCCGGGGCCGCGGGCCCGCACCGTGCCGCGTACCTGATGCGCCGCACGCTGGAGCGCGCGCGGGGCGCCGGCGTCGCACTGCCCAGGCTCCTCGAGACCGACTACGTCAACTCCATCCCCACCGCCGCCGAACCGGCCGTCCCGGGTGACGAGGCCATGGAGGCCCGGATCACCGCCTGGAACCGCTGGAACGCCGCGGCGATGGTCACCCGCGGCGCCAAGCACGGCGTCGGCGGCCACATCGCCACCTTCGCCTCCGCCGCCTGGCTCTACGAGACCGGCTTCAACCACTTCTTCCACGGCAAGGAGGGCGACGGCTCCGGCGACCAGCTCTACATCCAGGGCCACGCCTCCCCCGGCATCTACGCCCGCGCCTTCCTCGACGGCCGGCTGACCGAGCGGCACCTCGACAACTTCCGCCAGGAGGCCGGCGGCGACGGCCTGCCCTCCTACCCGCACCCGCGCCGGCTGCCCTGGCTGTGGGAGTTCCCGACCGTGTCGATGGGCCTCGGCCCGCTCTCCGCGATCTACCAGGCGCGCTTCAACCGCTACCTCACCAACCGCGGCATCAAGGACGTCTCCGCCTCCCACGTGTGGGCGTTCCTCGGCGACGGCGAGATGGACGAGCCGGAGTCGACGGCGGCCCTCGCCCTGGCCGCCCGCGAGGAGCTGGACAACCTCACCTTCGTCATCAACTGCAACCTGCAGCGCCTGGACGGCCCGGTCCGCGCCAATTTCAAGATCGTGCAGGAGCTGGAGGCCCAGTTCCGCGGCGCCGGCTGGAACGTGGTCAAGTCGCTGTGGGGCTCCGCCTGGGACGAGCTGTTCCAGCTCGACACCACGGGCGCGCTGGTGCGCCGGCTGCGCGAGGTCCCGGACGCGCAGGTGCAGACGTACCAGACGCGCGGCGCGGCCTACATCCGCGAGGACTTCTTCGGCAAGGACCCCGCCCTCGCCGAGATGGCGAAGCTGCTGAGCGACGACAAGATCCTCGAGTGTTTCCACGTCTCGCGCGGCGGTCACGAGCCCCGCAAGGTCTACGCCGCCTACCGGGCCGCCCTGGCCCACAAGGGCGCCCCGACGGTGATCCTGGCCCAGACCGTCAAGGGCCACACCCTCGGTGAGGGCTTCGCCTCCAAGAACGCCAACCACCAGATGAAGAAGCTGTCGGTGGAGGAGTTCAAGGCGATGCGCGACCGCCTCGACCTGCCGATCAGGGACAGCGACTTCGCCGACGGCGTCGTCCCCTACGGCCACCCCGGCGCCGACTCCCCCGAGGCCCGCTACCTCCAGGAGCGCCGCGCGGCCCTCGGCGGCCCGGCCCCGGCCCGCCGCGTCCACCCGGTGGCCCCGCTGCCGGCGCCGGCGGACAAGGCGTTCGCCGCCTTCGACAAGGGCTCCGGCGCGCAGAACGTGGCCACCACGATGGCCTTCGTCCGTCTGGTCAAGGACCTGGTCCGGGACAAGGAGACGGGCCGGCGCTGGGTGCCGATCGTCCCGGACGAGGCGCGCACCTTCGGCATGGAGTCGCTGTTCCCGTCGCTCGGCATCTACTCGCCCAAGGGGCAGACGTACGAGCCGGTCGACCGCGACCAGCTGATGTACTACAAGGAGGCCAGGAACGGCCAGATCCTCAACGAGGGGATCACCGAGGCCGGCTCCATGGCCGACTTCATCGCCGCCTCGACGTCGTACGCGACGCACGGCGAGGCGATGATCCCGTTCTACATCTTCTACTCGATGTTCGGCTGGCAGCGCACCGCCGACCAGATGTGGCAGCTCGGCGACCAGCTCGGCCGCGGCTTCCTGGTCGGCGCCACGGCCGGCCGGACCACGCTGACGGGCGAGGGCCTGCAGCACGCCGACGGCCACTCCCCGGTGATCGCGGCGACCAACCCGGCCGCGCTGACCTACGACCCGGCGTTCGCCTACGAGATCGCGGTCATCGTCAAGGAGGGCCTGCGCCGGATGTACGGCGAGGCGGCCGAGGGCGAGGACCAGAACGTCTTCTACTACCTCACCGTCTACAACGAGCCGCTGCCGCAGCCGGCCAAGCCGTCGGTCCCCGGCATCGACGAGGGCATCGTCAAGGGCCTGTACCGCTTCAACACGGCCGAGTCCGCGGGCCTGACCGTCCCGGCGAACGCGCCGCGGATCCAGCTGCTCGGCTCCGGCACCGCCATCCACTGGGCGCTCCGGGCCCAGCGGATGCTCGCCGAGGAGTGGGGCGTGTCCGCCGACGTGTGGTCCGCCACCTCCTGGACGGAGCTGCGCCGGGACGCCCTGGAGGCCGACGCGGCGCTGCTGCGCGGCGAGGAGCGGGTGCCCTACGTCCGCCGGGCGCTGCACGGGGCCGAGGGCCCGGTGCTCGCGGTCTCCGACTACATGCGCCAGGTCCCGGACCAGATCGCGCAGTGGGTGGAGCAGGACTGGTCCTCGCTGGGCGCCGACGGCTTCGGCCTGTCGGACACCCGTGACGCCGCCCGCCGCCACTTCGGCGTCGACGCCGAGTCGATCGTGGTCGCCGCCCTGGCCCAGCTCGCCCGGCGCGGCGAGGTGAAGGGCTCGGCGGTCAAGGAGGCCCGGGAGCGGTACGGCCTGTAGGGACGGACGCGGTGCGGGTGGCGGCCGGCCGGCCGCCACCCGCTCGGGTCCCGCCCGGCCGGCCCGCACGGGTCCCGCCCGGCAAGCCCGCACGGGTCCCGCCCGGCAAGCCCGCTCGGGATGAGCACGCGGAAGGGGTACGGCGCCGGCCGTGCCCCTTCTTCGCGTTCCGGTGTCGGTGGCTGCCGTCATCATGGGGCCATGCGTGCCGCCCGCCTCATCAGGATGGTGCTGCTGCTCCAGTCGCGGCAGTCCATGACCGCCGCCGAACTCGCCCGGGAGCTGGAGGTGTCGGAGCGTACCGTCACGCGGGACGCGCAGGCGCTGTCGGAGGCGGGGGTGCCGGTGTACGCCGACCGGGGCCGGGGCGGCGGCTACCGGCTGGTCGGCGGCTACCGCACCCGGCTGACGGGCCTCGGCCGTGGTGAGGCGGAGGCGCTGTTCCTCAGCGGCGTACCGGGCGCGCTGCGGGACATGGGGCTGCAGGACACGGCCTCGGCGGCCCGGCTGAAGGTGTCGGCGGCGCTGCTGCCCTCGCTGCGGGACGCGCCCCGTACGGCGGCGCAGCGCTTCCACCTGGACGCGCCGGCCTGGTTCCGCGAGCCGGAGACGCCCGGGTCGCTGGCGGCCTTGGCGGGGGCGGTGTGGGACGACCGCAGGGTCACCGCCCGCTACCGGCGCGGCGAGGAGGAGGCCGTACGGGAGCTGGAGCCCTACGGGCTCGTGCTGAAGGCGGGGGTGTGGTACCTGTGCGCCCGGGTCGTGCGGCACGGCTCCTTCCGGGTGTACCGGATCGACCGCTTCACCGCGGTGGAGGTGGGCGCGGACCGGTTCGAGCGGGACGGGGACTTCGACCTGCCCGCGTTCTGGCAGGAGCGGGCCCGGCAGTTCGCCCGCTCCATCCTGCGTGCCGAGGTGGTGATACGGCTGACGCCGCAGGGCGTGCGCGCACTGCCGTACGCCGTCGATCCGGCCGCGGCCCGCGAGGCCCTGGCCGCCGCGGGCGAGCCGGACGGGCGGGGCCTGCTGACGCTGACCCTGCCGGTGGAGTCGGAGGAGGTGGCACACGCCCAGCTCACCGGTCTCGGCCCGGAGGTGGAGGTGCTGTCCCCTCAGGGCCTGAGGGCCCGCTTCGCCCGGGACGCGGCCCGGCTGGCCGAGTTGTACCACCGGTGAGCGAGCCGAGGCGCGCGCGTTTCGCATAACAATCCGCCGCACTCCGCGTGCGCCCCTTGTGCGGTTGGCCGATGCTTGACCCGTGATGGACGAGACGGAGTTCTGGGAGCTGATCGACGACAGCCGTCAGGCCGCCGAGGGGGACGCCGAGGAGCAGGCCGACCTGCTGGTGGAGCGGCTGCTCGACTGCGACCCGGAGCTGGTGCTGGACTTCGCCCGTCACTTCGAGTCCCGTTACAACCGGGCCTACCGCTGGGACCTGTGGGGCGCCGCGTGGGTGCTGCTGGACGGGGCGAGCGACGACGCCTTCGACTTCTTCCGGTGCTGGCTGATCGGCCAGGGCCGGGAGGTGTTCGAGGGCGCCCTGCACGACCCGGACTCCCTGGCCGACCTGCTCGAGGACTTCGACGAGGAGATCGACGGCGACGGCGAGGAGCTCGGCTACGCCGCAGACGAGGCCTACGAGCAGCTCACCGGGACCGTCGCCCCCGACCTGGGCCTCCCGCCGGCCCCGGCGGAGCCGGAGGGCACGCCCGTGGACTTCGAGGACGACCAGGTTCTCGCCCGGCGCTATCCCAGGCTGTGGGCCCGCTTCCGCGAGTAACGGCCCCTCACGCCCGGCCCTGGAGCCTCGCCGCGGCGGCGCGGATCGCCGGCAGCCGGAGCGTCAGGGCGGCGCCCGGGCAGTTGGTCCGGAATCCGTCGGTGTGCCCGGCCAGCGTGGGCAGCAGGGCGGTGGTGCCCGCCCGGTACCGGCTGTGCCCGTTGCTGGACACCAGGGGGACACTGCCGCGCGGGTCGATGCCGGCCAGGCCCAGCTTCCAGGCCGCGAGTGCCGCGATCGCGTCGGTCATGGCACGCGGCACGGCCGTGCCGGCCGGGAAGGTGCCGATGGCCGCCACGCCCGCCGTGCGGTGGTTGAAGCCCTGGGTGTGGGCGCCGGTGACGGCGCGTTCGACTCCGCCGGCCCGGCCCTCGTAGACGGTGCCGCAGCGGTCGACGAGGAAGTTGTAGCCGATGTCGTCCCACTGGCGGGCGCCGGTCTGGCCGGCGTACAGGTGGCGGATGATGCGCGGGGTGTCGGCGCAGGAGTAGCCGTTGGGCGAGTCGGTGTGGTGGACGAACACGGCGACCACCCGGTCGTCGTAGCGCGGCGGCGGCTGCGGGCGCCGCACGGTGGCGTCCAGCCACGCCGAGCGTGGCAGGATCCGCGGCCTGGGCGCGCCGTGCCCGGGGGCCGCGGGTCCGGGCACCAGGGCCCGGGCACGCACCGGCGTGGTCACCGTCCGGCCCGTGCCGGGCGACAGGAGCAGCAGCGCCAGGACGCCCGAGGCCAGCGGCAGGGAGCAGCAGAGCACCGCCACGACGGCGCGGCGCGGGCGCCGCGGGCGCCCCCTCCCGGCCGGCCGCGGTTCCTGATCTTGTACAGCACGCATGACCTCACTGTCGGGCCCTTCCGGTCCGTCCGCGATGTGTGCTGTGCCACCTGGTGGAACCATCGTCCTGGTCCGGGACGTTTCTGGGGGTACACGTACACGTGGCCGGTTCCCGGACCCGCGTGCGCGTGGCTGATCACTGGACCCGTCCCCCACGTACTCAGGGTTCCGAGAGAAAGGCGGCGCGCGTGGACGTGCTCGACCTCCTGCTGGTGCTGGTGATCCTCGTCTACGCCGCGTCCGGCTACCGGCGGGGGCTGGTGGCCGGCTGTGTCTCGCTGGCCGGGTTCGTGGGCGGCGCGGTCGTCGGCGTGTGGGCGCTGCCGTGGGTGATGGGTCTGGTGGCGCGCGGGACGACGGCGGCGACGGTGACCGCCGTGCTCACCGTGCTGGTCCCGGCGGTGGTGGGGCACGAGCTGGCGGGGCGGCTGGCCCTGCGGGTGCGGCGCGAGCTGGACCGCGGGCCGCTGCGGGTGGCCGACGGCATCGGCGGGGCGGCGGCCAACGCGGTGGCGGTGCTGATCGTGGCCTGGGTGGCCGCGAGCGTGCTGGGCGCGTCCTCCTCCCCGGTGGTGACCGGGGCGATACGCGACTCGCGGCTGCTGGGCGCGGTGCAGGACGCGATGCCGGACACCACCCCGGCGTGGTTCTCGCGGGCCACGAACGCGCTCACCCAGGCGGGCTTCCCGCAGGTCTTCAACCCCTTCGAGAACGAGCCGGCGGCGGGGGTCGCCGAGCCCTCCGGGGACAGCGTGACGCGCAGCGCGACGGCCGCCGCCCGGCTGAGCACGGTCAAGATCGAGGGTTCCTCGGGCACCCAGGGCCGCGAGGGCAGCGGCTTCGTGTACGCGCGCCAGCGGGTGATGACCAACGCGCACGTGGTGGCCGGCATCGACGACCCGACCGTGCGGATCGGCGGTGTGGGGCGGTCGTACGAGGCGCGGGTGGTGCTCTTCGACCCGGACCGGGACGTCGCCGTGCTCTACGTGCCCGGGCTGCGCGCCCCGGTGCTGCGGTTCGACGGCACCGCCGCGCGCGGCGACACGGCCGTGGTCGCGGGCTACCCCCAGGACGGGGCCCTGGACCTGCAGGCGGCGACGGTGGCCGGCCGGCTGCGGGCGACCGGCCAGAACATCTACAACGACGCCACGGTCACCCGCGAGATCTACTCGATCCGCTCCACGGTCCGTCCCGGCAACTCCGGCGGTCCACTGCTGACCGGGGACGGCCGCGTCTTCGGGGTGGTGTTCGCCCGCTCCACCTCGGACGACGGCACGGGGTACGCGCTGACGGCGGCCGAGGTGGCCACGGACGCGCGCCGGGCGGCGCACGCGACGGCGGCGGTCGACACCGGCGCGCTGGTCACCTCGTAGCGCGGGAGGGGGCGGCGGGGGTCACAGCGGCCGGCCCATGAGCACGTCGTCGACGTAGGCGCCGTCCAGGTGGAACTCCCCCGGCTGGACGCCCTCGACCACGAAGCCCTCCGACTCGTACAGCTTGCGGGCGGGGGTGTTGTGGCCGAGCACCCGCAGGCTGATGCGCCGGGCGCCCTGGCGGCGGGCCTCCTCGACGGCGGCGCGCAGCAGGGCGCGGCCCACGCCCCGGCCGCGGGCCTCCTCGGCCACGGCGAGTCCGCGGATCTGCCGGACGTGGGCGTTCGAGGCGACGTCGGTGGGCAGGCCGAGGCGGATGTAGCCGGCCAGGCGGCCGTCGAGTTCGGCGACCAGGTGGTCGCGCGGCCCGCTGCGGGGTGTGAAGAAGGGCTCGTACGGCTCCCGCGGCGGCGGGGTGACCGCGTGCAGGGTGGACCAGGTCGCGCGGTCCAGCCGTCCCAGGGCGTCCTCGTCGTCGAGCGTGGCATGGCGTATGTGCGTACCCGGCATGGCGGTCACTCTACGGTGCGTCAGGCGGCGCGCGTGCGGCCGGCTCACCGCGGCCCGGCGGCCTCCGCGGGCAGGCGGTGCGGCGGGCAGGCGGTGCGGCGGGCAGGCGGTGCGGCTGCCCGGCTGCCCGGCGGTGCGGCGGGCAGGATGAGGGCATGAGACGTGCGCGAATCGCGGTGGCCGGCGCGTCCGGTCTGATCGGCAGCGCCCTGGTGCGGTCCCTGACCGCGGACGGGCACGAGGTGGTGCGCCTGGTGCGCCGCCCGGTGCGCGGCCCGGACGAGGTCCGCTGGGACCCGGAGCGCCAGTACGTGGACGCCGCGGGGCTCTCCGGGTGCGAGGCGGTGGTCAATCTGGCGGGCGCGGGGATCGGCGACCGTCGCTGGACGGAGGCGTACAAGCGCACGCTGCGCGACAGCCGGGTGCTGGGCACGGCGGCGCTCGCCGAGGCCGTGGCCTCGCTGGAGGAGCCGCCGCGGGTCTACGTCGGCGGCAGTGCGACCGGCTTCTACGGCGACACCGGCGACCGGGCCGTCGACGAGGACGCCCCGCCCGGGGACGGCTTCCTGGCCTCGCTGTGCGTGGAGTGGGAGGAGGCGGCGGCGCCGGCGCGGGAGGCGGGGGTGCGCACGGTGTTCGCGCGCACCGGCCTGGTGGTCTCCCGCGCGGGCGGGGCGTGGGGGCGGCTGTTCCCGCTGTTCCGGGCCGGGCTGGGCGGGCGGCTGGGCGACGGGCGGCAGTACTGGTCGTTCATCGCGCTGCACGACGAGGTGGCCGCGCTGCGGCATCTCATCGACACCGCGGAGCTGTCGGGGCCGGTCAACCTCACCGCGCCACAGCCGCTGACGAACCGTGAGATCACCGCCGTGATGGGGCGGGTGCTGCACCGTCCGGCGCTCTTCCCGGTGCCCGCGCCGGTGCTGCGGGCCGTGCTCGGCGAGATGGCGGGGGACGTGCTGGGCAGCGCGCGGGTGGTGCCGAAGCGGCTGCTGGAGTCCGGGTTCACGTTCGCGTTCCCGGGGATCGAGGACGCGGTGCGGGCGGCGCTGTGACACCCGGTCAGATCACCGGAACACCGGACGCCTCCTCCCGGGCCGGCCGGCTCCCCCGCCGCCCCGGTCCCGTACCGGTCGGCTCCCCCGGTTCCCTGCCGGCTCACCATCTCCTTCATGCCACCTTGCGACCGTATGCGACCGCCGTGCGACCGTGCCCTGTCGATGCGCGACTGTTCCTGACCGATCCCCGTCCTAACCTCGACCCGAACTCGGGTATTCCTCAAGCCGGTTGGGGGCATCACTGCTCCACCGGCCGCCCAACCTCGAGGAGGGGCACGTGCTTGAGCCCGCGTACCAGGCGGACGTCGTCGTGGTGGGAGCCGGCGTCGCCGGACTGTCGGCGGCGCATCGGCTGACCAGCGCAGGAGTGACGACCGCGGTTCTGGAGGCTGCCCCCTGGGTGGGCGGCCGCATGGCGACGGAGAAGGTCGACGGCTTCCGGCTCGACCGGATCGGACAGTTGCTGTCCACGTCGTATCCCGAACTGGACCTCAGTCCGGGCCTCGACGCGCTGGTGCTGCGCCCCTTCGCGCCGGGGGTCCTGCTGCACAGCGACGGACGGCACCACCACGCCGGCCCCCCGGCGCGCACAGGGAGCGCGAGGGGCGCACTGCGGGCGGTGCGCGCGCTGGCGAGCGCCCCTCGTCCGCCCAGCGCGCCGCTGGGCCGCCCGCGCGCCCTGCGCGCCGCCCCGGGTCCACGGGCGTGGACCGGCGCCCCGCTGGGCACCGCGGTCGACCAGGCGCGGCTCAGCGCGGCGCTCACCCGGCTCGCCGCCACACCCGTCGACCGGCTGCTGTCCCGTCCCGAGCTGCCCGCGGGCCAGGCCCTGGCGGCCCGCGGCCTGCCCGCCCGCACCGTGCACGGCTTCCTGCGCCCGCTGCTGGCGGCCCTGCTGTGCGACCCCTCCCTCACCACCTCCAGCCGCTGCGCGGACCTCGCGCTGCGCGCCTTCGCGAGCGGCCGGCTGTGCCTGCCCGAGGGCGGCGCGGAGGCGGTGCCCGAACTGCTCGCCCGCGCCCTGCCCCCGGGCACCGTGCACACCGGGGTCCGCGTCACCTCCGTCTCCACCACCTCGGTGACCACCGCCGAGCACGGCGAGATCCGCTGCCGGGCGGTGCTGGTCGCCACCGACGCGCGCGCCGCCGCCGAGCTGCTGCCCGGGCTGCGGGTGCCGGACTTCCACCCGGTGACGGTGGTGCACCACACGACGGACGAGCCCCCGGCGGCGGGCGGCCATCTGCTGCTCGACGCCGACCGCGGCGGGCCCGTGGCCCACACGGCCGTGGTCAGCCGTGTCGACCCGGCCCGGGCGCCGGCGGGCCGTACGCTCGTCTCCTCGACCGTGCTCGGCACTCTCCCGGCCGGCGTCGACACCGCGGTGCGCATCCATCTGGCCCGCCTCTACGGCACCTCGACCGCGCGCTGGGAGACCCTCGCCGTGCACCACACGGCCGAGGCCGTGCCCGCCATGCGGCCACCGCACGACCTGCGCCGGCCGGTACGGCTGCTGGCGGGCCTGTACGTGTGCGGCGACCACCGGGACACCAGCACCGTCCAGGGAGCCCTGTACTCGGCCCGCAGGGCGGCCACGGCGATCCTGGCGGACCTGGGCGCCGGCCGCTCGCTGCACCGCGCCGACCCCGAACCGGAGGCACACCCGGCCGCCGCCTGAGGCACGCCCCGGCGCCGCCCCGGCGGAAAGCCCCGCCCTCCCGGCGCGAGACCCCGCCCGCCCCGGTGGGAAACCCCGCCCGGCCCCCGGCACGAAACCGCGGACGGAGCCGGGAAGCGGCTCGGGGCGGCGCAGGGCAGCGGCAGGGGCGCGGTGCGGGGCGGCGCAGGGGCGGCAGCCGAACGAACGGCCGGCCGGCCGGACGGACGGCCGAATGGCCCGACGGACGGCCGACCGACCGCGGGATCTCAGCCCAGCGCCGCCACCTTGTCCCGGTACGTCCGCACCGGTCCCGCGTCCTTGTACGGCTCGAGACGGCGCTCGAAGTCCCGGACGTACTCCACCGCCCGCACCGACCGCATGTCGGCGGCCTGCCCCGCCGCCTCGGCGCCCAGATGGCAGGCCTGGTCCAGGTCGCCGAGGCCGAGGCGGGCGGTGGCGAGGACGACCCGGCAGAACAGCCGGCTGCGGGCGTACGCCGGCGCGCGCAACTGGAGCGAGCGCTCGGCGTGCTGGGCGGCGGGCCGGTACTGCTGCAGGTCCCGGTGGCAGTGGCCGAACTCGTCGGCGAGCTGGGCCTCGTCGAAGAAGCGCGCCCAGTGCGGCACCTCGTCGCCGGGCCGGGCGGCCTCCAGCGCGCGCTCGGCGCGGACCAGGGAAGCGGTGCAGGCGCGCACCTCGCCGAGCACCCCGTGCCCGCGCGCCTCGGCGGCGTGCAGCAGCGCCTGGACGACCGGCGGCGCGGAGCCGCCGAGTCCCTGCTGCGCCACCCGGGCGAGCTGGACGGCCTCGCGTCCGTGCCCGAGGTACACCGCCTGGCGGCTCATGGTGATGAGCACATAGGCGCCGTAGGCGCGGTCACCGGCGGCCTGGGCGAGCCGCAGCGCCTGCACGAAGTAGCGCTGGGCCAGGCCGTGCGCGGCGATGTCGTACGAGGTCCAGCCGGCCAGGCGGGTCAGGTCGGCCGCGGCCGCGAACAGGCGCCGGCCGGTCTGCTCGCCGTAGGTGCCGCGCAGCATCGGCTCGCACTCGTGCTCCAGATAGCGCACGAGCGCCTGGCGGGCGTGGCCGCCGCCGTACATGTCGTCGAGGGTGCGGAACAGCTCGCCCACCGAGCGCAGGGCGGCGATGTCGCCGGCGGAGACCCGCTGGCCCGGCTCGCGCTCGGCCTGCCCGCGCTGGCGCGGCACGCCCGCCGCCCCCGGGAGTCCGGGCGCCCTGGCCGGGCCCGGCGTGCCCGGCGCGCCCCGGCCGGCCGGGAGCGGGTGCGTGCCGTCCGGGCCCGGCTGGGCGGGGACCCGGGCGACGGGCGGCTCGCCGCGGGCGACCCGGTCGTCGGCCCGGCCGATCAGCCAGTCCCGGCTGGGCACCACCAGCCCCGCGGGGGTGAAGGCGATCTTGCGCAGCTCGGCGTGGCTGCCGGAGTCCTTGCGCCACAGGCCGCTGACGATGTCGACGGCCTCCTCCGGGGCGGCGGCGAACTCCAGCCCGGCGTACACCGGGGCGCAGGCGTCCAGGCCGAGGTCCTGGGCGGTCAGCCGGCGGCCGAGACGGCGGGTGAAGACCTCGGCGATGAGGGCGGGTGTGGTCCCGCGCGGCTGCTGCCCGCGCAGCCAGCGGGTGACCGAGGTCTTGTCGTATCTCAGGTCCAGCCCGTGTTCGAGACCGAGCTGGTCCACGCGACGGGCCAGGCCTGCGTTGGAGAATCCCGCTTCTGCGATGAGCGCGGCGAGCTGGCGGTTGGGAGTGCGCTGCGCGGGTCGTTCCGTCATCTGCGGTGCGGTCTCCTGCCTTTCGGGCCCGCACGCGACCGCGTGGTGCCCGGATTGCCTGTGAGCAGCCCTTATGGCCTCATGAACGGCGCGAATGTAGCGGAGAGTGAGCAGCCGACCGCGACCTTCCGGCGGCATTCATCCGATCGTGTGAGGATTGGCCACTGGGCTGACGGCCGGAGGGCAGTCGTACAGTGGCGTCGGCACGTTTCGTGCCTTACGACCTTGCAGGGAGGCGCTTGCCGTGAGTGAGTTGCGGTTCGTCCGCATGGGGTTCGGCACCGAGGCCGTGGACTACCAGCAGGCCTGGGACGAGCAGCGCCGGGTGCACGCGGCCCGGTTCGCCGACGAGGTTCCCGACACCGTGCTGCTCCTGGAGCATCCCCCGGTCTACACGGCGGGCCGGCGCACCGCGGACGGCGAACGCCCGCTGGACGGCACGCCCGTCATCGACGTGGACCGCGGCGGGAAGATCACCTGGCACGGCCCCGGGCAGCTGGTCGGCTACCCGATCCTGAAGCTGCCCCGCCCGGTGGACGTGGTGGCGCACGTGCGGCGCCTGGAGGAGGCGCTGATCCGCGCCTGCGGGGAGTTCGGCCTGGAGACCACCCGGGTCGAGGGGCGCAGCGGGGTCTGGGTGCTCGGCGACCCGGTCGAGCAGCGCCCCCCGGCCGGCGGGCTGTCCCTGGACTTCGACCCGCGGCTGGCCGACGAGGAGTTCGACCCGCGGCTCAACGGCCCGGAGTACGCCCCGTCCAACGCCGGACAGCGGGGCGAGGACCGCAAGGTCGCCGCGATCGGCATCCGGGTGGCCAAGGGCGTCACGATGCACGGTTTCGCGCTGAACGTGAACCCCGACAACAAGTGGTTCGACCGGATCATCCCCTGCGGCATCCGGGACGCGGGCGTGGCCTCGCTCGCCGCCGAGCTGGGGCGGGACATCACCATCGAGGAGGTGCTCCCGGTGGTGGAGCGCCATCTGCGCGAGGTCCTGCAGAGCGCGGACCCGAAGCCGCGGGTGATCGAGAGGACCCCGGCCGCCTGAGGCGGCCCGGCGCCCGGCGGGGGCGGCGACCCCGCCCCCGCCGGGCATCGAATCAACGGGCGTACCCTGAACAACGCCGAGGAATCAAACGCTAGGGAGCCGGTCGTGTCCGCAGTCGCACCCGACGGACGCAAGATGCTGCGCCTGGAGGTCCGCAACAGCCAGACCCCCATCGAGCGCAAGCCCGAGTGGATCAAGACTCGGGCCAAAATGGGCCCCGAATACACCAAGATGCAGAGCCTCGTCAAAAGCGAGGGCCTGCACACGGTCTGCCAGGAAGCCGGCTGCCCGAACATCTACGAGTGCTGGGAGGACCGCGAGGCGACCTTCCTCATCGGCGGCGACCAGTGCACCCGGCGCTGCGACTTCTGCCAGATCGACACCGGCAGGCCGCAGGCGCTGGACCGGGACGAGCCGCGCCGCGTGGGCGAGTCCGTGGTCACCATGGACCTGAACTACGCCACCGTCACCGGCGTCGCCCGCGACGACCTCGAGGACGGCGGCGCCTGGCTGTACGCGGAGACCGTCCGCCAGATCCACCAGCAGACCGCCGGACGGGAGGGCGGCCGCACCAAGGTCGAGCTGCTCGCCCCCGACTTCAACGGCGTGCCGGAGCTGCTGGAGGAGGTCTTCGCCACCCGCCCCGAGGTCTTCGCGCACAACGTGGAGACGGTCCCGCGGATCTTCAAGCGCATCCGCCCGGGCTTCCGCTACGAGCGCTCCCTGAAGGTCATCACCGCCGCGCGCGACTACGGGCTGGTGACCAAGTCGAACCTCATCCTGGGCATGGGCGAGACCCGCGAGGAGATCAGCGACGCGCTCCGGCAGCTGCACGAGGCGGGCTGCGAGCTGGTCACCATCACCCAGTACCTGCGGCCGAGCGTGCGGCACCACCCGGTGGAGCGCTGGGTCAAGCCGCAGGAGTTCGTCGAGCTGAAGGAGGAGGCCGAGCAGATCGGCTTCTCCGGCGTGATGTCCGGCCCGCTGGTACGGTCCTCCTACCGCGCCGGCCGGCTGTACCGGATGGCGGTCGAGAAGCGAGGGGCCTTCGTGGCCTCCCAGGCCGTCTGACATCGTCTGACACTCCGTCAGTTCCCGTGCCCCGTCCGGGACGGGCAAGCGTGTGAATTCGGGCACAAGAAATTACTGCCCGGTAATGGCCGATACGACGCGGTCCCCGCCGTCGCCGCAGATGAGGGCGCCGGCCGGGGCCGCGTCAGCCGTTCGGCCCGCGCTCACGAGGCTTCATTGGTGTTTGACCGGTCGGTCACGCCCTGGTAACACCAAACAGTGACGCTGGACTCACGCCACGTACACCCGAAGCCGTTCCGAGGGGGACACCCGCCATGCAGGCCGCGCCCGTTCGCGCCACCGCCATCCCGTCCTTCACCGACGCACTCCGTGCCGTCGAGTCCCTGCTCATGAGCGGCGGCCAGCGCACCGCCCGCCGCAACGCCTGGACCTCCGTCCTGGAGGACCGCCGCCGCGCCAAGGACCGGGTCGAGGCCCAGCGCGTTCTCGACCAGTTCGCCGGCCACAACTGACCGCGACCGCCCACGACCGCCCGCTACCGACCGGGGCCGCCCGTAACCGACCGCGCCACGCGCCCCTCCGGCCCCCGCCCCACTCGGGGAGTCGTTCGTCTCCCCCGCCCTCTCCCCCGCCGCCGTCGCGGTCCCGCGGAACCCGTCCGTCCAGAGGCCGCCCCCTCCCCAGCGTCCCCACCCGCCCGCTCACCCCACGGGCACGCCCGCACGGTCTCCCCGCGTGCGCGGGTACTGCCGTCGTCGGCCGGTTCCCGGGGCACGTAGACTTCGTGGCATGGCGAGGAAGGAACCCGCAGCCGAGGCTGCCAACCCCGGGCGACTGAAGCAGATCGCTCTGACCTACAAGATGACCAGCAAGGCCGATCCCAAGATCGGTCTCGTACTCGCGGGCGTCTTCATCATCACCTTCGGTGTCCTTCTGGGGATCGGCTTCCTGATCGGCCACCCGGTCTTCCTCGGCGTCCTGGGCCTCCTGCTCGCCTTCCTCGCGACGGCGATCGTCTTCGGACGCCGGGCCGAGCGCGCCGCCTTCGGGCAGATGGAGGGCCAGCCGGGCGCCGCCGCGGCGGTCCTGGACAACGTCGGCCGCGGCTGGACCACGACCCCGGCGGTCGCGATGAACCGCAGCCAGGACGTGGTGCACCGCGCGGTCGGCAAGGCCGGCATCGTGCTGGTCGCCGAGGGCAACCCGAACCGGGTCAAGAGCCTGCTCGCCGCCGAGAAGAAGAAGATGAACCGCATCGTCGCGGACGTCCCGGTGCACGACGTGATCGTCGGCGACGGCGAGGGCCAGGTCCCGCTGAAGAAGCTGCGCACCACCCTGCTGAAGTTCCCCCGGGTGCTGACGGGCCCCCAGGTCACCGCCACCAACGACCGGCTGCGCGCCCTGGGCGACCTGATGAGCAACATGCCGCTGCCGAAGGGCCCGATGCCCAAGGGCATGCGGCTGCCGAGGGGCGGCGGCCCGAAGGCCCGCTGAGCCCCGCCTGCGCACCCCCGCACCCCACCCCCACACTCACGAGAAGGGCGCCCGGATCACTCCGGGCGCCCTTCTCGCCGTACGGGTGCGGTGCGGACACCGGGCGGACCGGCGCCGTACGGATCCGCGCCGTACGACCGCCGCCACGGGGAACGTCACCGTACGACCGCCGCCACGGGGAACGTCACCGTACGGCCGCCGCCATGTCGGCGTCACCGCACACGACCGGCACCCTGCGCCGCGCGCTGGCTCCTCAGATGCGGACCTCGACGGTCCCCGCGAGCCGGTCGTGCAGGCCGCGGCCGTCGCGGTCCCAGACCAGGGGCGGGATGGCCAGGAAGAACAGCACCGTGCGCAGCAGCGCGCGCAGCGGCTGCACCCGGCCGGTGCCCAGGGCCACCACCCGCAGCCCGAACAGCCGCTTGCCGGGAGTGAAGCCCACGGTGCCCAGGGTGAGCACCAGCAGCACGAACAGCACGAGCGGGGCCCAGACCTGCGCCGCGTTGTTGTAGCTGTCGGCGATCAGACCGTATGCGATCAGCAGGCACAGGCCCCAGTCGACCACCAGTGCGCCCAGACGCCGGCCGGGGCGGGCGATCGAGCCCGGTCCCTGCTCCGGCAGACCGAGCTGTTCGCCCCGGTAACCGAAGTCGGCACCCGCTTCCTCCATGGCCGAGCGCGGCCCGGACAGCCACGATCCCATTGCTTGCCTGTTGTCCACGCGTCCACGGTACTGCCACGCTGGAAGGACGGGGGTCGCCGGGGTGTCCCCAGCCGTGACCGCGCCCCGGCCGGTTAACTTCTGCGAAACAAACGGGTCACGCCCGAGAAATCACCCGTCCCTAGGGTCGAGTGCAGCGTGTGCCACCGCACTGGCCGCACGAACGATCTACCACCCCGGCGGGACGGTCGGGAGTAGGAGGAGCTGGATGTTCCAGAACGCCGACGAGGCCAAGAAGTTCATCGCGGACGAGGACGTCAAGTTCGTCGACGTCCGCTTCTGCGACCTGCCGGGCGTCATGCAGCACTTCACGGTGCCCGTTGAGGCGTTCGACCCGGACGAGGAACTCGCCTTCGACGGATCGTCGATCCGCGGCTTCCAGGCGATCCACGAGTCCGACATGGCCCTGCGCGCCGATCTGTCGACGGCCCGTGTCGACCCGTTCCGCCGGGACAAGACGCTCAACATCAACTTCTTCATCCACGACCCGATCACGGGCGAGCAGTACTCCCGCGACCCGCGCAACGTGGCCAAGAAGGCGGAGGCGTACCTGGCCTCCACCGGCATCGCGGACACCGCCTACTTCGGTCCCGAGGCCGAGTTCTACGTCTTCGACAGCGTCCGTTTCCGCACGGCGGAGAACGAGTCGTTCTACCACATCGACTCCGAGGCCGGCGCCTGGAACACCGGCGCGATCGAGGACAACCGCGGCTACAAGGTCCGCTACAAGGGCGGCTACTTCCCCGTCCCGCCGGTCGACCACTTCGCCGACCTGCGCGCGGAGATCTCCCTCGAGCTGGACAAGCAGGGCCTGAAGGTCGAGCGCCAGCACCACGAGGTCGGCACGGCCGGCCAGGCGGAGATCAACTACAAGTTCAACACGCTGCTGGCCGCCGCCGACGACCTCCAGCTGTTCAAGTACATCGTGAAGAACGTGGCCTGGCGCAACGGCAAGACCGCGACCTTCATGCCGAAGCCGATCTTCGGCGACAACGGCTCGGGCATGCACGTCCACCAGTCGCTGTGGAGCAACGGCGACCCGCTGTTCTACGACGAGGCCGGTTACGCGGGCCTGTCGGACACCGCCCGCTACTACATCGGCGGCATCCTCAAGCACGCCCCGTCGCTGCTGGCCTTCACCAACCCGACGGTGAACTCGTACCACCGCCTGGTGCCGGGCTTCGAGGCCCCGATCAACCTGGTGTACTCGCAGCGCAACCGGTCCGCCGCGATGCGCATCCCGATCACCGGCTCGAACCCGAAGGCCAAGCGCGTGGAGTTCCGCGCCCCGGACTCCTCCGGCAACCCGTACCTGGCCTTCTCCGCCCTGCTCCTCGCGGGTCTGGACGGCATCAAGAACAAGATCGAGCCGGCCGAGCCGATCGACAAGGACCTGTACGAGCTGGCTCCCGAGGAGCACGCGAACGTCGCCCAGGTGCCGACCTCCCTCGGCGCCGTCCTCGACGCGCTGGAGGCCGACCACGAGTTCCTCCTCCAGGGCGACGTGTTCACGTCCGACCTGATCGAGACCTGGATCGACTTCAAGCGCACCAACGAGATCGCCCCGTTGCAGCTGCGTCCGCACCCGCACGAGTTCGAGCTCTACTTCGACGTGTGATCCACCCAGGCCGGAGCGGCCCACCACTCCGGCCACTGGTGCCCCTGGACCACTGGTGAAGGGCACTGGCGAGGGCCGCCACCCGCGTGATGGGTGGCGGCCCTCGGTCTGTCTGTGCGCACCGCGGGGTCGATCAGCTCACAGCACGATCACCACGACGCTGGGGATGTCGTTGCGGAAGAAGTCGCCGCGGTGACCGAAGCCGTTGTCGCAGTTCCACCAGCCACCGCGGTCGAAGCAACGGCCGAAGTTGGTCGGAGTGTGGGCCGGGGCGGCTGCCGAGGCCGTGCCTGCTGCGCCGATCGCGGCGCCACCGGCCATCAGAACGCCGACCGCGGACATCGCGAAGAGACGCCTCGCGCGTTGTGCTTTCATGGGTTACCTTCCTTCCACCCCCTCGTGCGGCTCTTTCGAGGCACGAGAGACGGAGGGCCGCGGCCGCAGTCCGGGAACGGTACGGCGCGGTCGTGGGCATAGCCGCCTGGGTACGGGGTGCGGGCGCACCTTGGGCGTCGCACCGACCGACGGCCCCTGCGTCCAGGGACCGCGCCGGCACGGGCCTGCTCCCGGAGCGCGGCTCTCTTCCATCGAGGCTAGCCGCCCTCCGACCGCTCAGCATCTTGAGCCGAACGGGGCGGTCCGGAGCAGCCGAACGGGGCGGTCCGAAGCCCGGCCCCCGGCCCCGTCGCCCCCACCGGTGCAACCTTCCCGGCCCCTCGGGGCTCCTAAAGGGAGACAGCTCCTCACCGCCAGGACCAGGAAGGCCACGGGGATGACCGGAAACGACGACTTCCCGCGCGAGTTCGATCACAGGTGGGCGGACGCCGCCGAGCACAAGGAGCCCTCGGCGCGGGCCCGTATGCTGGCCGCCCGCTGGAAGGACAACCCGCCCGGCCCGGTCCCCTTCCGCGCCGACCCGGCCCCGGTCACCCCCCGCCGCTCCTCCTGGCTCTCCACCGCCGTCGTCCTCGGCTGCGTCACCGTCCTGATCCTCCTGATCGGCTACGCCCAGACCCGCACCCCGCACTAGACCCGCACCCCGCACTGATCGGCCTCCCGCTCCGGGGACCTTTTGCCGGTGCTGGGGCCGGTCGGGGGCTTTTCGTGACCGGGGGCAGGTGCACACTGGATGGCGGGACGAGTGCCTGACTGCGGGGTGATGCGAGATGCAGAGCCGCTTCCGGAGCGACCGGCGTCTGACCGTGCGGATGGGTGTCACGCTGTTCCTGCTCGGGTTGCTGTACGTGGCGTTCGTCGCCGCGCTGATCGTGCTGCTGAAGTCGTGGGTGCTGGTCGTGGTGATCGCGGGCGGCGTGCTCGTCGCCCAGTACTGGTTCTCCGACCGGATCGCGCTGTTCGCGATGCACGGCCGGGTGGTGGAGCGGGAGGAGTACCCCGAGCTGCACGCGGTGGTGGACCGGCTGTGCGCCATCGCCGACATGCCGAAGCCGGTGGTCGCCGTCTCCAACATGGACATGCCGAACGCGTTCGCCACCGGGCGCAACCCCGACAACGCCGTCGTCTGCGTGACGACCGGGCTGCTGCGGCGCCTTGAGCCGGCCGAGCTGGAGGGCGTGCTCGCGCACGAGCTGTCCCACGTGGCGCACAAGGACGTCGCCGTGATCACGGTCGCGTCCTTCCTGGGCGTGCTCGCGGGCCTGGTCGTACGGTTCGCCTTCTACTCGGAGCTGTTCGGCGGGCGGGGGCGCAAGGACCAGAACACCCTCGCCGTGTTCGCCATGGTGATGGGCGTCTCGGCGGCCGTGTACGCCATCAGCTTCCTGCTGATCCGCGCGCTGTCGCGGTACCGGGAGCTGGCCGCCGACCGGGCGGCGGCCCTGCTGACCGGGCGGCCCTCCGCCCTGGCCTCCGCGCTCACCAAGGTCACCGGGGACATCGCCCGCATCCCCTCCGAGGACCTGCGCACCGCCCAGGCCTTCAACGCCTTCTACTTCACCCCGGCGCTGGGCGCCGAGCCCGGCCTGAGCCGGCTCTTCTCCACCCACCCGAGCCTGGAGCAGCGGCTGGAGCAGCTCGCCCGGATCTCCGCCGAGCTGGGCGAGGCCGCCACCCCGGGGAGGGCGGGCTGAGCATGGGGCTGCTGGACATTCTGCTGGGGCGCTCCAAACCCGCCCTGCCCGACCTGGACCAGCTGTTCGCGCTGCCGTCTGCGGCGGTCACGCTGGAGGCCGCGACGGGCTTCCGGCCGACCGGCCAGGGCGCGGTGTGCTTCGCCACGGTCGAGGGCGCGGCCTTCGAGCAGACGCACCGCGAGGTGCAGGCGCTGCTGGACGCGGACGCCGGCCGCTCCGGCCCCCCGGTCGAGCTGTCCCAGGACGCCTACGGCTACTCGTGGCTGGTCTCCCGCCGCACCCCCGACCGGCTGCCCGACCTCGTCAACGACCTGCACGCCGTGAACAGCGCCCTGGAGGCCAACGGCTTCGGCCCCCAGCTCCTGTGCTCGCTGGCCGGCTTCCACGACGACAACGACCGCGCGCTCGCGCTCGTGTACCTCTACAAGCGGGGCACCTTCTACCCGTTCGCGCCGCTGCCCGGCGGGGCGCAGCGGCGCGACAACGCGCTGGAGCTGCGGGTGAAGGCGGCCCTGGGGAACGACCTGCGGATCGAGCAGGACCTGAGCCGCTGGTTCCCGGTGTGGGGCGCCCCCGGCCTGTGAGCCCGGGCCGTCGTGCCGCCGGCGCCCGGCCCGCCGGCGCCCGGCCGGGGCCGGTTGTCAGTGGTGTCCGTCACGATGGTGGGGCGCGGGCGGTACGGGCCCGGGCGACGGCGCCGGACCCACCGGCGCCGGTCGGGCACGCGGACGGTGGAGGCAGCATGGCGGCGGGACCCCGGCACATCGACGTGGCGGAACGGCGGGCGAGGCTGGCCCGGCGGCACCGGCTGGCCGCCGAGGCGCGCGCGGCGAGCCCGGAGGAGGTGGCGGACTCCCTGGTGGCCCTGCACGGCACCGACCCCGCGACGGTCTACCTGGGGGTCGGAGCACGCCTGGCGGACCCGGCCAAGACGGTCCCGGAGACCGAGCGCGCGCTGTACGAGGACCGCACGCTGGTGCGCATGCACGGCATGCGGCACACGGTGTTCGTGTTCCCCGCCGCGCTCACCGCCGTGGTCCACGCCTCCACCGGCCTCGAGATCGCCGCCCGCGCCCGTGCCGCGCTGATCAAGGACATGGCGAAGGCAGGCGCTCCGGACGAGGCCTGGCTGCGCGAGGTGGAGGAGTCGGCGCTGGCCGCGCTGGCCCGCCGCGGCCAGGCCACGGCGGCCGAACTCGCGCAGGACGAGCCGAGGTTGCGGGAACGGTTCGCGTACGCGGCCGGGAAGAGCTACGAGGGCGTGCACACCGTCTCCTCGCGGCTGCTGCGCGTGCTGGGCGTGGAGGGCAAGGTGGTGCGGGGCCGGCCGCTCGGGTCCTGGACCTCCACCCAGTTTCGCTGGGCCCCGGCCCCCGCGCATCCGGAACTGCCCGCGGCCGCCGCCCGGACAGACCTGCTGCGCCGCTGGCTGTCCGTCTGCGGTCCGGCGACGGAGGCCGACCTGAAGTGGTGGACGGGCTGGCGGGTGACGGACGTACGGCGTGCGCTGGCCGCGGCGGGCGCGCGGGAGGTCGCGGTGGACGAGGGCACGGCGTACGTGGCGCCGGACGACGCGGACCCGGTCGCCGGACCCGCCGGGCCGTGGGCCGCCCTGCTGCCCGCACTGGACCCCACGGCGATGGGCTGGCAGCAGCGCGACTGGTATCTCGCCCCCGGACTGCGGCCGGCGCTGTTCGACGGCAGCGGGAACGTCGGTCCCACGGTGTGGTGGAACGGCCGGGTGGTCGGAGGGTGGGCCCAGCGCCCGAGCGGTGAGATCGTCTGGCGCCTCCTGGACCCGGGGGGCACCGGCCGCGAGGCGGAGGCGGCGATCGCGGAACGGGCCGAGCGGCTGGAGTCCTGGATGGGCACGACCAGAGTGACGCCGCGCTTTCGCACCCCACTGGAGAAGGAGCTGGCCGCCTAGCACGGCAATGAAAGGGCGGCAACGGAAAGGGCGGCAGCGGAAAGGGCGCGGCGGGCAGCCGGGCCTGCGTCCCGGGGTCCCAACTTGCGGTACGTACGGCTCCGGCCCTCGGCGCACCGGGGCAGGGGCGCAGACCTTCGCGGTCGCCGGGGCAGGCGGCCGCTCCCGGGAGCCCGGACAGCGGCTGCTCCCGGGTGCCCGGGTACGCGGGTTGCTGGGGTGCGCGGGTTGCTCGGGCACCGGCCGCTCCCGGACGGGAGCGCGGCGACAGCCGGGTCCCGTCCGGGGCACCGGGCGCGGCAACACCCCGGCCGGCCGGACTCCGGCGGTCCGGCTTCCAAGGCGCGGCGACGCCCTGGGGGGGGCCGGCCTCCAGGACACGGCGACCACCCCGGCGGTCCGGAGCGTGGACGGTGCGAGAACACCCCGGTGTTCGAGGCGTGGTACGGCCGGGAGCGGCCTCGGTCGCCGGGCCGACGGCGCCGTGGCCGGGCCCAGCGGGCGTCCCGGCCGGCTCGGGCGCACGCCCAGGGCCGCGTGGGTGGGCGTCCCGGCCGGGTCGGGCGGACGTCCGGGGCGGGCCCCGGGCCAGCCCGGGCCGCCCCGGTCCGGGCCGCTCAGGTCCGGGCCGGGCGCCCGAGGGGTCCAGGGGCCCGCGGCCGGCTAGCGGGAGTACCGCATCAGTGCCCGCACCATGTGGCACGTGGTGTCGGACGGCGGGTGGACGCCGATGAGCTCCGCGGCGCTCCGTATCGTCTCGTTGCGGGCCTGGTTCGGCAGGTAGACACCGGAGTCGAGCAGGGCGATGGCGAGCCGCATCGCCTTCAGACGGCGGTTGTGCGTGACGTACCACTCCCGCGGCCGTCCCGGCGGCAGCGGGCGCTTCGTCACGGGCTCGTAGGGCAGGTCGAGCAGCACGGGCCGCCTCGCGGTGGACTGGGTCGGCAACGGCTTCGGCTTCAGTGCGGCAGCGGGCACAGGCATCCTCCTGTCGCGTGGGAGCACCGCCGCGGGACGTCGGCGATGCTCTCGAACACTGCTTCTATTCTACGTCCCCCCACTGACAAAAGCCCCTGGCCACAAGGGCTTTCGGGGCTCATGGGACACGCGGGGGAGACGAGTTTTCGCGTACCGTGGGGGCATGGAGATCTGGATCAACCCGGCCTGTTCCAAGTGCCGCAGCGCGATCGGCCTGCTCGACGCCGAGGGTGCCGAATACACCGTCCGCCGCTATCTGGAGGACGTGCCGACCGAGGACGAGATCCGCGAGGTGCTCGGCCGGCTCGGGCTCGAACCCTGGGACATCACACGCACCCAGGAGGCGGCGGCGAAGGAGCTCGGAGTCAAGGACTGGCCGCGGGACGCCGGTGCCCGGGACCGCTGGATCAGGGCCCTGGCCGAGCACCCCAAGCTGATCCAGCGTCCGATCATCACGGCCGACGACGGCACCGCGGTGGTGGGGCGCAGCGAGGAGGCGGTACGGGACGCCCTGTCCCGGCACGCGGACTGAGCACTCCCGGCCCTCTCCGGTACGTACGTCACCTGATGACCGCCTGACGACCCGTCACCGCACCTGTGACGCAGGTTACTTCAACTCCTCCCGCAACCGCTGAGTAACAACGTTCGGTATCTCGTACATAGCGGCGTACGCTCCCCTACCTCTTCAGGAGGCGCGCATGTCGCGTAGGCGAACTCTCAGCACGAAAAAGAAGGTCGCGCTGCTGGTCAGCGCCGCGGCGGTGGCGGGAGGCGGGGCCTTCGCCATGGCGGCCACCTCGAACGCCGCCCAGCCCTCGACCCCGCGCACGCTGTCCGCCGCCGACTCGACGGTCTGCCAGGGGCTGGCCACGGCCCTCGGCAACAACGAGCGCTTCATCGCCGACCAGAAGGCGAAACCGGACGCCCAGTCGGCGGCCCGCATCGCCAACCGCGAGGCGGTCATCGAGCAGATCAAGGTCCAGCAGAAGGCCGCGGGTTGCACCGTTGGGGAGTCGGCTCAGGGCTCCCAGGCGGGCCAGAACGGCCAGCAGGCGGGACAGCAGGCAGGCGGGCAGGCGGCCGGCCAGCAGGGCGCCGGCCAGCAGGCCGGAGGGGCCGAGCAGAGCGCGGCCCCCTCGCAGACCGGCGGCGCGGGCGACGCCGGCGGCGCGGCGGCCTCGGGCGAGCAGGTGTGCAAGGGATCCACCGTCACGCTCTCCGGGGAGGGCGGCGCTCCGGCGGCGTCCAGCAACCAGTTCCCCGCGGGGACCACGCTCAAGGTCACCAACCTGGACAACAACAAGTCCACGACGGTGAAGGTGACGTCGGTCTCGGGCAGCTGCGTCCTGCTCAACAACGCCGCCTTCGAGCAGGTGCGGGAGCCGGGCAAGTTCCTGATCCGGCGTGCCGTGATCGAGAAGGTGGGCTGAGGCCCGGCCCGCTCCACCCGACGGGACACGGGTGACGGGTGGGACACCGGCGTGCCGGTCCTGCCGCCTTCACGGGAGCGGCGGGACCGGCACGTCCCGTCCCGCGGCGCCTTCGGCGCCGTGCGCGGACGGCCGGAGGCGGGCCGCACGCAGGGGGTGGTCACCGGCTTGCGCGGAGGGGAAGCCGGCGGCCGCCCCCGCGCCGTGCGCGGCGGCCACCGCGCCACTGGCCGGACCACACCGGACGCAGGGCGCTGCGCGGGACGCGGGGTCGCGCCGGCACCGGGTAACACGGGGTTCACAACCGGGCAACCGACGGGAAATCGCCTGTTGACAGGCTGCCGCCATCCACCGCACGGCGCCCCGGTGCCGCAGCGCCGCAGGATCCGCAGCACCCGCAAGTGCGCCCAGTGACACCCGAAGGATGTGGCCCCGTGAGCTTCAAGGCTGAGTACATCTGGATCGACGGTACCGAGCCGACGGCCAAGCTGCGCTCGAAGACGAAGATCCTCGCCGACGACGCCAAGGGCGCCGAGCTTCCCGTGTGGGGCTTCGACGGGTCCTCCACCAACCAGGCCGAGGGGCACTCCTCGGACTGCGTGCTCAAGCCCGTCTTCTCCTGCCCGGACCCGATCCGCGGCGGCGACGACCTCCTGGTCCTGTGCGAGGTCCTCGACACCGACCTCACCCCGCACCCGTCCAACACCCGCGCCGCGCTGGCCGAGGTCGCCGAGCGGTTCGCCGCGCAGGAGCCCGTGTTCGGCATCGAGCAGGAGTACACCTTCTTCGACGGCTCCCGCCCGCTGGGCTTCCCCGAGGGCGGCTTCCCCGCCCCGCAGGGCGGCTACTACTGCGGTGTCGGCGCCGACGAGATCTTCGGCCGGGACATCGTCGAGGCCCACCTGGAGAACTGCCTCAAGGCCGGCCTGGGCATCTCCGGCATCAACGCCGAGGTCATGCCGGGCCAGTGGGAGTTCCAGGTCGGACCGCTTGCCCCGCTCGAGGTCGCCGACCAGCTGTGGGTGGCCCGCTGGCTGCTCTACCGCACCGCCGAGGACTTCGGTGTTTCCGCCACCCTCGACCCCAAGCCGGTCAAGGGCGACTGGAACGGCGCCGGCGCGCACACCAACTTCTCCACCAAGGCCATGCGCGAGCGCTACGACGCGATCATCACCGCGTGCGAGGCGCTCGGCGAGGGCTCCAAGCCGCTGGACCACGTCAAGAACTACGGCGCCGGCATCGACGACCGCCTCACCGGCCTGCACGAGACCGCCCCGTGGAACGAGTACTCCTACGGCGTCTCCGACCGCGGCGCCTCGGTGCGCATCCCGTGGCAGGTCGAGAAGGACGGCAAGGGCTACATCGAGGACCGCCGCCCGAACGCCAACGTCGACCCGTACGTGGTCACCCGGCTGCTCGTCGACACCTGCTGCACCGCCCTGGAGAAGGCCGGCCAGGTCTGACCCGCGCCCGTCCGCTCCCTTCCCTTCCGCACGCGCAGGGGGCGCCCGCCATCCGGTGGGCGCCCCCTGCGCGTGTCCGTGCGTGTCCGGGCGTTCCCAGGCGCTCCCGGGCGTGCCCGGGGGCCGTCCGGGGGCGCCCGGCAAGCGGCCGGAAAGGAGTCCAACCAGTGAGAGGAGGGTCCTGCCCGGGCGCGCCGTCTGCTTCAATGGGAGCATGGCCGGCTTCCAGAAGTGCACCGCGACGGGTCGCGACGACCTCGAGCCCTTCTGGCCTTCCCGTCAGCACCACGACTTCGACCGGGTGTGTTGCCGCGCGGTGAACGCGCGGGCCCTCTAAAGCCGTACACCCCGGCCTTCGGCCAGCGCGGACGACGTACGTCCTCGGCGCGCCCGACCACGAACTCGCGGCCGCCGCTCTCCCCGACGAACTCTCGCGCGAAAGAGCTGACCTCTCATGGCGACCACTCGTTCCCTGACCAGCGCCGCCCTTCCCGCGCCCGCCCCGGCACGGCCGTCCTCCCCCGCCCCCGCACGGCACCGGCTGCGGGCCGTCGACCGGGACGAGGTCGTGGACGTGGCGGACTTCCTGCCGCCCGGCGCCACCTGGCTGCCGGCCCCGCCGCACACCCTGCCCGCCCTGCCCGGCCGGCCCCCGATGGTGGGCTACCTGGTGCTCGTCCCGGCCGACCAGCAGCCGCCGTTCCTCCCGGTGGCGGTGCCGGATCCCGCCCAGGACGGGCCGGAGCACGCCTCCGTACCCGGCGCCGCGCACGCCTCCGTATCCGGCGCCGCACCGGCCGCCTCCGCCGGACACCCGGCACCGGCACCGGCACCGGCCGCGACCGCGACCGCCGAGGCCGGCGAGCCGCTCGTCCGGATCGACACCGCGCGGCGCACCGCCGAGGTGGACGGACGCCGGCTCGACCTGACCTACCTGGAGTTCGAACTGCTCGCGCACCTGGTCGCGCACCCGCACCGGGTGCACACCCGCGACCAGTTGGTCACCACGGTGTGGGGCTACGGCCACGTGGGCGACGGCCGCACCGTCGACGTGCACATCGCGCGGCTGCGCCGCAAGCTGGGCGCCGAGCACCGCGCGTCGATCCAGACGGTGCGGCGCGTGGGGTACAAGTACACGCCCCCGACCGGCCGCTGACGGAGAGGGCGGACGGGCGGAACCCGCCCGACCCCGGCACGGCCTCCTCTGCCGACGGCAGAACCCCGTTCACCCCGGCGGCCGTCGCGGGCACGATCACCCGCATGAGACTTCTGGTGCTGGGTGGTTCGGAGTTCGCGGGTCGGGCCGTCGCCGAGGCGGCGGCCGGACGCGGCTGGGACGTGACGGTCCTGAACCGGGGCAGGCACGCTCCCGTCCCCGGGGTGCGGTCGCTGCGCGGCGACCGCACCGCGCCCGGCGGGCTCGACGCCCTCGCGGACGGCGCGTGGGACGCGGTCGTCGACACCTGGTCGGCCGCGCCCCGCGCCGTGCGGGACGCCGCGCGGCTGCTGCGCGAGCGCGCCGGGCGCTATGTGTACGTCTCCACCTGTTCGGTGTACGCCTGGGCCCCGCCGCCCGGATACACCGAGCTCGCTCCCCTGGTCGAGGGCGCCTCGGCGGACGCGGACACGACCGACTACGCCCGCGACAAGCGGGGCGGGGAACTGGCCGCGGTCGGCTCCTTCGGCCCGGACCGCTCGCTTCTGGTGCGCTGCGGGCTGCTGCTCGGGCCGTACGAGAACGTCGGGCGGCTGCCGTGGTGGCTGAACCGGATCGCCCGGGGCGGCCCGTTCCTGGCCCCCGGCCCGCGGGACCTGCCGCTGCAGTACGTCGACGTACGCGACCTCGCCGAGTGGATCCTCGGCGCGGTGGAGCGGGAGCTGAGCGGGCCGTACAACCTGATGAGCCCGCAGGGGCACACCACCATGGGCGAACTGCTCGACACCTGTGTGCGGGTCACGGGCGCGGACGCCGAACCGCGCTGGACCGACCCGGACGCCGTCCTGGCCGCCGGCGTCCAGCCGTGGACCCAGCTGCCGGTGTGGGTTCCCCCGGGCAGCGACCTGCACGACGCCCTGCACTCCGCGGACGTCTCCCGGGCCGTCGCGACGGGGCTGCGCTGCCGTCCCGTCGCCGAGACGGTCGGGGACACCTGGCGGTGGCTGCGGGCGGCCGGCGGCACCGCACCGCTGCGCCCCGGCCGGCCCCCGGTGGGCCTGGACCCGGCCGCGGAGGCGGAGCTGCTCGGGGCGTGAGCCACGGCAACCGCCTGTGAGCCGACGACAACTCCTCGTGCAACTGGGGCAGTTGAAACCCGGCGTGCGCACGAATCTGGCATCGATTCCTGTGACGGCTGAACACCCGGGGCGCGCCGTGCGTATGGAAGGGAGCCGCTTCACTCCTGTCGGGCGCCTCGATGCTGCCCCGCAAGGAAGTCAGAGGAGTTCCATGGGACGCAACACACGAAAACGCCGCACGCCGCTGGCCACCAAGGCCATTGCCGCATCGGCGGCCCTAGCGCTCGGTGGGGGCGGGCTGATCTGGGCGAACTTCTACGCATCCGCGCACGAGTCGAACAACAACGCCTGGGGCAACCGCACCAAGGCCACCAACGCGCAGGTCGCGACGATCTCGTGCCCGGACGTCGGGCAGAAGCTCACCAGCGTGCCGAGGCAGGCGCGCACCGAGGTCGACGGTGAGCTGGCCAATCTGGACCGCCAGATCACGGACGCCTACCAGCGCCTGATGACCACCCGGGACGCACAGGCCAGAGACGCGAGTTTCGTCCAGAACTCCATTCTCCAGCCGCTGAAGGAACGCCGTAAGGTGATCCTCGACCGGATCAGGCTGGAGATCAGCCGGGCCGGCGGCACCGCGCCCAACAGCATGGACGCCCTCGCCGGCTGCACCGGCACCCCCGCCAACCAGACCAACGCCGGCGGCCAGCAGGGTGGTGACCAGCAGCAGAACGGCGGTCAGCAGCAGGGCGGCGACCAGCAGCAGAACGGTGGCCAGCAGCAGGGCGGCGACCAGCAGCAGAACGGTGGCCAGCAGCAGGGCGGCGACCAGCAGCAGAACGGTGGCCAGCAGGGCAACGGCGGTCAGCAGCAGGGCAACGGCGGACAGGCCGGCAACGGCCCCGTGGCGGCCGACTTCGTCGACATCACGAAGGTCCAGCGGAACGTCCCCGCAAAGCCGCGCCAGAACCGCAACGCCTCCACCGGCTCCTTCACCACCAACTGCGGTGTGAACGCCAACAAGAACTTCAACACCGACAACGTGATCGTGGCGCCCGGCGTGACCAACGGCGCGCACCACCTGCACGACTACGTCGGCAACCAGAAGGTCAACGCGTTCTCCAGCAACGACACGTTCCTGCAGGGCGGCACCAGCTGCCAGAACAAGAACGACCTGTCGTCGTACTACTGGCCGGTGGTCCGGGTCCAGGACGGCACGCAGGACTTCGACCAGAACGCGGACGGCGGCGGCAAGGAGGGCAACGTCGGCAAGATCCTGACGCCGGTCCAGGCGCAGATCAAGTACGTCGGCAGCCCGAAGAGCAAGGTCGTCGCGATGCCGCAGTTCCTGCGCATCATCACCGGTGACGCCAAGACCACCACCAACGGTCTGGCCAACGCCAACGCGCACTGGAGCTGCACCGGCTTCGAGAACAAGGTCCAGCTGACGACGCAGTACCCGATCTGCCCGCAGGGCAGCAACGTGGTGCGCACGTTCGCCTTCCAGAGCTGCTGGGACGGGCAGAACGCCGACAGCGCCAACCACCGCACGCACGTCGCCTTCGCCGACGCCAACGGCAACTGCCAGAACGGCTTCAAGGCGATCCCGCAGCTGACGATGCGGCTGGTCTACCAGATCGACCCGCCGACCATCGAGAACGGCGTGGTGAAGAACGCCTACGCGGTGGACGGCTTCCCGGAGCAGTTGCACAAGCCGGCCACCGACCACGACGACTTCATCAGCGTCACCACCGGCGGCCTGGCCAACAAGATCGCCAACTGCATCAACCGCGGCCAGCGGTGCCAGTGACGCGGTACGGGTGCGGCACGCAGGCCGCGCCCGGCCGGTGACCCACTGAAGGAGGCCGGCGGCGGGGAAACCCGCCGCCGGCCTCCGGCGTGCGGCACGGGGAGTGCCGCACGGGAATGCCGCACGGGGAGTGGCTCAGCCGCTGTGGCCGGTGTGGCCGGAGCCGCCGGTGTGCGCGTGGTGGTCGGTGCCGACCTCGACGTCCCCGCCGAGGGTGCCACGCAGCTCGCGGACCACGCCGTCGTCCCCCACCGCGACCCACTTGCGGCCGACCAGGTAGAACCCGCCGTAGTCCTTGGCCTCGTTGATCCACTCGCGCTGGCCGCGGTCGGTGGAGAAGGTGGCGAGGATGAACTTCCCGGCGGCGTTGGTGCAGATCGCCTGGCGGATCGTGTCGGCGTCGGTCTGGATGTCCGGCTTGCACTTCACTTCGGCGGCCAGGCTCTCCAGGCTGCCGGTCGCCGTCGGCGGCACCTTCGCGGCCGGGTCGGCGCCGGCGCCGCAGCCGGCCAGCGCCACCGTCGCCACGGCGCCGGCCAGCGCGAGCATCGGTCGGGTCACCCTCATCAGTTCCTCCGGTCCTTCGAGCATGCCGCGGAGAGCCCCGCCGAGGGACCCCTCCCACCCATACGGCTTCCGTGCGCACGGTGCTCAATCCCGTGGCCCGGCGCGCACACTCGTGCGAGAGTGTGCCGGTGGACAAGGACTGGGACAACCGTGTGGCCGCCGCCTGGGCCCGCTTCGAGGACCGCCCCGACGACGAGGCGGAACGGCACGCGCCGGCGTTCCGCGCCGAGATCGACGCCCTGGCCGCCGAGTTGCCGGACGGCAGCCCGCTCGGCCCGTTCGAGCGGGCCTGCGCCTGGGACTCCACCGGCCACTCCGACCGGGCGGTGCCGCTGTACCGGGAGGCCCTGGCCCGCGGGCTGAGCGGCTACCGGGGCCGCCGGGCCAGGATCCAGCTGGCCAGTTCGCTGCGGAACACCGGGCAGGCGCGCAAGGGCGTCGAACTGCTCACACCCGAGCTGGACGCCCCGTCCGACGAACTGGACGACGCCGTACGGGCCTGTCTCGCCCTGTGCCTGTCCAGTCTCGGCCGGGACCGCGAGGGCCTGTCCCTGGTGCTCGGCGCGCTCGCACCCCATCTGCCGCGCTACCGGCGGTCCATGGCCCGCTACGCCCGGGCGCTGGTCGAGCCGTAGGGCGCGCGGGGCCCGGACCGACTCGTTCGGGCGACGGTGACCAAGCGCGTGTTCGCTCGTTTCGCTGAACGTGCAGCCACAGGAAGTCGCCCCACGCCCCCCGTCCTCCTCCGCGGCCTCCCCGGACTCCGCCGCCGTACCGCTCGCCGGCGCCGAGCAGGCCGAGGCCGCGCTCGTCGAGCACTACCCGCGGCTGGCCCGGCTCGCCTACCTGGTGCTGCCGCCGGACCTCGGCCTGGGCCGCCGCGTCCTGACGGCGCACGCCCTCGCGCAGCGCGCGCTGCCCCGCGGCCGGCCCGCGGCGCCCGCCGTCCCGCCCCAGCCCCTCGCCCCGGACACCGCCCCGGACACCCCCACGGCCAACGGCCCCGGACCGGACAGCAGCGCCTCCCCCGACAACGGCGCCGACAGCGGTACCGGTACCGACGCGGACACCACCACCGCCCCGGACGCCGGCACCGACGCCGGCACCGGCACCCACCCGGACAGCACCACCACCACGGACCCCGACCCCGACCCCGGCTACGCCTACCTCCGCCTCCAGGTGGTGAAGGCCGCGCTGGAGGCCGGCCGGCGGGCCGGGCGCGGCCGGCTCCACCGGGCCCTGCTGCCGCCGCTGCTGCCCCAGGTGTGGGGGCTGCGGCTGTTCCCGCGCTCGGGCGGCGCCGACGAACTCGCCCTCGACCAGCGGCTCGGCTCCCTGTCCGCCCCGGCCCGCGCCGCCTACGTCCTGCGCGGGCTGGACGGACTCACGGACGCCGCCGTGCGCGAGGTGCTGGCCGCCGCGGACGTGGCCGACCCGGGCGCCGCGCTGACCGAGGCCGGCCTGGTGCCCGCGCGGTACGCGCTGCTCGGCTCCGCCGAGTTCGACCCCTGCTCCCTGCAGGCCCGGCCCACCGACCTCAGGCGCCGCCGCCGGTACGCCAGGGCCGCGCTCGCCGGCGCGGCGGCCCTCGCCGTGTGCGGGGCGCTGGTGGCGCTGCCCGACGGCGGCTGGGGACCCGACGGCGCCGCCGCGCCCGCCTACGCGCGCAACCCCTCCGCCGAGGCCGCCCTGGACCCGGGCAGGCTGGTCCGGGCCGCGCCCACCGCCTGGCGGACCTCCGCCCGGCTGGACTTCTCGGTCTGGCCCGCCCGCGGCGACCGCACGGGTGACACCGCCCTGCTGCGCCGCGCCCTCGCGGTCTGGGCCCGCCCGGGCGAGTCGGTACGGGTCTCGGCCACCCCCGGCACCGCCTCGGGCGGGCCCGCCGGCCCGCCCCAGCTGCTCTACGCCGGCACCGTGGACAAGGCGCACGTGGTGATCCTCTACGACGGCCTGCGCATCGTCCGCTACGCCGAGCCGAGGACCTCCACGGCCGGGGCCGCGCTGGACCTCGCCCGCGTCGACGGCGCCACGGGCACCGCCGCCGGGGCCGTGGTCCTGGACCGCTCCGACGGCAACGTGCGCTATCTGACGGCGCCATGGGTCACCGCGGCGGCCCAGCGGGACCTGTTCCGGCCGGCGTCCGCGCCGCTGGACCTCGGCCTGCGCGACGGTGTCGCCGGGCCGCTGGCCGCCCCGGGCGAGCGGTCCGGCGCCTGCACCTCCTGGCACGTGCTGCAGCTGACCGACGCCTCCGGCACCCATGTGCTGAGCGACCTGGGCGAGCTGGTGCCCGCCCGGCTCACCACGGGCCGCCCCCGGGCGCCCCACGAGGTGACCGGCGCCTCCGGGCTGCGCACCTGGGCGCCGTACGCCTGCTCGCTGGTGGCCATGCGCTCCCAGGGCGTGCGGTCGGTCAACGCCTGGCGGTACGCCGACCAACCGCTGCCCGACGAGAGCGGCACGGCCGCGTGGACGTGCACCCGGGCCGAGACCTGGCGCGGCGGCGAGCCCCGGGTGCTGGCCCAGTTCCGCACGCCCGGCGGGAAGTACGGCGCGGTCGCGGCCCGCGCGGAGGACGTGCCCGCGTGCGGCGCCCGCGATCCGCATGTGCTGGCCGGTGTGCTGTGGAAGGCGCAGACGGGCGCCTGGTACCTGCTCGCGGCGGGCAGCGCGGACACCTCGTCGATCAAGGCGACCGGCGGGATCCGGGCGGTGTCCGAGGGCCGGCTGCTGGCCGTGCGGGCCGAGCGGGGCGCACAGGCCGACCTGAAGGGGAAGCTGTCGGACGGCGGCTCCCTGGAGATGCTGCACTGACGGGGACCGGTGGGCCGGTGGGCGACTCGTGCGCGAGGAGTGGCGGACCGGGGTGAACACCGGCACGGATCCAGCCGGTTCGCGGCCGGATTCGATCGGTAAGGTGTGCGCATGACTACCGGGGTTCGCCGCAGAATGGGAGTGGAGGAGCGGCGGCAGCAGTTGATCGGCGTCGCCCTCGAACTGTTCGCCCGCCGCTCGCCGGACGAGGTCTCCATCGACGAGATAGCGTCGGCGGCGGGCATCTCGCGCCCGCTGGTCTATCACTACTTCCCCGGCAAACTCAGCCTGTACGAGGCCGCGTTGAAGCGTGCCTCGGAGGACCTGGCGGACCGGTTCGTGGAGCCGCAGGAGGGGCCGCTGGGCGCCCGGCTGCTGCGGGTGATGCGCCGCTTCTTCGACTTCGTGGACGAGCACGGGCCGGGCTTCTCGGCCCTGATGCGCGGCGGCCCCGCGGTCGGCTCCTCGACGACCAACGCGCTCATCGACTCGGTACGGCAGGCCGCCTACGACCAGATGCTGGCGCATCTGGGGATAGCGCGGCCGCCCGCGCGGCTGGAACTCGTCGTACGGTCCTGGATCTCCCTCGCGGAGTCGACCGCGCTGCTCTGGCTGGATGGCCGGCGCATCCCGCGCGCCGAGCTGGAGGTGCAGCTGGTGCACGACTTCGCCGCGCTCGCGGCCGTCGCCGCCGCCCACGACGAGGAGACGGGCACACTGCTGCGCCGGGCGTTCGAGGCGGAGCCGGCCGAGGGCCCCTTCGGGAACCTGGTCGGCCGGCTCGTCGCTCTCGCCTCCTAGTACCGCGGCGTACCGCGGCGTACCGCGGCGACAGGGCCGCGCCTAGGCGTCGTACTTCCGGTAGGACGGGTCGAGGTCGCGGACCTCGGCCGACGCGTGCAGCGCCAGCCCCTCCACCGGCTTCACGTGCGCCCGCACCGCCTCGAGCACCGCCTCGGCCAGGCGCGCCTTCGTCTCCTCGGTGCGCCCGGCCAGCAGGCCGATGGTGACGTGCACGATCGCGTGCCCGGAGGTGTCCGGACCGACGACGGTGTCCTCGGTCCGGCGGAACTGCGTCTTGCAGGCCGCAGGCCTGGCCGCGGCGATCCCGACCGTGTCGGCGTGCACCCGGGCGGCGAAGGCGCGCCGGTCGAAGGCGTCCGCCAGCTCCGCGGAGTAGTCGACGGTGATCTGCGGCATGAGCACTCCTGTTTCCATGGCGGCTGCTACGGCGACCTGCGCTTCAGCCTAGTTCCTGAACACCGCCACCGTCCGGGCCGGCACCGTGAACGTGCCGGTCGCCGCCTGGTACGCCGAGGTCTTCACCACCGCGTCGGCACCCGCGGCCTGCACCGGGTGCAGCCGGTAGTGGGCGCCGGCGAGCGAGGCGACCCGCTGCTCCTGCCGCTCGGGCGTCGCGTTGAAGACCACGACCAGATCACCGAGCCGCATGGTGATCACGCCGGGGGTCTCGTCCCTGCCCGACAGCGGGAAGGACAGCTGCGACTGCACCCGCGCGGCCGTGGCGAGGGAGAACGCCTTCTCCGTCGTACGGATCCGCAGCAGGTCCCGGTACGCCGCGGAGGCGCCCTGGATCTGCGGGCAGCCGACCTTCACGGAGGTCAGCAGCGGCTTGGCGTACGGCCACTTGGACTGGTTGTCGGCGGCCATGGGCAACCCCCGGCCGAAGCCGTTGCCGTCGGCGCAGTTCCAGTGGATGGCGTTGAACCAGTCGCCGCTGTCGAAGGAGTTGCGGTCCAGCGACTTGGAGCGCAGCAGGTCGGTGCCGGCCTGGGAGAGCGCCGGTCCCTGCGAGAGCGCCGCCGTCGCCATGGCCAGCACCTGCATGCGGGCCCGGTCGGCCGCCGGGGTCTTCGCGGGGAGCTTGTAGGTGAGCGCGTCGAACAGCGACTCGTTGTCGTGCGCGTCGGCGTAGGCGAGGGCGTCGCCCGGCGCGGCCGCGTATCCGGCGGGGGCGCCGTTGTAGTCGACCTCCGCGCCGCTGACCTCCTTGCCGTCGGTGTCGGTGAAGCGGTACTTGGCCAGGTTGCCGCTCAGGCCGACCTTGATCAGGTCCTGGTAGTGCAGCAGCCGGGCCTTCTGCTCGGCCTCGGTGCCGTTGGCGGTGGAGGCGTTGGGGTCGGTGTAGAGGCCGGAGGCGAAGCCCTGGACGCCGGGGTCGGAGTCGAAGGGGCCGCCGCCGCGGACCGCGTCCCGGGCCCGGTCGGAGAAGGTGGCGACGCCGGTGCCGGCCATGTTCTTCTGGGTGGCCTGCACGAAGCGCGCGTCGTCGGCGACCTCGCCGAAGTTCCAGCCCTCCCCGTACAGGATGATCTTCTTGCCGTCCACGCCGTCCTTCTGCGGCGTGAGCGCGTCGAGGGCCTTGCGGACGGCGAGGATGTTGGCCTTGGGGTGGTGGCCCATGAGGTCGAAGCGGAAACCGTCGACCTTGTACTCCTTGGCCCAGGTGACGATGGAGTCGACGACCAGCTTGCCCATCATGGTGTTCTCGGTCGCGGTGTTGGCGCAGCAGGTGCTGTTGGCCACCGAGCCGTCGGCGAGCAGCCGCTGGTAGTAGCCGGGCACCACCTTGTCGAGCACGGAGGTGTCCGCCTGCCCGGCGGCCGCGGTGTGGTTGTAGACGACGTCCATGACGACGCGCAGGCCGTCCTGGTTGAGCGCCTGGACCATCCTGCGGAACTGGACCGTGCGGGCGGTGCCGTCGGGGTCGGTGGCGTACGAGCCCTCGGGGACCGTGTAGTGGTACGGGTCGTAGCCCCAGTTGTAGGCGTCCTTGGCGGCGGTCCGCGCCACGCACGCCTGCTGCTGCTCGGAGTCGGCCGGGTAGGAGGCCAGGTCGCAGCCGGGGCTCGCCTGGTCGGCCTTCTTCTCGGGGATGGTGGCGATGTCGAAGGCGGGCAGCAGGTGCACGTAGGACGTGCCGGCCCTGGCCAGCTCCCGCAGATGCCGGGAGCCGGCGCTGTTCTTGTCGGTGAAGGCCAGGTAGGTGCCGCGGTCCTTGGCCGGGACGGTGCTGTCGGCGACGGAGAAGTCGCGGATGTGCAGTTCCTGGATCTGCGCGTCCCGCAGCGGCACGGCCTTCGGCTTGGCCGTCTTCGACCAGCCGCTGGGGGCGAGCGCGGCGTCGTGCAGGTCGACGACGAGGCTGCGCTCGCTGTTCGCGGTCAGCGCCACCGAGTAGGGGTCGGTGACCTTGTTGGTGACGATCCGGCGCACGGAGGGCGCCCACACCTTCACCGCGTACCGGTACGGCTTGCCCTTCCAGGAGGCGGGTCCGGTCACGGACCAGACGCCGGTGGTGCCGTCGCGGTGCATGGCGACGGTCCTGCCGTCCAGCTCCAGGGCCACGCTCTGCGCGGTCGGCGCCCACACGCTCAGGGTGGGCCGGCCGCCGTGGAAGACGGGGCCGAGCCGGGTCCGGGCCGCCGCGGTGCCGTAGACGTCGTCGAGGACGCCGGCGAGCTGGACGCCGGTGGCCGCGAGCACGGCGCCGTTCGCGGCGCGCTGGGCGGCGACGACCTGGCCGCGCAGGGCCTCGCGGACCCGGTCGCGGTCGCGCGGGTCGACGGACCAGGCGGTGTAGTCCTTCAGGTGCGGGAACCTCGCCTTCTGGGCGTCGGTGAGCGTGGTCTTCGCCAGCCGCAGCAGGCGTTCGTCGTCACCGGTCAGCGCGCCGTCCTCGACCTCGATCGACCCGTCGTGGGAGTAGACCAGCTGGGTGGAGGCGGCACCGTCCGCGCCGTTCCACGCGACCGTGTCCCGGTCGATCCAGACGGCCTTGGACGTGGTGAGGTCCAGGGCGGCCGAGCCGCCCGTGGGCTGCGGCAGCAGGGGCCCTTCGTGGCCGCTCACCAGCCACACCTCGTGGCCGTTGGCCGCCTTGAGGTCCAGGGACTGGTCGGCGGGCAGGTCCTTCTCGTCGCCCTTGTGGATGATGTAGCTGAGGCTGGTGGCACCCTCGGTGAGCGGCACCTCGTAGACCGCGCCATAGGAGTCAGTCTTCACCGGTGTGAGCGGCTTCGACCAGTCGGTGGGGTTCGCGGCGCCGGTCCACACGTGCAGGCCCCAGCCGTCGTAGTTCCCGTCGGCGCGGTGGTAGTGGAGCACGGCTTTGGTGGTGTCCTGCGGCGGGTAGTCGGCCGTGGGCCGCTCGGCCCGCACGTCCTGCTCGCCCTGCTCGATCCAGACCTCGCCCGTCCTGGTGACGTCGATGGACCGGTCGGCGGAGACGTCCTTGTCGCCGTCCTTGTCGATGACCAGGAAACCGACGGTGGAGGCGCCGGGCTTGAGCCTGACGTAGGCGAAGGCGCCGTAGGCGTCGCGTCCGGTGAAGGGGTGGCTGTCGGGCCAGGTGGTGGACTCGCCGTCGGCGAGGTCGCCCCAGGCGTACAGGCCCCAGTTCGCGTAGTCGCCGTCGGTGCGCTTGTAGTGGACGACCGCGTACTCGCGGGAGGAGGCGGTGGGGGTCTCCGGGGCGGGCGGGGTGCCGGTGGTGGAGGCGGCGGTGGCGCTCGCGGTGCGGCCGGCGGAGTCGGTGACGACCGCCTTGTAGCGCAGGGCGGTGCCGGGCGGGACGGTCCTGGCGAGGGTCTGGGTGACCTTGTAGGGGGCGTGGTCGGCGGAGCCGAGCACCTTCCAGGGGCCGTTGCCGACCTGGGCGGCGAAGACCACCCGGTTCAGCTGTCCGCCGCCGGTGTCGGCGCCGATCCCGACGGTGCCGGTGGCTCCGGCGGCGGGGGCCGTCAGGGTGATCGTCGGCTTGGCGGCGGGGGCCTGGAGCCGGCCCGCGGCCTTGAGGACGACGGCCGAACCGGCGGGCACGGTCAGGGTGACCCCGCGGTCGGCGTCGGAGGCCACGGAGGCGGTGGTGCCGTAGATGCCGCGGTAGGTCATGCGGGCCGAGCCGGTGTGGAAGCTCGCGGTCCGCGCCTCGCCGGCGTTGTTCAGGGCGACGACGTACTCGGCTCCGGTGCGCGGGTCGGTGCGGGTGAAGGCGTAGACGCCGGCGCCGTCGGCCGCGTAGCGCTCGGTCTGGACGCCGTCCGTGAGGGCCGGGTTGTCCCTGCGCAGCTTGGCGAGCGCGGCGATCTGCCGGTAGAGCGGGGCGGTGGTGTCGTAGGAGTCGCTCGCGTGGGTGCGGCCGGTGCCGATCTCGTCGTCGTCGAGGTAGTCGGCGACCTTGGAGGCGAACATGGTCTGGCGGGCGTCCTTGTCACCGCCGGAGCCGGTGAAGCCCTGCTCGTCGCCGTAGTAGACGACCGGGTTGCCGCGGCTGAGGAACATCAGCTCGTTGGCGAGCCGGTCCTTGCGCAGCAGCTCGGCGTCCGTGGCCTTCGGGTCGTCCTGCTTCAGGAAGTACCCGATGCGGCCCATGTCGTGGTTGCCGAGGAAGGTGACCTGCTCGTAGGCGTTGGCCTTGTCGGTCGTGTACTTGTAGTCGTCGCCGAAGACCGAGGCCAGGCGCTTGGCGCTGCCGCCCTGGGAGGCGTAGGCGCGGGCCGCGTCCTGGAAGGGGAAGTCGAGCGTGGCGTCGAGCCGGCCCTGGGTGACGTAGGGGGAGGTCACGGAGGTGTCGGCGGAGTAGACCTCGCCGAACATGAAGAAGTTCCTGCGTCCCTGCCGCGCGGCGTACGCGTCGAGCGCGGTGGCCCACTGGGTCCAGAACTCCATGTTGACGTGCTTGACGGTGTCGATGCGGAAGCCGTCGACGCCGAAGTCCTTCACCCAGCGCTGGTAGATCCTCTCCATGCCGCCGACGACCTCGGGACGCTCGGTCCACAGGTCGTCGAGGCCGGAGAAGTCGCCGTAGGTGGCGTTCTCGCCGGCGTAGGTGGAGTCGCCGCGGTTGTGGTACATCGACGGGTCGTTGAGCCAGGAGGGAACCTTGAGGTTCTTCTTGGCGGCCGGGACCGTCGGGGTGTACGGGAAGGAGTTCCTGCCGACGGCGGGGAACTTCCTCCTCCCGTCCGCGTAGTCGGCGTCGTCGAAGGGGCGGCCGTCCTTGGTGAGGTACGGGAAGGCGCCCTTGGACAGGTACTCGTGGGAGGCGCCCTCGTAGTCGACGACGTCGGCGGTGTGGTTGGTGATGACGTCGAAGAAGACCTTCATGCCCTTGGCGTGCGCCTTGGAGATGAGGGCGGACAGGTCGGCGTTGGTGCCGAAGTGCGGGTCGACCTTGGTGAAGTCGGTGATCCAGTAGCCGTGGTAGCCGGCGGAGGCGTCCTTGCCGCTGCCTTGCACGGGCTGGTTCTTGAAGATCGGCGCCAGCCAGATGGCGGTGGTGCCCAGGCCCTTGATGTAGTCGAGCCGCTTGGTCAGGCCCTTGAGGTCACCGCCCTGGTAGAAGCCCTTGTCGGTGGGGTCGTAGCCGGTGGCCAGGCGCGAGCCGGTCAGGCCGCCCCGGTCGTTGGCGGCGTCGCCGTTGGCGAAACGGTCCGGCATGACGAAGTAGAACTGCTCGCGCGTGTCGTCGTGCCGTGCGGGAGCGGCGGCGAGCCGCGCGTCCGAGGGCGGCGCGGGCGGGGTGGCGGCCCCGGCGGCGACGGGCTGGACGAGGGAGGCGGCGAGGGCGGCGACGGTGACGGCCGCGGCCCTCCTCCGGTACGGGGTGCGGCGCCTCGAGGGCGCCGGCCATCTCGGTATCACAGGTGTGAACTCCTCGCGATCGCGGCTCAGTCGGTCCGACCCCACGCCTCGGCCGTGGCCCTGCGGCCCGGCGCTTGGGCGCCCGCGCGACCGTATCGCCCGCGAAAGGGTTGCAGCAAGAGGCTTGAAAGTAACGGAAAGATGTTTCAGAGCCGCCCGGTCCGCGTGCCCGCGGCACCGGGCGGCCCCTGCGAACTCGCAGGTCAAAGCGGCCGGTTGGTCAGCAGCTGGACTTGCCCGCGTACACCGCGAGGGCGGTGTTGGCGCCGAGCGTCGCGGTGAGCTGGCCGGAACCGTTCACGCTGACGGTCGTGTTGTTCTGCACGTTGCAGTAGGTGCCCGCGGGCAGCGAGGTCTGGTAGGTGCGACTCACGCTGTACGACTCGTGGTTGATGGCCACGAACCCCTTGTTGCCCCGGCCGAAGGCGATGGCGTCGTTGCCGTCGTCCCACCAGTTGGTCACCGCCTGGCCGCGGGTGGCGTTGCGGAAGGCGACCATGGACTTGATCTCCGGCCATTTGTGCTGGCACTTCCAGCCGTCCTGCCAGCAGGCGTCGACCTGCCCGCCGTTGGGCGGTCCGGCGTCGGCGTCGGACCACTCGTAGCCGGAGTTGACGTCGGGGGCGCCGTAGGGCCAGGCCAGCATGAAGACGTTGGCCAGGGTGTAGTTGGCGCCGTCCTTGTAGTTGAGGGTGGAGCCGTTGCGCTCGGTGTCGTGGTTGTCGACGAAGACTCCGGCCACCGAGCCGCTCAGGTATCCCCAGCCCTCGCCGTAGTTCTTCAGGTAGGCGAGGTTCTCGTTGTTGAAGACGCGCTTGAGGTCGTAGGCGTAGCGGAACTCCTGCACGTCGCCGTTGCCGGTGTACTCGGTGGGCTGCACGGCCTCGCCGGACCCGTAGATGACCTCCTGCTTCCAGTAGGCGTTCGGGTTGGTGAGGCGGGACTTGATGTTCGCCAGGTCGGCGGAGGGGATGTGCTTGGCGGCGTCGACGCGGAAGCCGTCGACGCCGAGGGAGAGCAGGTCGTTCATGTAGCCCGCGATGGTCCTGCGGACGTAGTCCTCGCCGGTGTCCAGGTCGGCGAGGCCCACCAGTTCGCAGTGCTGGACGTTCCAGCGGTCCTGGTAGTTGCTGATCTGGGAGGTGCAGTCGTCGAAGTCGTACACCGAGTACAGGCCCGGGTAGTCGTACTTGGTGTACGACGACCCTCCCGTTCCGGTGCCGCTGCCCGCCGACATGTGGTTGATCACCGTGTCGACGACGACCTTCACGCCCGCCGAGTGGCAGGTGTTCACCATGTTCTGGAACGCCGCCCGGTCGCCGAGCCGGCCGGCGATCCGGTAGCTGACGGGCTGGTAGGAGGTCCACCACTGCGGGCCCTGGACGTGCTCGGCGGGCGGGGAGACCTGGACGTATCCGTAGCCGGCCGGGCCGAGGGTGCCGGTGCACTCCTTGGCGACGGAGGCGTACTTCCATTCGAAGAGGACGGCGGTGACGTCCTTGGTGCCGGGCGGAGAGGCGTACGCGGTCCCGGCGGGGACGGCGAGTACGGCCGACGCCGCCGCCGCTATGGCGAGGGCGCCGGAGAGGGCTCTGTTGGCCATGTGGGGGTTTCCTTCTCCGTTGAAGGACTCAAAAGGTCTGCTGCAAGGCCCTGGGGAGGCCCCGATCCTTGAAGGGAGTTTCTGCAAGTTTTCAACCACTCGCGGTGCAGCAGACCGTACGAGCCCCGACCCCGGCGGTCAATACCCCGGACATGCTCCTGTCATCTACGCGAAATAAGGCCCGACTGGCCCCAGTTGACCTGGTCCGTGTCCGTCCCGGGCGCACCGGGGCCCGCCGCCCCGGACGGACGGCGGGCCCTGAAAACGGACGAAACGACTTGCGAAACCGACGTGGGACCGCGCCCGGGAACCGACGTGGGACCGCCGCCCCGGAACCGGCGCGGGGCGCCACCCCGGAAGCGACACGGGCCCCACGCGGGCCCGCCGTCCCGGAAGCGACACGGGCCCCACGCGGGCCCACCGCCCCGGAAGCGACGCGGGCCCGCCGTCCCGAGAGGGACCGCGGGCCCGCGTGGGGGTGCCGGCGGCCGCGTGGCGGGGCCGGCGGCCGGCTCAGGCCGTGGTCCACCACACCGTGGTGTCGGAGGGGAGCTTGGCCTCGCCGTCCGCCTCGGTGATCTCGCCGCTGCTGAGCAGGACGCGGCCGTAGGCGGGGGTCGTGACGGACTCGCCGCTGGTGTTGGCCACGCACACGAACTCGCCGCGGCGGAAGGCCAGCACGCCCTCGGGGGCGCGCAGCCACTGCACCGCCTCGCCCGCGCCGAGGTCCGGGTGGGCGCGGCGGGCGGCCAGCGCCTCGCGGTACAGCTCGAGGGTGGAGCCGGGCACGCCCTGCTGGGCCTCGACGCTCAGCTCGCCCCAGGAGGCCGGCTGCGGAAGCCAGCTGCCGCCGTCGCCGAAGCCGTAGGAGGAGCCGGTGCGGGTCCAGGGGATCGGCACCCGGCAGCCGTCGCGGAAGCCGTCCTGGCCCGCGCCGCGGAAGTACGCGGGGTCCTGGCGCACCTCGTCGGGCAGGTCCACCACGTCCGGCAGGCCGAGTTCCTCGCCCTGGTAGACGTAGGCCGAGCCGGGCAGGGCCAGCATCAGCAGGGTGGCCGCGCGGGCGCGGCGCAGTCCGAGCTCGCGGTCGCCGGCGGTGCGGATCTGGGTGCCGAGGCCGGGCGGGTTGGCGAAGCGCGTGGCGTGCCGGGTGACGTCGTGGTTGGACAGCACCCAGGTGGCCGGGGCGCCGACCGGGCGCATGGCCTCCAGGGTGCGGTCGATGACCGTGCGCAGCTCCTCGGCGTCCCAGTCGGTGCCCAGGTACTGGAAGTTGAACGCCTGGTGCAGCTCGTCGGGGCGGACGTACAGAGCGGTGCGCTCGACGGTCGGCGTCCAGGCCTCGGCGACGAAGATGCGCTCCCCGGAGTACTCGTCGAGGATGTGGCGCCACTGCCGGTAGACGGCGTGGACGCCGTCCTGGTCGAAGAACGGCATGACATCGTTGCCCAGCAGCTTCAGCTGGTCGTGGCTGCCGAGGTCGGGCAGGCCCTCGGCCTTGACCAGGCCGTGGGCCACGTCGATGCGGAAGCCGTCCACGCCCATGTCGAGCCAGAACCGCAGGATGGAGCGGAACTCGTCGCCGACGGCCGGGTGGTCCCAGTTGAAGTCGGGCTGCTCGGGGGCGAACAGGTGCAGGTACCACTCGCCGGGGGTGCCGTCCGGTTCGGTGACCCGGGTCCAGGCCGGGCCGCCGAAGATGGACTCCCAGTCGTTGGGCGGCAGTTCGCCGTTCTTCCCCTTGCCGGGGCGGAAGTGGTAGCGGTCGCGCAGCGGGGAGCCGGGTCCCTCGGCGACCGCGCGCCGGAACCACTCGTGCTGGTCGGAGGAGTGGTTGGGCACCAGGTCGACGATGATGCGCAGGCCCAGCCCGTGGGCGTCGCGGATCAGCGCGTCTGCGTCGAGCAGGGTGCCGAACATGGGGTCGACGGCGCGGTAGTCGGCGACGTCGTAGCCGGCGTCGGCCTGCGGCGAGGCGTAGAAGGGGCTGAGCCACACGGCGTCCACACCGAGGTCGCGCAGGTAGGGCAGCCGGGAGCGTACGCCCTCCAGGTCGCCCATGCCGTCGCCGTTGCCGTCGGCGAAGCTGCGCGGATAGACCTGGTAGATCACCGCGTCCCGCCACCAGTCGCGGCGCGGGGCGGCGACGGTGGCGACAGCCGCTTCGGTCTGGGGGGATTCGGCCGGAAAGTGCTGCTGGCTCATGGCGTCCTTGATACGAGGCGAGTTTCGGTCAGGGGTGGGGGGCGACGGCCGGCGGGTCGAGTGGCCGGTGGGCGGGGGACGAGCGGACGTGGGACGAGCGGACGTGGGACGAGCGGGCGTGGCGGGCGTGGGACGGGCCGCGAAGGCGCCGTCGGTCGGGGGCGGCGGCCGGTCAGGGGCCGCCGCCCGCCGATGCGGCCGCGGTGCCGGCGGGGTCAGGGGGGCACCCCCCGCTGCAGGAGCCGGGGGTGGGCACCGCGGCCGCCCACCCGCGCGCGCCCGGGCGCGCGGGAGTCCTGCCGCCGGGGGTGGTCAGCCCTTCGTGCCGCCCGCGGTCAGGCCGGCGACCAGGTTCTTCTGGACCAGGTAGAAGAAGGCCGAGACCGGTATGGCGATCAGTACCGCGGTCGCCGCCATCAGGTTGCGCTGGGCGTCGTGCTCGCTGATGAAGCTCTGCAGGCCGACGGCGAGCGTGTACTTCTGGTCGTCCAGCATGAACGTCGTCGCGAAGGCGACCTCGCCGAACGCGGTGATGAAGCTGTAGAAGGCGGCCACCGCGAGCCCCGGCTTGGCGAGCGGCAGGATCAGCCGGGCGAAGGTGCCGAAGGGGGTGAGCCCGTCGACGCGTCCGGCCTCGTCTATCTCGAAGGGGATGGTGTCGAAGTAGCCCTTGAGCAGCCAGGCGCAGTACGGCACCGCGGTGGAGCAGTAGACGAGGATCAGGCCGAGGTAGGTGTCGATCAGTTCCAGGTCGGCGAGGATCTGGTACATCGGCACCATCAGCACGGCCACCGGGAACATCTGGGTGAGCAGGAGCACCCACATGAACTTGCGGTAGCCCGGGAAGCGCATCCGGGAGACCGCGTAGCCGGTGGTCGCGGCGACCATGACGCCCAGCACCGTGGTGCCCAGGGAGACGATCAGCGAGCTCTTCAGCCAGTCGAAGAAGTTCGTGTGCTGCAGGACGTACGCGTAGTTGTCCAGCGTCATCTTGTGCCAGATGCCGCCGGGGTGCAGGTAGTCGTCCTTGTCCGGCCCGAGGGACAGGAACACCAGCCAGGCGACCGGGAACAGCGCGACGACGCTTCCCGTGATCAGCACGCCGTGGGAGGCGAGGGCGGCGGCGAGGCCGCGCCTGTGGCGCCGGCGGGCGGCGTCGCCCGGCAGGGAGGCCAGAACCTGCGGTGTCACCGGGCGGTCTCCCTTGAGGGGAGAGGGCGTGGTCGTGCTCATGGGAACTCCTGCCTCAGATCGCGAGCTGCTGCTCATTGCGGTTCAGCCAGCGGCGGTAGAACGAGGTGAAGACGATCAGGATGGCCAGCAGCAGGATGCCGTAGGCGGCCGACTGAGCGAAGTCACGCGGCTGCTGTCCGAAGCCCAGGTAGTACGCCCAGGTGACAAGGATCTGCGCGTCGGGGGCCGTGTTGCCGAAGAGCAGGAAGATCACGGCGAACTGGTTGAAGGTCCAGATGATGCCGAGGAGCACGACGGTGGAGCTGACCGAGCGCAGGCCCGGAAGGGTGACGTGGCGGAAGCGCTGCCAGGCGTTCGCGCCGTCCATCTCGGCGGCCTCGTAGAGCGAGGAGTCGATGGACTGCAGTCCGCCGAGCAGCGAGACCATCATGAACGGCACACCGCACCAGGTGTTCACCATGATGGCGGCGAACCGCTGCCAGAAGGTGTCCTCCAGCCACAGGGGTGTGGGCAGGTGCAGCGCGTCGAGGGCGGCGTTGATGACGCCGCTGTCGGCGAGCATGAACCGCCACCCGAACACGGTGACGAAGGTGGGCACGGCCCACGGCAGGATCAGGACCAGCCGGTAGAAGGTGCGCCCGCGCAGCTTCTGGTTGAGCAGGAGCGCCAGGCCGAGCCCGATGGAGTAGTGCAGGGCGACGCACACGGCGGTCCAGACGATCGTCCAGATGAAGTGCGACCAGAACCGGTCGTACGACGTGGCCCCGAACAGGATGTCCTTGTAGTTGTCGAGCCCGATGAACTTGTAGGTGGCGTCGATGTGGTTGACGCCGATCGTGCGCGCGGTGTTGAGGCTGTTGGCGTCGGTGAGGGTGAGGTAGAGGCCGTACACCAGCGGATACAGCACGAGGACACCGAGCACGACCGCCACCGGGGCGATCATGACGTAGGCGTACCAGTGCTTCTGGTAGCCGTTCTTCAGGCGCGCGCCCAGGCCGGGCCGCGGGCCGCGGTCACCGCGCCGCTTGCCGGTCGCGCGGTCGATGGCGACTGTCATGGTTCGACAACCTTCTCGAGGTTCTGCGGATCAGGAGTACGGCACACGGGCCGGTGGCCGCCGGGCCCCTCCCCCCGGGGGGACCGGCGGCCACCCGGGCTCACTTGCTGAAGTCGGACACCAGCTTGCCGATCGCCAGCTCGGCGTTGCTCAGGCCCTTGTCCAGGGACTCCTTGCCACCGGCGATCTTGGGCAGCTCGGTGTCGAGCGGGCCCCACAGGGAGCTGTACTCGGGCAGCGCCGGGCGCGGCTGGGCCGCGGCCAGGACGCCCTGGTAGCCGGCGATGCCGGGGTCGGCCTTGACCTGGGCGGTGTAGGCGTCGTCACGGGTGGGCAGCGTGGAGTTCTTCAGGGCGATGGTCTCCTGGGACTTCGCCGAGGTCATGAACTTCACGAACTTCAGCGCCGCCTCCTGGTGCGCCTTGTCCGAGCCGGCGTAGACCGAGAGGTTGTGGCCGCCGGTCGGGGCGCCCGCCTTGCCGGTGGAGCCGGCCGGGACGGTGGCGATGCCGAGGTTGGACTTGTCCTTGAACGCGGCACCCTTGTAGAAGTTCGTGATCTCCCAGGGGCCCTGGACGATCGCGGCGACCTTGCCGTTGACGAACGCGTCCTGGATGTGGGCGTAGGCGTCGGCGGTGGTGTCGGCCTTGTGCAGGCCCTTGCCGGAGAACAGGCTCAGCCAGGTGCCGTAGGCCTTCTTGGCGGCGGGCGAGTTCACGGTGATCTTCTTGGCGGCGGCGTCGACGGTGTCGGTGCCCTCGCCGTACAGGAAGTTCTGGGCGTAGTACGCCTGGGTGGAGCCCCAGTAGCCGTCGACGCCGGCCTTGGCCTTGACCTTGGCGGCGTCGGCCTTCAGCTCCTCCCAGGTCTTGGGCGGCTCGGTGATGCCGGCCTTCTGGAAGAGGGCCTTGTTGTACACGAGGGCGAGGGTGTCGGTGACCAGCGGCACGCCGTAGGTCTTGCCCTCGTACTGGGCCTGCTTGATCAGGCTGGGCTGGAACTTGTCCTTGTCGGCGAGGGCCTCGGTGCCGTCCAGCGGCAGGAAGTAGCCCTTCTTGGCGAAGGCGGGGGTCCAGCCGACCTCCGAGCGCAGGATGTCCGGGGCGCCCTTGGCGCCGGCGGCCGTGTCGAACTTGTTCTGCGCCTGGTCGAAGGGCACGTTGACGTACTTGACCTTGATGTTCTTGTTGGCCGCTTCGAACTGCTTGACCAAGGCCTGGTACGTCGGTGCCTCGTTGGTGGCGTTGGACGTGTCCCACCAGGTGATGGTCACCGGACCGTCCGACTTGCCGCTTCCGCTGTCGCTCCCGCCGCACGCCGTCGCCGCGAGGGCGAGGGACGCCACCAGCGCGCTGGCCGCTATGCCACGCCGCATGAGTTCTCCTTGAGGGTGAAGCCCGTAGCAGGGGACGGTCCCGTCCGCCGTCCCTGCCGACTTTCCGGCCGCGTCATTGCCGCCGCCGGGCGACGGTGAACGTAACAGCGTTGCAAGCACGACGAAAGACCTTGCAGCAAAAAAGTGCAAGAGACTGCGAGAGTTACCCGCCCGTGACCTGATCTTGGCCTCTCTGACCCTTGATTCCTCGCCGCTCAGCACGACGTCGAGCACTTGTGCAAGACTCTGCAAGCTCTTGCCATACGGCGCTGACGGGGGAATCATCCCGTTGCGGACCGGTACGCCGACCAGAACACGAGGAACGCGATGACGCCCCGACCGGTACAGTCCACTCCTGTGACCACACGGCTTGCCGACATCGCCGCCCAGGCGGGGGTGAGCGAAGCGACCGTCAGCCGCGTCCTCAACGGCAAGCCGGGCGTCGCCGCCACCACGCGCCAGTCCGTGCTGGCCGCCCTCGACGTACTGGGCTACGAGCGCCCGGTGCGGCTGCGGCAGCGCAGCGAGGGCCTGGTCGGCCTGATCACGCCCGAGCTGGAGAACCCGATCTTCCCCGCCCTGGCCCAGGTCATCGGGCAGGCGCTGACCCGCCAGGGCTACACCCCGGTGCTGGCCACCCAGACGCCGGGCGGCTCCACCGAGGACGAGCTCACCGAGATGCTGGTGGACCGCGGCGTCGCCGGCATCATCTACGTCTCCGGTCTGCACGCGGACACCACGGCCGACATGGAGCGCTACGAGCGACTGCGCGCACAGGGCGTGCCCTACGTGCTGGTGGACGGCTTCTCCCCCAAGGTGCAGGCGCCCTTCATCTCCCCGGACGACCGCGCGGCGATGACCCTGGCGGTCACCCACCTCGCCTCCCTCGGCCACACCCGCATCGGCCTGGCCGTGGGCCCCAAGCGCTTCGTCCCGGTCCAGCGCAAGATAGAGGGCTTCGTCCGCGCCATGCAGGACCTGCTGGGCCTGGCCACGGACTCCATCGAGTCCGGCCTGGTGCAGCACTCGCTGTACACCCTGGAGGGCGGCCAGGCGGCGGCCACGGCGCTCGTCGACCGCGGCTGCACGGCCGTCGTCTGCGCCAGCGACATGATGGCGCTGGGCGCGATACGGGCGGCCCGGCAGCGCGGCCTGGAGGTCCCCCGGGACGTCTCGGTCGTGGGCTTCGACGACTCGCCGCTCATCGCCTTCACCGACCCGCCGCTGACGACGATCCGCAAGCCGGTGCCGGCCATGGGCCAGGCGGCGGTGCGCACGCTGCTGGAGGAGATCGGGGGGACGCCGGCCCCGCACAGCGAGTTCGTCTTCATGCCGGAACTGGTGGTGCGCGGCTCGACCGCCTCGGCCCCCGGGGAGCGGAACCGTCCCTGAGGAGGGGCGCCGCTGCGGCGCACCCGCGGATGACCGGCGGGCGGTGGCTTTTCTGGCAGACTCTGTGCCTATGGGTGACAGGACCGTGACGCGACTGAATGGCCCGGAAGAGGCCGTTCCGCCCCCTGTCACGGACGACGAACGCCCGGCCCTGCTACGGCGGCTGCGCACCCCGCGCCATCCCCGCCTGTGGTTCGAGATCCTGCTGATCGCGGTGAGCTACTGGACGTACTCACTGATCCGCAACGCGGTCCCGGAGCAGAAGGCCCAGGCCCTGCGCAACGCCGACTGGGTCTGGCTCGCCGAGCACCGGCTGGGCATCGCCGTCGAACACTCGGTCAACCATGCCGCCGACTCGGTCACTTGGCTGATCATCGGCATGAACTACTACTACGCCACCTTGCACTTCGTGGTCACGATCGGCGTCCTGGTGTGGCTCTACCGCAGCCACCCGGGCCGCTACGCGGCGGCCCGCCTCGCCCTGTTCGCCACCACCGGCGTGGCCCTGCTCGGCTATTACCTGTACCCGCTGGCCCCGCCCCGCCTCATGACGAGCGGTCACTTCGTCGACACGGTCCAGGTGCACCACACCTGGGGCTCGATGGCCTCCGGCGACCTCAAGCACATGTCCAACCAGTACGCCGCCATGCCCTCGATGCACATCGGCTGGTCCCTGTGGTGCGGGCTGACCGTCTTCGCCCTGGCCGCCGTCCCCTGGGCACGGCTGCTGGGCCTGCTGTACCCCGCGGCCACGCTCCTGGTCATCGTCGCCACGGCCAACCACTTCTGGCTGGACGCGGTGGGCGGCGTCCTGTGCCTGGCCTTCGGCTGCGCCCTGGCCCGCACCTGGTACGGCGCCCTCCCCCACACCCTGCCCCGGGTCTCCCCGGCCCTGCGGCCGGAGGAGGCGTAGCACCGCACCCGCACCCCGCCGAAGGCGGCACCCGCCCGACGGTGCGGGCCACGCCGGAACACCGCGCCCGCGGGCGCGGACGCCGGACCTCACGTCCCGTAGAACAGCTCCTCCACGACCGCCCGGGCCCGCCGGGCGGTCCGCCGGTACGCGTCCAGCATGTCGCCGACATGCCCGGGCCCGTACCCCAGATAACGCCCCACCGCGGCCAGCTCCCGCGGCTCCGTGGGGAACGTGTCCCCCGCCCGCCCCCGGACCAGCATCACCGCGTTGCGCACCCGTGAGGCCAGCACCCACGCCTCGTCGAGGATGGACGCCTCCTCCTCCGACACCAGCCCCGCCTCCCGCGCCGCGGCCAGCGCCGCCCGGGTCCGGGTCGTCCGCAGCCCGGCGCCACCCCCCGCACCCGCCTCCGCCGCATGCCGCATCTGCAGCAGCTGCACGGTCCACTCCACGTCGGACAGCCCCCCGGGCCCGAGCTTGGTGTGCAGCTTGGGATCGGCGCCCCGCGGCAGCCGCTCCGACTCCATGCGCGCCTTCAGCCGCCGGATCTCGCGCACCGCGTCGTCCCCGAGCCCGCCCCGCGGATACCGCAGCGGGTCGATCAGCTCGACGAACCGCCGCCCCAGCTCCTCGTCCCCCGCCACCGGCTCCGCCCGCAGCAGCGCCTGTGCCTCCCACACCAGCGACCACCGCCGGTAGTACGCCTCGTACGACGTCAGGGTGCGCACCATCGGCCCGGACTTCCCCTCGGGCCGCAGATCCGCGTCGATCAGCAGCGGCGGGTCCGCGCTCGGCACCTGCAGCAGCCGCCGCATCTCGGTGACCACCCGGTTCGCCGCGCGGGCGGCCTCCCGCTCGTCCACACCGTCCCGCGGCTCGTGCACGAACAGCACGTCCGCGTCGGAGCCGTAGCCCAGCTCGTGCCCGCCGAACCGCCCCATGCCGATGATCGCGAACCGGGTCGGCAGGGCGTCGTCGCCGTCGCCCCACCCTTCCCGCACGACCGCCCGCAGGGTTCCCGCCAGCGTGGCCGCCGTCAGGTCGGACACGGCGGCGCCCACCCGGTCCACCAGCGCCCCCTGGTCGGCCTCGGCGGGCTGTGCCTCGGTGCCGTAGGAACTGACGATGTCCGCCGCGGCCGTGCGGAACAGCTCCCGCCGCCGCACGCCGCGCGCCGCGGTGACCGCCTGCTCGGCGCTGTCCGCGCGCCGCACGGCGGCCAGCATCTCCTGCTCCAGCTGCGCCCGCCCGCGCGGTTCCAGCCCGCCGCCGCCGTCCGCGCCGCCGCCCGTGTCGCCGAGCAGCGCGACCGCCTCCGGCGCCCGCATCAGCAGGTCGGGCGCGAGCCGGCCGGCGGACAGCACCCGGGCGAGGTTCTCCGCGGCCGCGCCCTCGTCGCGCAGCAGCCGCAGGTACCACGGGGTCTTGCCGAGCGCGTCGGACACCTTGCGGAAGTTCAGCAGTCCCGCGTCCGGGTCGGCGGAGTCGGCGAACCACCCGAGCAGCACGGGCAGCAGGGTGCGCTGGATCGCGGCCTTGCGGCTGACGCCGGAGGCCAGCGCCTCCAGGTGCCGCAGCGCCGCCGCCGGGTCGGCGTAGCCGAGCGCGACCAGCCGTTCCCGGGCCGCCTCGGCGCTCAGCCGGGTCTCGCCGGGCGCGAGCTGGGCGACGGCGTCGAGCAGCGGCCGGTAGAACAGCTTCTCGTGCAGCCGGCGTACCGCGCCGGTGTGCCGCTTCCACTCCCGGACCAGCTCGGCGACCGGGTCGCTGCGCAGCCCGAGCGAGCGCCCGAGCCGCCGCAGATCGGCCTCGTCCTCGGGGACCAGGTGGGTGCGCCGCAGCCGGAACAGCTGGATGCGGTGCTCCATGGCCCGCAGGAACCGGTAGGCCTCGTCGAGCTGCACGGCGTCGGCCCGGCCCACGTAGCCGCCCGCCGCGAGCGCCTTGAGCGCCTCCAGCGTGCTTCCGCTGCGCAGCGACGCGTCGGTCCGCCCGTGCACCAGCTGCAGCAGCTGTACGGCGAACTCGACGTCCCGCAGGCCGCCGGGCCCGAGCTTGAGCTCGCGCTCGACCTCGGCGGCGGGGATGTTCTCCACCACCCGCCGGCGCATCTTCTGCACGTCGGCGACGAAGTTCTCGCGTTCGGCGGCCTGCCACACCATCGGGCTGAGCGCGGCGGCGTACTCCTCGCCGAGCGCGCGGTCGCCGGCCACCGGGCGGGCCTTGAGCAGGGCCTGGAACTCCCAGGTCTTGGCCCACCGCTGGTAGTAGGCGACATGGCTGCTGAGCGTGCGCACCAGCGGGCCGTTCCTGCCCTCGGGCCGCAGATTGGCGTCGACGGGCCAGATCGACCCCTCGACGGTCGTCTCGGAGCAGATCCGCATCATGTGCGAGGCCAGCCGGGTGGCGGCCCGGAGCGCCTTGGCCTCGTCGGCGCCGTCGGCGGCCTCGCCGACGAAGATGACGTCGACGTCGGAGACGTAGTTCAGTTCGTGGCCGCCGCACTTGCCCATCGCGATGACCGCGAGCCGGCACAGCGCGTCGTCCCCGGGCGCGGCGGCGCGGGCCAGCCGCAGCGCGGCGCGCAGGGTGGCGGTGGCGAGGTCGGCGAGCTCGGCGGCGGTCTCGGCGACGCCGATGGTGCCGCACACGTCGCGGGCGGCGATGGACAGCAGGCAGCGCCGGTAGGCGACGCGCAGCGACACCGGGTCGTCGGCCCCGGCGAGCCCGCGCTCGAACTCCTCCACGCCCGGGTGCAGGTCGCGGGGCTCGTAGGTGACGAGGGCGTGCCAGTCGCCGGAGTGCCGGGCGAGGTGGTCGCCGAGCGCGGCGGAGGCGCCGAGCACCCCGAGCAGGCGGTCGCGCAGCGGCTTGGCCGCTATCAGCGTGTCGAGCAGCTCCCGCCGGGCGGTGGGTCCGGGCTGGGCCTCCAGCAGCCGGACCAGTCCGCCGAGCGCCAGATCCGGGTCGGCGGTGGCGCCGAGCGCCTCGAGCAGCACCGGGTCGTTCCTGACCGGCGCCAGCTCGGGGCCGTCCAGGAGGCGTTCGGCGGCCGAGGCATCGGTGAAGCCGTGCCGCAGCAGCCGTGTGAAGGTACTGCTCCTGCGCCCCGGCGCCGTCATCCCGGCCTCCCGTCGGATCGAGCCCGCCCTGTTCGTCCTGGCCAGAGCCTAACCGCAGTGCTCCCCGACGGCCGTCGGGGAGCACCGGGAAGCCGGGGTGACCGCTCGCGGGGACCGGTCAGGCGCCGCTCCTGCGGCGGCGGGCCAGGACGAAGACGCCGGCTCCCGCGGTCACGGCGAGGAGGCCCGCCGTTCCGGCGATCCAGGGGAGTGTGCCGGCGCCGGTGCCGGCCATGGAGCCGCCGGTCACGGAGGACTCCTGGGCGTTGCCACCGGTCGTCGTACCGCCCGACGCGGCGGTACCGCCGGAGGTGCCCCCGTTCCCGTCGCCGCCGGAGTCGCCGCCGCCGGCCGTGGTGCCGCCGCCCGTGGTCGCGCCCCCGCCCGGCACCGTCACCGTGACGGCGGCGGTGTCGTTCTCCGGGTCGCTGTCGCTCTCGCTGAGGACCTTCAGGGTGACCTTGCCGGGGGCGAGGGCGGACGGCCTGTCGATGCGCAGTCCGAAGGACCACACCAGCCGTGCGCCGTTCTCGATCACCCAGTCCGTGGTCTTCTGCACGCACGCGTAGACCTTGCCGCCGGGCGCGGTGGAGTACTTCCCGTCGATCGTCGTGTGGCACCGCTCCGGCACCTTCACCACGGTCGTGCCGGCCGGGACGGTGAAGGTGGTCTGCACCGAGGGGTCCTCGATGGGCCTGCTGCCGGTCCAGGTGGCCGTGCGCGCGGGGCCGTTGTTGCGGAACCCGATCTCCGCGGTGACGGTCCCGCCCGGGCGCCCCCGCACCGAGGCCCCGACCGCCGCGATGTCGGTGGTGTTGTCGACCGTGTAGACGACGTCGCGCAGCGACAGCCGGGGCCTGCCCTCCGGCGCGTCGGCGGGCCGCGGCACGAGCCCGAGCTTCGGGCCGTGCCCGGCGTGGACGTCGGTGAGCTTCCTCAGATCCTCGGGCCTGGCCCGGGAGACGGACCAATTGGCGCCCCGCACATCGGCGGCGATCTTCAGCTCGCCCGGGTACAGGTCGTAGGACTGCCCCGGCTCGATGGTGTCCTCGACGTGGCAGAGGGCCGCCGGGTAGGACAGGTCGGTGAGTTCACCGTCGGGGTCGCCGTCCATCCGGACGGGCATCGTGCCGTACGTGCAGTTGCCGAACTCCTGCTGGAACGAGGCGCCCGAGGCGTACATGAGGAAGTACGCGCCGTCGAGCGCCGCGGCGCCGTAGTGGGTGTACCCGATGCCCGGCCGCACCAGGGATCCCGGCTGCACCTTGCCGGCGACGGTCCCGATCGTGCGGTCCGCGACCAGCCCGACGTCCTTGACGGTGACCTTCCAGACCTTCTCGGCCATGGCCACGCCGTCCGCCTGACCGCCGATCCGTATCTCGCCGGTGGCGCCGGCCTTCGCGCCCTTCAGGGTCCGCGCGCTGAGCGTGCCCAGCGACGCCCCCTTGCCCGGGCCGGGCGGATAGGCGGGCGAGCAGCTCAGCACGCCCTCGGACTTCTGCCCGCACCCGGGCAGGGTGACCTCGGCGATCCCCTTGAGGGAGGTGTAGTCGACCGTGATCGTGTACGACTTCACCGTCTTCGTGCCGGTGTTCAGCAGCGTGAGGCCGTCCCCGGAGCTGCCCACGTCGGTGTAGGGCGTCGCCTCCAGCGTGTAGTGCGTGAAGTCGGAGCGGACCTCCAGCCCGGCCCCGTCCGCCGCGGCCGTCCCGGCCGCCCCACCGACCCCCAGGCCGGCCAGTGCCAGCACCCCACCGGCGACCCCGGCCGCCCACCGTCCCTCGCGCACTCTCACGGTTTCCCTCCGTACACGACCTTGTGCTGCACACCAGGACAGGGCTCGGAACGAAAAGGTTGTACAAGGATGTACGGCTGCTGTGTCACCCGCGGTCGTACCGTGCGGTCCGGCACCGCGCGGACGCGTGTGCCGGACCCCCCGGCGCCGGAAGGTTCCGCACCAGCAGGGCTCAGATCTCGTGCCGGTCGGCGAGGATCACCGCCACGTCGTCGGCCAGGTCGCCGCCGGTGTGGCGGATCAGGGAGTGATGCAGTCGCTCGAGGAACTGGGACGGGGTCGTGCCGGCGGCGATCGCCTCCATGGTCTCCGGCAGGCCGAAGAACTCCCCCTCGCGGTCGCGGGCCTCGATCACGCCGTCGGTGTACAGCAGCAGACGGTCGCCGGGGAGGAACGGGTAGGTCTCGGGCTTGCCGGGGAGGCCGGTGACGAGGTCCTCCAGGCCGAGCGGCGGCAGGGGCGTGGACGGCATCAGGGGGGTGGCCTTCCCCCGGTGCAGCAGCATCGGCGGTGGATGACCCCGGTTGACCAGGTGCACCACGGGTTCGTCCGGCACCTGGGCGATCAGTGCCGTGGTGAACCCCTCCAGCAGGATCTCCGCTTCGTACGCCCCCGGCATCAGGGCTTCGCGCCGCAGCGCGGCGGTGCAGCGGTTCATGACCTCGACCAGGTCGTCCTCGTAGTGCACGGCCTCCCGGAACGCGCCCAGCGCCGCCGCGACGGCCCGCACCGCGGACAGTCCCTTGCCGCGGACGTCCCCCACGATCAGCCGGACGCCGTAGCGGGTCTGCACCGCCTCGTACAGATCCCCGCCCACCTGGGCGCCCGTCCCGGCCACCAGGCACAGGCTGCCCGCCGAGACCGGCCCCATCCGCGCCGGCACCGGATGCAGGACCACGTCCTGCGCCGCCACGGCGATCCGGCGCACCTGGTCGAGCTCGTCGATCATCTTCTGCCGGCGTGCCTGCACGGCGGTGCTGCTGATGAACCCGGCCACGGCGACCAGGGCGAGCGCCAGGAAGTTGGTGTACACCTGGAGGCTGCCCCAGGCCGCGTTGTACGTCGCGGTGGTCGCGCTGATCGCCACCGCGAAGGCGGCCGCGCCCATGGTGCCCCTGGGCCCCAGGGCGACCGCCGCCAGCGCGGGGATGGCGGTGAGCATGGGCCCGGTGTAGAGGAAGTGCGCGGGGGTCAGCTCGATGACCAGCACGGCCAGCCCGAGCAGGAAGGGCAGGCACTGCATCAGCGTGAAGAGGACCCGGCCGGGGTGGCCACCTGCTCCCACCGGCGGAGCCGGCCGCATCAGCGACTCCATTCCCCAAGCGTCCCTCTTGGCGGCCCGCGCCTCCACTCCGGGTCTACTCCACCTCGATCCCGTAGTCCTTGACGAGCTCCTCCAGACCGCCGGTGTAGCCCTTGCCGCCGAGGACGAACTGCCAGTCGCCGTTGGGCCTGCGGCGGAAGGAGCCGAGGACCAGGGCGGTCTCGCCGGGCCGGCCGTCGGAGACGTCGAGTCGCGCGAGTTCGGCCAGGCCGGGATCGAGGAGCCGGATGCACGCGTTTGTGAAACCGGAGAGGTCGGCGTCCGGGTCGGCCTCCGGGTCGACGGCGGCCACCAGCACGAACCGGTCGGCCTCACCCGGCAGCGCGTCGAAGGACACCTGGATCGCGGCCTTGTCGGGCGCGGCGGCGGGGACGGTGCGCACGGCGCCGTCCGGTGTCCGCCGGTTGTTGTAGAAGACGAAGTGGTCCTCGGTGACGACCCGGCTGCCGCGGCAGACGAGAGCGCACACGTCCAGGGCTACGCCTCCGGTCCACGACATGCCCAGGACGTTGTGGTCGTCGGGCATCCGGGGTTCCGGGACCGACGGCGCGGAGGGTGCTCCGGTGCGGCCGTCGCGGCGGCCGCCGTCGCCGAGGCGTCCGCGGAGGCCGTGACGGTGCAGCAGGTCGACGAGTTCGGCTCCCGGGATCAGCTCCAGCGGCTTGCCGTTGGCGAACGTGTGCGAGCCGGGGCCAAAACCCGAGGTCGTCACCAGCACGCCCTTGTTGGCGCCGGCGTCCTGCACCGTCCCGTACAGGTCGCGCACGGCTGTGGGCGGCACGGTGTTGCGGTAGCGCTTCACCTGCACGACGATCTTCCCGCCCCGGATCGGGGTCGGGTCCAGCGCGTCGACGTCCACCCCGCCGTCGTTCGAGCGCTGGGTGGTGACCGCCTGCATCCCCATGGCCCGGAAGAGTTCGGCGACGAGGTTCTCGAAGGCGATCGGGTCCATGGTGTACAGGTCGGGTTCCTCGTCGCTGCCGTGCGTGACGACACGGTTGCCGACGTCCGGGGGCCGGCGGCCCGGCCGCACCTGCGCGAGCTGGTCGGGACGGGCCGAGAGCTGCCCCTTCAGCGCGTCGGCCAGGCAGCTGAGGGGGGCGACCTGTGCCAGGTGCAGCTCGCGGAACGTCGAGCGCGGCACCATGACGGTCGCCAGACAGATGCGGCCCGGCCGCCCCGTCGTGGGATCGTGCCCCTCCACGAACCCGTTCAGGGCCACCGAGTCGAGCGCGCCGGGCTCGTCCGCGGCGAAGAGTTCGTGCAGGACGAGCAGCATGCACTGGGCGAGAACCTCCCGGTACAGGGCCCGGCGCTGGCTCACCGGCCGGGCGGTCTCCTTGTCCTGGTCCACGCTGGGCATGTACCGGACGGACTTGGTCCCGGGTACGACGTCGTAGGCGGGCAGTTCCCAGTCCAGCACCAGCTGTCCGGCCGCCGCGTCGTAGGCCGCCGCCACCTGCCGCGGAAAGCCCTCCGGCCAGGCGGTCGACGCGTAGAGGGCGGCGGAGAAGTACTCGACCACGGCGTCCGGGTCGCGGCGCCTGACCCCTTCGGTCAGCTCGGCGACTCCGGCGTTGTGCCGCCGCACGTCCGCGAGCTGGGCGTCGGCCCACCGCTGGTACTCCCGCTGGTACGACGCCAGCTGTTGCTGCCGCTGCGCCTCCGCCGCCTGAGCGGCGTACCAGTCCCGCTCGAAGCGTGCCCGCGCCTCGGCCTGGGCCTGTGCCCGACGGCCGGCCGTCCACCCGCCCTGCGCCTGGTAGTGGGCGAAGTCCGGCATCGGTACCGGCTGGGCCAGTGGCCCGGGTGCGAACGGCGCGACCTCTTCGGGCCGCATCAGGGAGGCGGCGCCGAAAGCCGGCGCCCGGCACCCCGAGGCGAGAAGGCCCTGCAGCGACGCGACCTGTGCGTCCAGTTCCTCGGTACGGCGCAGCGCCTCCGCCTGGCGGTACTCGCGGTGACTGCGGTCGGCGAGACGCTGACGGGCACGTGCCTGCTGCGCCTCCTGTCTCCGCCGCCGGTTCTCCGCCTCGGCCTGTCGCTGCTGCTGCCTCTGCAACTCGGCCCAGACGCCGGCCACGCTGCTGGAGCGACGACTCATGTGGTGCAGGCCCCTCCCCACGACGCTCTGGCTGTCCCCACAACCAGGTGTGACGGGACGACTCTAGCCAGCGACAGCCGTCCCCGCCCATCCGCGCGCAGCAAGCGACCCGCACCGGTCTCCGTACCCGGGGCCAGGCCGGGCTGACGACCCGGGGCCGATGATCGGTGGCCGACGACCCGGGGCCGACGATCGGTGGCCGACGACCCGGGGCCGACGATCGGTGGCCGACGATCCGTGGCCGTGCGCCCCGCGCGCCGGAGCGGCCCGCCGGCCGCCGCCCCTCACCCCTACAGCACCGGCAGATGCTTCCGCAGCTCGTACGCCGTGACCTCGGAGCGGTACTCCTCCCACTCCTGCTTCTTGTTGCGGAGGAAGAAGTCGAAGACGTGTTCGCCGAGGGTTTCGGCGACCAGGTCGCTGCCCTCCATGAGGGTGAGGGCCTCGCCGAGGTTCTGCGGGAGGGGCTCGATGCCCATGGCGCGGCGTTCGGCGTTGGACAGGGCCCAGACGTCGTCCTCGGCGCCCGGCGGGAGCTCGTAGCCCTCCTCGATGCCCTTGAGGCCGGCGGCCAGCAGGACGGCGTAGGCGAGGTAGGGGTTCGCGCCGGAGTCGATGGAGCGGACCTCCACGCGGGCGGAGCCGGTCTTGCCGGGCTTGTACATCGGGACGCGGACCAGGGCGCTGCGGTTGTTGTGGCCCCAGCAGATGTAGCTCGGGGCCTCGCCGCCCGCGCCGGCGGTGCGCTCGGAGCCGCCCCAGATGCGCTTGTAGGAGTTGACCCACTGGTTGGTGACCGCGGAGATCTCGGCGGCGTGGCGCAGCAGGCCGGCGATGAAGGAGCGGCCCACCTTGGAGAGCTGGTACTCCGCGCCGGACTCGTAGAAGGCGTTGCGGTCGCCCTCGAAGAGGGACAGGTGCGAGTGCATGCCCGAGCCGGGGAACTCCGAGAAGGGCTTGGGCATGAAGGTCGCCTGGAGGCCCTGCTCCAGCGCCACCTGCTTCATGACCAGCCGGAAGGTCATGATGTTGTCGGCGGTGGAGAGCGCGTCGGCGTAGCGCAGGTCGATCTCCTGCTGGCCCGGGGCGCCCTCGTGGTGGGAGAACTCCACCGAGATGCCCATCGACTCCAGCATGGTGATCGCCTGGCGGCGGAAGTCCATGCCGATGGCCTGCGGGGTGTGGTCGAAGTAGCCGGAGTTGTCGGCGGGGGTCGGGCGCGAGCCGTCGAGGGGGCGGTTCTTCAGCAGGAAGAACTCGATCTCCGGGTGGGTGTAGAAGGTGAAGCCCAGGTCGGAGGTGCGGGCGAGGGCGCGCTTGAGGACGTAGCGCGGATCGGCGAAGGAGGGGGAGCCGTCCGGCATGAGGATGTCGCAGAACATGCGGGCGGTGCCGGGGGCCTCGGCGCGCCAGGGCAGGATCTGGAAGGTGGACGGGTCCGGTTTGGCGATCATGTCGGACTCGTAGACCCGGGCGAAGCCCTCGATGGCGGAGCCGTCGAAGCCGATGCCCTCGTCGAAGGCCTGCTCCAGCTCGGCGGGGGCCACGGCCACGGACTTCAGGAAGCCCAGCACGTCCGTGAACCACAGGCGTACGAACCGGATGTCGCGCTCCTCCAACGTCCGGAGCACGAACTCCTGCTGCTTGTCCATCTTCCGCTTCCCCATCCTTGCTGGTCAGGCCGCCTGTGCCCCCGTATCACGGGGAGACGGTCGGGCACCTGAGCATCACACCACACCACCGTTTCACGCGCGTTGCGCGCCCCGATCGCCCGGCCGTACGGAGCCGGAACGCCGGGCGTACGGCGGGCGCGGTGCTGTGCCGCACTGCTCTGCCGCCCATCTTGCCTGCTCGCACCGTCATCCGTAATGGCCGGAGTCCTGCCGGAGTCTTCCCGGCGTGACCGAGACCACGCCCTCTTAATTTGCATCTGAGATACCAATTTTCCTACGGTTCTGATCAGCCGAGCGACCGAACCCTCGAGGAGTCCCGATGCTGTCCGAGCAGTCAGCAGCCACCGTCCGCGCCACCCTGCCCGCCGTCGGTGCGGCCATCGGCGAGATCACCGAGCGCTTCTACGCCCGCATGTTCGACGCCCGCCCCGAGCTGCTGCGCGACCTGTTCAACCGCGGCAACCAGGCCGCGGGGACCCAGAAGCAGGCCCTGGCCGGTTCCATCGCCGCCTTCGCCACCCACCTGGTGGACCACCCCGACCAGCGGCCGGACCTGATGCTCTCCCGCATCGCGCACAAGCACGCCTCGCTGGGCGTCACCCCCGAGCAGTACCCGATCGTCCACGAGCACCTGTTCGCCGCCATAGCCGAGATCCTCGGCGACGCGGTCACCCCCGAGGTCGCCGCCGCCTGGACCGACGTCTACTGGCTGATGGCCAACGCCCTCATCGCCATCGAGAAGCGGCTGTACGAGCAGAGCGAGCAGCGCGGCTGGCGCGAGTGGAAGGTCGTCGAGCGGATCGAGGAGACCGCCGACGTGGCCACCTTCCGGCTGCGCCCCGTCGACGACGGCCCGGTGCCCGGCTACCGCGCCGGCCAGTACGTCTCGGTCGGCGTCACGCTCCCCGACGGCGCCCGCCAGATCCGCCAGTACAGCCTGACCGCGGCCCCCGGCTCGCCGGTGCGGCAGTTCGCCGTGAAGCGGGTGAGCGGCGACGCCACGACGCCCGACGGCGAGGTCTCCAACCACCTGCACGCGCGGGTGCGGGTGGGCGACGTCCTGCAGCTGTCGGCCCCCTACGGCGACCTCGTCCTGGAGGACACCGGCGCACCGCTGCTGCTCGCCTCCGCCGGCATCGGCGTGACCCCCATGGTCGCCATGCTGGAGCAGCTGGCCCTCACCGGGCACCGGGCCCCGGTGACCGTGGTGCACGCCGACCGCTCCCCCGCCGCGCACGCGCTGCGCACGGACCACCAGGCCTACGCGGCCAAGCTGCCCGAGGGGCGGACGGTCTTCTTCTACGAGCAGCTCGGCGAGGGCGAGGAGGACGCCGGGCGGCCCGGCCTCGTCGACCTCGCGGACGTCGAGGTGCCGGCCGGCACGCACGCGTACCTGTGCGGTCCGCTGCCCTTCATGCGGGCCGTGCGCAGCCAGCTGATCGGCAAGGGCGTCGCCCCGGCCGACATCCACTACGAGGTGTTCGGCCCGGACCTCTGGCTGGCCAAGGACAACTGAGGCCGCCGCCGCCCCGCGCCGGCCATGGGGCGGGGCGGCGCACCTGATGCGGTGCGGTGTTGTTGTGGGACAGGGCGCCCCCGGGAGAAGACCGCTGCGGTCTTCTCCCGGGGGCGCCCTGTCGTCTGTGGTCCGGCGCCCTGTCGTCTGTGGTCCGGCGCCCTGTCGTCTGTGGTCTGTCGCCTGTCGTCCGTCGTCTGCGTCCGTCGTGTTCCTCGCCGCGCCGCCCGCCCGGGGCCCGCCCGGTCCACGGGAGCCTGCCGCTGCCCGGCACCGCCCGGACCGCGGCGGCCCTCGGCAGAGGCCCGGCACCGCCCGGTTCTACGGCGCCCTGCCGATCTCCAGCAGCAGCGGGCCCGTCGGCTCCGCGACGAGGTCGCCGATCGTCACCGGGTCCAGCGTCGCGAAGAACGCCTCCCGGGCCCGGCGCAGCGTGCCCCGCAGCCGGCAGCCCGAGCGCAGCGGGCACGGCGTGCCGCCCTGGCCGCTGCCCTCGCAGTCGACGACGTCGGCCTCGCCCCCGCCCTCGAAGGCGCGCACCACGGCGCCCACGGAGGCCGTGCGCCCGGGCTCGGTGAGGGTGAGCCCCCCGCCCCGGCCGCGCCGGGCGGTGACCAGGCCCATATGGGTGAGTTCGGCGACCACCTTCGCCGCGTGCGTGTACGGCACGTCCATGTCCTCGGCGACCTGCCGGGTCGTGGGGCTCGTCCCGCCGGCGACGGCGAGTCTCATCAGGACGCGCAGTGCCAGGTCGGTGGAGCGCAGGAGCCGCATGCGTGCAGGGTAAATAATGCGCATCGCGCATTCAAGTTATCGGCGCGCTTCCTCGCGCCCTCCCGTCCGTCCCGCCGGTCCCACTACGATCAGCGGGCCCGTCCGTCCCCCGCTCACCGAAGGACTCCGCCATGGGTTCCGCCCACCAGACCGGCACCGACCAGCGCAGGGCGCACATAGAGGAGATGCGCCGTTCGCAGCAGGCCCGCCGGCGGCGCACCCGGCTGCTGGCGATCGCGGCGGGCGTGGCGGTGGCGGCGGGCCTGGCCGTCGGCGGGGTGGTGCTGGTCCAGGCGCGGTCCGGTGACGACAAGCCGCCTTCGGCGAAGGGCATGGACGGCTCCGGCGGCGACGGCAGGAGCCGGACCCGCGGCGGGGCGGGCGGCGGCGCCAAGGGCGGCTCCGGGCACTTCGTCACCGGCGCGGACGGCGTGCGGACCTGGAAGGGCGAGCTGGGCCGGACCCACACCGCCAAGCCGGTGACGTATCCGATGGAGCCCCCGGTCGGCGGCGACCACAACCCGGTCTGGCAGAACTGCGACGGCAAGGTCTACACCGAGCCGGTCCGCAACGAGAACGCCGTGCACGCGCTGGAGCACGGCGCGGTCTGGGTGACGTACAACGACAGGGCGCCCAAGGCCGACGTGGCCGCGCTCGCGGCGAAGGTGCGCGCCACGCCGTACACGCTGATGAGTCCGGACCAGGACCAGAAGGACCCGATCATGCTCAGCGCCTGGGGGCACCAGCGCACGGTGAAGGGCGCCGGCGACCCGGACGTCGACAGGTTCCTCGCGCGGTTCGTGCAGGGCGCGCAGACGCCGGAGCCGGGGGCCACCTGCAGCGGCGGGCTGGGCCGGTGAGGCTCGCCGGGCTGATCGCGGGGGCCGCGGCCACCGCACTGCTGGCGACCGGGGCGATCACGTACGCGGTCGCGGAGGACGGCGCCGGCGCGCACGGCGGCCGCGACGGCTCCACCGGCCCGGCGGGCCGCACACCCGCCGCGGAGTCCGCCGACGCCGGGTTCGCGCGGGACATGGCGGTCCACCACCAGCAGGCCGTCGAGCTGTCGTACATCGTGCGCGACCGCACCACCGACGCCGAAGTGCGCCGTCTGGCCTACGACATCGCGCAGACGCAGGCCAACCAGCGCGGCATGCTGCTGGGCTGGCTCGATCTGTGGGGGCTGCCGAAGGTGTCGGCGCGCGGGCCGATGGCCTGGATGGGCATGGGCGGGACGCCGGCCGGCAAGGACGGGGCCCTGATGCCCGGCATGGCGACCGACGCGGAGATCAAGCGGCTCGGCGAACTCAACGGCAGGCAGGCGGAGGTGTTCTACCTCCGGTTGATGACGGCCCATCACAAGGGCGGCATCCACATGGCCGAGGCCTGCGCCGCCAGGTGCACGGTGGGCGTGGAGAAGCGGCTCGCGCAGGGCATGGTGGACGCCCAGCAGTCGGAGATCCGGCTGATGGCCGACATGCTCCGGGAGCGCGGCGCCGCGCCGCGTGCGTGATACGGACGGTCCGTGGGTGATCCGAGTGCCCCGTGCGGGAGCCGGGCGGCCCCGTGCGTGGTCCGGGCGCCCCGTTCATGACCCGGGCGCCCCGTTCATGACCCGGACGCACCCCCCGCGAGCGCGCGAAAGCGGCAATTCGCCTTCCGCCCACCGTCACTGACGGTTCCTTGGGTTTCTCTTGGCCTGCCCATTCCCCTGGCATGAACGGTTCATCGGGAAGAGTGGCCCCCGATCGCGTGATCCATTCCCGGGCCGAACCGCCGCGGCTCTACGCGGATCACACGAGGCCCAACCACTCATTGCGTTCCGAACGGAACCGCATCGCAGGGGGTTCTATGAGATCCAACCGCGCCATCGCGCGCGCCGGAGTGAGCATGGCGGCGACGCTTCCGATGCTCGCCGGTGCGCTGGCGCTCGGCATACCCGCGGCGCACGCCGCGGACACCCCGGGGCGCAACGCGCTCGCGGGCACCAAGCCCGTGTGGGCGACGGCCAAGGCGGACAAGGGGGCCACCTCCGACAGCGCCAAGGTCGACGCGCGGGTCTACCTGGCCGGCCGCGACGCCGCCGGCCTCGCCGCGTACGCCAGGGCGGTCTCCGACCCGTCCTCGGCCTCGTACGGCAAGTTCCTCGGCGCCCAGCAGGCGCAGCGGCGCTTCGGCGCGACCAAGGCCCAGGTGGCCGCCGTCAAGTCCTGGCTGAAGTCGGCCGGTCTGAAGGTCACCTCCGTCACCCCGCACTACATCGCGGTCAGCGGTGACGTCGCCGCCGCCGAGAAGGCGTTCGGCACCCAGCTGCACAACTTCACCAAGGGCGCCAGGACCTACCGCGCGCCGGCGAAGGCGGCCACCGTGCCGGCGGCCCTCAAGGGCGCCGTCCTGACCGTCACCGGCCTGGACAACGCCCCGCACAAGGCGAGCCACAAGGATCAACTGCCGCCGCCGGACGCGGTGTTCAGGAACTCCGGGCCGTTCTCCTCGTACCACGGCTCGAACATCGCGAGCACGCTGCCGTCCGCCTACGGCCACAAGGTGCCGTACGCCGTCCAGGGCTACACCGGCAAGCAGCTGCGTGCCGCCTACGGCGCGGGCGGCTACACCGGCAAGGGCGTGCGCATCGCCATCACGGACGCGTACGCCTCGCCGACCATCGCCTTCGACGCGCAGACCTACGCCAAGAAGCACGGCGACCAGGCCTGGAAGACCGGTCAGCTGCGGCAGGTGCTGCCGAAGAACTACACGCGGACCGAGGAGTGCGGGGCCGCCGGCTGGTACGGCGAGGAGACCCTCGACGTCGAGGCCGTGCACGCGGTCGCGCCGGACGCGAGCGTCACGTACGTGGGCGGCGCCTCCTGCTACGACGACGACCTGCTCGACTCGCTGAGCAAGATCGTCGACAACCACCTCGCCGACATCGTCTCCAACTCCTGGGGCGACATCGAGGCCAACCAGACGCCGGACCTCGCGGCCGCCTACGACCAGGTGTTCCAGTTCGGCGCGGTCGAGGGCATCGGCTTCTACTTCTCCTCCGGCGACAACGGCGACGAGGTCGCCAACACCGGCACGAAGCAGGTCGACACCCCGGCCAACTCGGCGTGGGTGACCGCCGTCGGCGGCACCTCGCTGGCGGTCGGCAAGGGCGACACGTACCTGTGGGAGACCGGCTGGGGCACCGAGAAGGCCACGCTGTCCGCGGACGGCAAGAGCTGGACCGGCTTCCCGGGCGCGTTCACCTCGGGCGCGGGCGGCGGCACCAGCAGGACCGTGCCGCAGCCGTTCTACCAGCGGAACGTGGTGCCCAAGGCGCTGGCCACGGCCAACAACGCCGCCGGCAACCGCGTGGTGCCCGACATCGCGGCGATCGCCGACCCCAACACCGGTTTCAAGGTCGGCCAGACGCAGACCTTCCCGGACGGCACCCAGCGCTACAGCGAGTACCGCATCGGCGGCACCTCGCTGGCCGCGCCGGTCATCGCGGCCGTCCAGGCCCTCGCCCAGCAGGCCGCGGGCGGCAAGGCGATCGGCTTCGCCAACCCGGCCATCTACGGCAAGTACGGCACGAAGATCTACCACGACGTGGTGGACAGGCCGACCGGCAAGGACCTCGCGGTGGCCCGCGTGGACTTCGTCAACGGCTTCGACGCCGCCGACGGCCTGAGTGTCTCCGTCCGCAGCCTCGGCAAGGACAGCTCGCTGAAGGCGGTCAAGGGCTACGACGACGTCACCGGCGTGGGCTCGCCCGCGAACGGCTACGTCCAGTCGTACCGCCGCCACTGAGGCACCGCCGGCAACGGCACCAGGAGGGGCGTGGGGTGGTTCACCCCACGCCCCTTCGCCGTGCGTGCGCGGGGCGCGGGGTGCACAAAGCGCGGGGCGGGCGGGGCGCGGGGTGGACGGCGGCACGGGCGGGCCGCCGGTCCGCTCGCCGTGCGGGGGGCGGGCCCCCGGCCGCGCGCACACGGCGGCCGTGCCGCCGCGCACGTGGGGCGGAGCACACCCCGCGCCCCCGCATCGCGTCGCTCTGACGATTAAACTGGGCGCGTGCCTCAGTCGAACTTCTGGTCCATGTATCAGCACGGCTTCGTCCGCGTCGCCGCCTGCACGGGTCACACCGTCATCGCGGACCCGGCGGCCAACGCCGAAGCGGTCCTGCGCCAGGCGCGCGGGTGCGCCGGGGAGGGGGTGGCCGTCGCGGTCTTCCCGGAGCTGGGGCTGTGCGGCTACTCGATCGAGGACCTGCTGCTGCAGGACGCGCTGCTCGACGAGGTGGAGGCGGCGCTGGACCAGGTGGTCGCCGGATCGGCGGACCTGCTGCCCGTCCTGGTCGTCGGCGCCCCGCTGCGGCACCGCAACCGCGTCTACAACTGCGCGGTGGTCGTGCACCGCGGCCGGATCCTCGGTGTCGTGCCCAAGTCGTACCCGCCGAACTACCGCGAGTTCTACGAGCGCCGGCAGATCGGCGACGGCGCCGACGAGCGCGGCGGGACGATCCGCGTCGGCGGCGCGTCCGTGCCGTTCGGCGTGGACCTGCTGTTCGCGGCGGACGACGTCCCCGGACTGGTGCTGCACACGGAGATCTGCGAGGACATGTGGGTGCCGGTGCCGCCCAGCGCGGAGGCGGCGCTCGCCGGTGCGACGCTCCTCGCCAACCTCTCGGGCAGCCCGATCACGGTCGGGCGGGCCGAGGACCGCAAGCTGCTGTGCCGTTCGGCGTCCTCCCGCTGTCTGGCCGCCTACGTCTACGCGGCGGCCGGCCTCGGCGAGTCGACCACGGACCTGTCCTGGGACGGCCAGGCCATGGTGTACGAGAACGGCGTGCTGCTGGCGGAGACCGAGCGGTTCCCGCTCGGCGAGACACGGGCCGTGGCCGACGTGGACCTCGACCTGCTGCGGCAGGAGCGGCTGCGCATGGGCACGTTCGACGAGAACCGCCGCACCCACCGCGAGCGGACCGGCGACTTCCGCACGGTCTCCTTCGAGCTGGACCCGCCGCACACCGACCTGGGGCTGCGCCGCCGCCTGGAGCGCTTCCCGTTCGTGCCCGCCGACGCCGACCGGCTCGCCCAGGACTGCTACGAGGCGTACAACATCCAGGTCGCGGGCCTTCAGCAGCGGCTCGCGGCGATCGGCGGCCCCAAGGTGGTCATCGGGGTGTCCGGCGGCCTGGACTCCACGCACGCGCTGATCGTCGCCGCCCGCGCGATGGACCGGGCGGGCCGGCCGCGCAGCGACATCCTGGCCTTCACCCTGCCCGGCTTCGCCACCAGCGACCACACCAAGGACAACGCCCACAAGCTGATGAACTCGCTCGGCGTCACCGCGGCCGAGCTGGACATCACGCCCACCGCGCGGCTGATGCTGCGGGAGCTGGGCCACCCGTTCGCGTCCGGCGAGCCGGTGTACGACGTGACCTTCGAGAACGTGCAGGCGGGGCTGCGCACGGACTACCTGTTCCGGCTGGCCAACCAGCGCGGCGGCATCGTGCTGGGCACCGGCGACCTCTCCGAGCTGGCGCTGGGCTGGTCCACGTACGGCGTGGGCGACCAGATGAGCCACTACAACGTCAACAGCGGGGTGCCCAAGACCCTGATCCAGCACCTGATCCGCTGGGTCATCACCAGCGGGCAGTTCGACGAGGAGACCGGCGCGACGCTCGCCGCGATCCTGGACACCGAGATCAGCCCGGAGCTGGTGCCGGGCGAGGAGATGCAGTCCACGGAGTCGAAGATCGGTCCGTACGCGCTGCACGACTTCACGCTGTTCCACGTGCTGCGGTACGGCTTCCGCCCCTCCAAGATCGCCTTCCTGGCCTGGCACGCCTGGCACGACGCGGACGCCGGCGCCTGGCCGCCCAACTTCCCCGAGGCCAAGCGGGTGGCGTACGACCTGCCGGAGATCCGGCACTGGCTGGAGGTCTTCTGCCAGCGCTTCTTCGCGTTCGCGCAGTTCAAGCGCTCGGCCATGCCGAACGGCCCGAAGGTCTCGGCGGGGGGTTCGCTGTCCCCCCGCGGCGACTGGCGGGCGCCCTCCGACGGCAACGCCCGCGCCTGGCTGCGGGACCTGGCCCGCTTCGACACCCCGGAGTCCTGACGGGAGCGTGCCCGGCTCGCCCCCCGGGGGCGGGGCCTCGGTTCAGCCCTTGAGTGAGACGGCGACGGGCCCGGGCGGCGGGAGGACGGGGGCGGCGCCCGGGGTCGCAACTCGCCGATCGTCAGCGCCGGCCGCGGAGTCGGGCCACTGGTCGGCCTACGGCACAAGGGTCGGCGCGGGGACATGGGCCGGCTTGACGACGCTGAAGTGCCGCCGGTCGAGGGTGGCCACCCGGTCCACGCCGAAGCGCTCGGCCACCGCGATGACCGAGGCGTCGACCCCGCCGAGCGGGAAGTCGGCGTACCGGAGGACCGTGGCGCTCACGCCGAGTCGCCGAAACGCTCGCGCATCCGCTCGCGCATGTAGTCGTCGTGCCGTTCAGCCAGATCCTCCGGGCCGTTCACACTGCCGATCAGGGCCAGCAGCCCGGCGGGGACCGCATCTTCGTCCTCGTTCGCGTCGACCGCCGGCAGCGACTGGGCGACCTGGGACAGTTCCCTCGTCCTGGTTGACGAGCAGGCGCAGCCGTCGCACCTGGGTCGGGGTGAGCCGGTCCACCAGGTGGTGCATGTCCTCGTAGTCGTGGGCAGCGGTCACGCCGGCAGTGCAGGACGGCCGCGCGGCCTGGCGGCCGGATCGGCGGACGTTCACCCCCGCCGGCGTGCGGACAGCCCTTCGGTCAGGGGTGCGGGGCGCCGGACTGCTCGGGTACGTGGGTGGCGACGACCCGGCCCGCACGGGCGGCCTCTCCGCGGCGGTCCACCGCCGCGGCCGGGGCCGCCACCGCGAGTCCCGCCACCGCCGGCGCCGCGCCCCCGACCGCCGTCGTCAGCCGGGGAGTCCGGACCCGGTGCGCCGGCGGCCGGGCGGCAGGGACGCGATCAGGGACCTCCATGACCTGTTCCGCTTGAAGGGCGTCTCGAAGACCCGGGAAAAGAGCCAGGCCCCGAGCACCGAGACCGGGACGGCCACGGCGAGCGCGCACCAGAACACGGGCAGGCCCGGCGGGACGAAGAGGGGTGCCACGCGGCGCACCACCGTCATGACGACGGGGAGATGGATCAGGTAGAGGCTGTACGAGAAGCCGCCGAGACCGCGAAGGGGGCGCGCGGTCAGGAGCCGTACGAGGAGGGCGGGCCGGCCGGTGGCGACCGCGGCGAGCAGCATGGCCATGGCAGGAGCGACGGCGAGGTCGATCCAGAAGTAGTGCTTCACCGTCCAGACGGATCCTTGTACGGCGCCGAGCGCCAGGACCGGCAGGGCGGCCAGGGCGGCGAACCACCCCCACGGCAGGCGCCGGACTCGCTCGGAGGCGGTGACGATCCCGGCGCCCGCCAGGCCCGCGACGAACACGGGAGCCAGGTGCGGAGCGAGCCAGTTGTCGCCTTCCACGGGAGAAGCGTTCGCCGCCGCCAGGCCGCGCCCGATCACCGGAATCGTCACGCACGCGACGAGGAGCGCCGCGCCCAGGCGTCGGCGGACGAAGAGGAGAAGGGGGAAGAGGAGATACAGTTCCGCTTCCACTCCGATCGACCAGAACGCGCCGTTCGGTGTGGGGGCGGTGAACATGTCCTGGGCGACCAGGCCGTACACCAGGACCGACGTGCCGGTGGGCGGCCCCGAGTGCGAAGCCGGCACGACCAGCCGGGAAATGACCAGGCTCATGGCGAGCGCTGCCCAGTACGGAGGCAGGATGCGCCAGGCGCGACGGCGCAGAAACCGGCCGGCGCCACCCGACCGCCAGCCGTGACGGGCCGGAGAGACCGCCAGGGAGAAGCCGGACAGCACCAGGAAGAAGACGACGGCCAGGCGCCCGAACATGAGGCCCTCCAGCCACCGGGGTGCCGAGCTGTCGGGGTATCCCGGGAAGGTGTACAGCCAGCAGTGGAACAGGACCACGTACAGGGCCGCCAGGCCGCGCAGACCGTCCAGGCCCTCCAGCTGCCGCCGGTCCGGTGCACCGCCCGCCGTCGCTTCCTGACCCACCGGAGCGGCCAGGTCATGAGAACCGCTGACCGGACGACTCGCATCCACTGACATCGTTCGACCCTTTCCCCCAGGCACCGCGTTCGCCGCACGCCGCGGCCTCGGCACGCGCACGGCGCCGCACACCGTGCGACCCCCGCACAGTGCGCGTGCCCGCGCCCCGGTTCCCCGACGGCGGGACGGACGACACGATGCCGCCCACCGCGACTGGTACGGGACATCAGACCCAAAGACTCAAAAGACGCGCCGACGTGGTTGTCATCCGGCCAAGGATGGCCGGAACCGCACCCATGCAGGCATTTGGGCACATCCCCTCGGGAACCGGCCAGGCGGCGAGGGACGCGTCCGCGAACACAGCCGGGACCCCTGGTCCAGCGGGACACCCCGGCCGGCGGCAACCGCCGTCCGCTCCGGGACCGCCCTTCGGAACCGCCCTCCGGAACCGCCCTCCGGAACCGCCCCGTGCGGGCGGCCGTCCTCAGCCGTGCAGGGCCGAGGAGTGCTCCGGCACGTGCGCGGCGACGACGCGTTCGCGGCCCGGGGCCGGAGCCGGGGCCGGGGCCGGGGCGGAACGGCGGCGGTCCACCGCCGCGGCCAGGGCCGCCACCGCGAGTCCCACCACCGCCAGCGCCGCGCCCGCGACCGCCGGGGACGTCGCCCCGTACCCCGCGGCGAGCGCCAGTCCGCCGATCCAGGCGCCACCCGCGTTGGCCAGGTTGAAGGCGGCCTGGTTGGCCGACGAGGCCAGGGAGGGGGCCGCCGACGCCTTTTCCATGACCATCAGCTGGAGCGGGGAGCCCGTGACGAACGCTGCCGTGCCCAGCAGGGCGACCGCGAGGGCCGCGCTCCACTCGGCGCGCATCAGCAGGGGGAAGGCCGCCAGCACCAGGGCCAGCGCCCCGAGGCCGCCGAACAGCGTGCCCCGCATCGAGTGGTCGGCGAGCCGGCCCCCCAGCAGGTTGCCCGCGGTGGCGCCCACGCCGAACAGGGCGAGCAGCAGGGTCACGCTGCCGGGGGCGTAGCCGGCGGCGCCGGTGAGCATCGGGGTGACGTAGCTGTACGCGGCGAACAGCGCGCCGAAGCCGGCGACCGTCGTCAGCAGGGCCAGCCACACGGGCAGCGGGCGCAGGGCGGCGAGTTCGCCGCGCAGGCCGCCCGCCGGGGCGTGGGCGCGGTCGTGCGGGATCAGCAGGGCGAGGGAGGCGATGGCCACCAGGCCGATCGCGCTCACGCCGAGGAAGGTGGCCCGCCAGCCGAGGTGCTGGCCCATGAGGGTGGCGGCGGGCACGCCGGCGATGTTGGCCACGGTGAGGCCGAGGAACATCAGGGACACCGAGCGGGCCTTGCGCTCGGGCGTCACCAGGGTGGTCGCGACGACGGCGCCCACCCCGAAGAACGCGCCGTGCGGCAGCCCGCTGAGGAACCGGGCGGCCAGCAGCCACTCGTGGCCGGGGGCGAGGGCGGACAGGGCGTTGCCGGCGACGAACAGGCCCATCAGGCCGATCAGGACGTGCCGCCGGGACAGCCGTGCGGTGAGCGCGGCCAGCAGCGGTGCGCCGATCACGACGCCGAGGGCGTAGGCGGAGACCAGGTGCCCGGCGGTCGGTATGGAGACGTCCAGGTCGTCCGCGACGTCGGGGAGCAGCCCCATCATCACGAACTCGGTCGTGCCGATGCCGAAGGCGCCGACGGCTAGGGCGAGCAGGGCCAGAGGCATGGCGGGTCTGAGCCTTTCGAGGGGAGGGGGCGTGTACCGGCAGTTTATGTTCAACTGCGGAACAAAGTCTCCCCGGCCCGGTATTCCAGCGGGTTACGAGGACGTGTCGATCTTCACACGGGCCGCCACCGGGAGGTGGTCGCTGCCGGTGCGCGGCAGGGTCCAGGAGCTGACCGGCTCGACGCCCTTGACCATGATCTGGTCGATCCGCGCCATCGGGAACGACGCCGGCCAGCTGAACCCGAAGCCGGTGCCGGCCGCGCCCTGGGTGGAGCGCATCTGGGAGGTGACGGCGTTGAGCGAGCGGTCGTTCATGGTGCCGTTCAGATCGCCGAGCAGGACGACCCTCGGCAGCCGTTCCCCGGCGATGGCCTCGCCGAGCGCGTCGGCGCTCTGGTCGCGCTGGGCCGCGGTGAACCCGGCGTTCATCTTCACCCGTACCGAGGGCATGTGGGCGACGTACACCGCGACGGGGCCCTCGGGGGTCGCCACGGTGGCGCGCAGGGCGCGCGTCCAGCCCAGCCGGATGCCGACCGAACGCACGTCGGTCAGCGGGTACTTGCTCCACAGCCCGACCGTGCCCTGCACCGAGTGGTACTTGTACGCCGGCGCCAGCGCGCTCTCGTAGACCGGCACCGCGGACGCCTTCAGCTCCTCCAGGGCCAGCACGTCGGCGCCGGCGGCCGCCACGTCCCGGGCGGTGCCGGACGGGTCGGGGTTGTCGGCGTTGACGTTGTGCGTGGCCACCGTCAGGTCCCCGCCGCCGCCCGTCTTGTCGGTGACCAGCCCGCCGAAGAGGTTCAGCCACACGACGGCCGGCAGCACCACCGCGATCAGCGCGGTCGCCGACCTGCGCACCAGGGCGGCGGCCAGCAGGAGCGGGATCAGCAGGCCGAACCACGGCAGGAAGGTCTCCGTGAGGCTGCCTAGGTTGCCGACGCGGTTGGGGATGTGCGAGTGCAGCAGCATCACCAGGGCGAGGACGACCGCGAGCGCGGCCAGGACGGTGCCCCGGCGCCAGATCCGCGGGTCGCCGCGCCAGCCGCCGAAGAAGCGGTTCAGCAGGCGCCGCGGCCGGGCTCCCGGGCGCTCGGGCCCCGGGTCGCCGCCGTCCGTCTCCGTCCTGTACGCCTGCTGCGCCATACCGTCGCCTCACCGCCTGCCGTGCACACCGTTCGCCCCCCGTGTCCTACGACCCTAGGGGATGACCGGCTCCGTTCCGCCGTCCCGTGACGGCCGTACGGGCACGAGGACGAGCGAGTCGGGGCGGTGAGTTCCGGTTACCGCGCCTGGATCATGGTCTGTGACGAAACGCGCACATTAGGCACGGGAACTGACGGGCCGTAGCCCGTCGAGCACCGCGTCCACGATCTGCTCCGCCAGCCCCTCGGGCAGGTCGGCCTCGGGGCGCATGACGCTGCGCACCAGCATGGGCCCGACGATGAGGTCGTTGAGCACCTCGATGTCGATGTCGTCGCGCAGTTCGCCGTTGCGCTGCCCCCGGCGCAGGATCTCGATCTGGAGCCTGCGCCGGGGTTCGATCACGGTGGCGTGGTAGGCGCACCAGATCTTCGGGCTGCTCTTCATCTGGGCGTAGACGTTGTGCAGGATGGCCGAGGAGCGGCTGACCAGGCCCCGCCGGCGCAGCTGCTCCAGGATCGCCACGAGGTCGTCGCGCATGGAGGTGCCGGGCAGTTCGGGGTCGGCGGGCTCGGCGGCGCGCACGACGTCGACGAAGAGCTCCTCCTTGCCGCTCCAGCGGCGGTAGATGGTGGCCTTGCCGACGCCCGCGGTGCGCGCGATGCGCTCCACGGAGAGCTCGGCGAGCGGTACGCCGTCCTCCAGGAGTTTCATCACGCCCTCGACGATGGCGCGCTCCACCGCCTCGCTGCGCGGGCGTCCCCGGGCGGGGGTCCCGGGGGCCGCGGGGATCTCGGGAGCGGCTTGGCTGTCGGCAAGGCTCACTGGGGACGTCCTTTCGTCGTACGGGAGGATTCTCCCCCCTGTCGGCCCGCCCCCGTCGGCCACACCCCGTGGGTGTCCGGATGTGACTACTCCACCGCGGCCACCAGTTCCTGTTCCTCCTCACCCGCCCCGGCCGCCGGGGGCTTGCCGGGCAGGAACACGGCGACCACGACGGCGCCCAGCACCGCGACCGCGGTCCCGCACAGCGCGGTGACGTGCATGGCGTGCAGGAAGGCGTCGTTGGCCGGGCCGATCAGCGCCTCGCCGCGCGGGCCGAGCCGGCCGGCGACGCCGAGCGTGGCCTCGATGGACTCCCCGGCCGTGTCGCGCAGCCCGGCCGGGACCGCGCCCAGCTTGCCCTCGATGCCGTCGCGGTAGGCGGTGGAGAGCACCGAGCCGAGGACGGCGATGCCGAGGGCGCCGCCGACCTGGCGGAAGGTGTTGCTCAGCGCCGAGGCGGAGCCGGCCTTCTCGCGGGGCAGGGCCTGCATGATGACCACGCTGGTCGGCGTCATGATGTGGGCCATGCCGGCGCCCATCAGGAAGAAGATGACCTCCAGCAGCCAGATCGGGGTGTCCGCCTCGAAGGTGGCGAAGGAGGCCAGGGTGGCGGCGATGACGACCAGGCCGGCCGTGGTGGTGGCCTTGTTGCCGAAGCGGTCGACGACCAGCCGGGCCCGCGGCGCGAAGATCATCTGGGCGGCGGCCAGCGGCAGCATCAGCAGACCGGACTCCAGCGGCGAGTAGCCGCGCACGCTCTGGGTGTAGAAGACCGAGAAGAAGGTGACGCCCATCAGCGCGAAGAAGACCAGCGCGATGGCGCTCATGGCGGCCGAGAAGACCTTGTTCCTGAAGTAGCTGACGTCCAGGGACGGGTGGTCGCTGCGCTTCTCGAAGACGACGAAGGCGGCGAGGACGACCAGACCGGCGACGATGGTCCCGAGCACGGTGGTGTCGGTGAAGTCGGCGAGTTCGCCGCCCTTGATGATGCCGTAGACGAGCAGGATCAGGCCGACGACGGACAGCACCACGCCGATGGGGTCCACCCGGCCGGGGTTCGGGTCGCGGGAGTCGGGCACCAGCCAGACCATCAGCACCACGGCGAGGATCACGATCGGCACGTTGATCAGGAAGACCGACCCCCACCAGAAGTGGTCCAGCAGCACACCGCCGGTGATCGGTCCGATGGCGATGGCCAGGCCGACGCCGCCGGCCCAGATGCCGATGGCCTTGGGCTGCTCCTCGCGCTCGAAGACGTTCATGAGGACGGCCAGGGTGGCCGGCATGACGAAGGCGGCGCCGAGGGCCATCAGCGCCCGGAAGGCGATGAGCTGGGCGGGCGAGCCGGACTCGGCGGCCAGCGCGGAGCCGGCGCCGAACACGACGAGCCCGGCGAGCAGCACCTTCTTCCGGCCGATCCGGTCGCCGATGAGGCCGGCGGTGAACAGCAGGCCGGCGAAGACGAGGGTGTAGGCGTTGATCGCCCACTCCAGCTCGCTCTGCGTCGCGCCCAGTCCGGTGGGGGCGGGGGTCGAGATGGTCTTGATGGCGACGTTCAGGATCGAGTTGTCCAGAACGACGATCAGCAGGCTCAGCATCAGAACGCCGAGGATCGCCCAGCGGCGGCGGTGCACCGCCTCCGGAATGCGGCGGGCGGCTGCGGCAGGAGTAGTCATGGCCCCGAGCCTAGGGCCAATTCCGATACGAGACCGTCTCGTATCGGAATCCTTTACCCGAATCTTACGTCCGGGAACGAGACGACGCGCATACGAGACGACGCGCATACGGGGACCCCTCTGGCCCTGACTGGCACGAGGTGCCACCATGGAGTCGATCCGGGGACGCCGTCAGGGCGCCTCGAGATGACTGAAGGAGCCGTTGCCATGACGCAGCTTTCGGCTGCCCACGCAAAGCCCTCCGACGGCAGCAAGGCGCTGTACGGGGGCAAGGGCACTCGCCGCATCACGGTCCGCGACATCGCCCTCGCCAAGGAACGCGGCGAGAAGTGGCCCATGCTCACCGCCTACGACGCGATGACCGCCTCCGTCTTCGACGAGGCCGGCATCCCGGTGATGCTCGTCGGCGACTCCGCCGGCAACTGCCACCTCGGGTACGACACGACCGTGCCCGTCACCCTCGACCAGATGACGATGCTGTCGGCCGCCGTGGTGCGCGGCACCAGCCGCGCCCTGATCGTCGCCGACCTCCCCTTCGGTTCCTACCAGGAGGGCCCGGTGCAGGCGCTGCGCTCGGCGACCCGGCTGGTGAAGGAGGCGGGCGCCGGCGCGGTGAAGCTGGAGGGCGGCGAGCGCTCCCACGAGCAGATCCGGCTGCTGGTGGAGTCCGGCATCCCGGTCATGGCCCACATCGGCCTGACCCCCCAGTCCGTCCACGCCATGGGCTACCGCGTCCAGGGCCGCGGCGAGGAGGCGGCGGCCCAGCTGCTGCGCGACGCCAAGGCCGTGCAGGACGCGGGCGCGTTCGCGGTGGTGCTGGAGCTGGTCCCGGCGGAACTGGCCGCCGAGGTCACCCGCGTGCTGCACATCCCGACCGTCGGCATCGGCGCCGGTCCCGAGACCGACGCGCAGGTCCTGGTGTGGACCGACATGCTCGGGCTGACCGGCGGGCGGGTGCCGAAGTTCGTCAAGCAGTACGCCGACCTGCGCACCGTCATGGGCGACGCGGCCAAGGCGTTCGCCGAGGACGTGGTGGGCGGGACCTTCCCGGCCGAGGAGCACTCCGTCCACTGACGGCGGCGGCACACCGACCGCACGACCACACGGACCGTACGACGACACGGACCGTACGACCACACGGACCGTACGACCACACCGACCACAGCGGCACCACCTGGACCGCCCCGCCGACTTCCCCCATCGGCGGGGCGGTCCCCTTCGCGGACCCGTCCGGCACAGGCGGGCGTCCGCAGACGGACTGTCGGCGCTCTGTCGTGCCTTTGTCGGCGCCTTTGTCGGCGCCTTGTCGGTGCCCTGTCGGTGCTCACGGGCGTCCGCAGGCGGGCTGTCGGTGCTTTGTCAGTGGGGGCTGACACAGTCACTGCCATGACGCGAACCGACAACCACCGCAGCGGCGGACGCGACGCCGTGACCGTGCGGGGACTGGTCAAGCACTACGGCGAGACCAAGGCGCTGGACGGCGTGGACCTGGACGTGCGCGAGGGCACCGTGATGGGCGTCCTCGGGCCGAACGGCGCCGGCAAGACCACCCTCGTACGCATCCTGTCCACCCTGATCACCCCCGACGCCGGCCACGCGACGGTCGCGGGCCACGACGTCGTACGCCAGCCCCGGCAGCTGCGCCGGGTCATCGGGCTCACCGGCCAGTACGCCTCCGTCGACGAGAAGCTGCCCGGCTGGGAGAACCTGTACATGATCGGCCGGCTGCTCGACCTGCCCCGCAAGGAGGCCCGCGCCCGCGCCGACGAACTGCTGGAGCGCTTCTCCCTCACCGAAGCCGCCCGCCGCCCGGCGAGCACCTACTCCGGCGGCATGCGGCGCCGGCTCGACCTGGCCGCCTCCATGATCGGCCGGCCCGCCGTGCTCTACCTGGACGAGCCCACCACCGGACTCGACCCGCGCACCCGCAACGAGGTGTGGGACGAGGTCAAGGCGATGGTCGGGGACGGGGTCACCGTGCTGCTGACCACCCAGTACATGGAGGAGGCCGAGCAGCTCGCCTCCGAGCTGACCGTCATCGACCGCGGCAAGGTCATCGCGCGGGGCGGCACCGAGGAGCTCAAGGCGCGGGTCGGCGGGCGCACCCTGCGGGTCCGGCCGGCCGATCCGGCGGAGCTGCGCCCGCTGGCGGCGATGCTCGACGACCTCGGCATCACCGGACTGGCCCCGACGACCGTGGACACCGAGACCGGCTCCCTGCTGGTGCCGGTCCTCAGCGACGAGCAGCTGACCGCCGTGGTCGGCGCGGTCACCGCGCGCGGCATCACGATCACCGCCATCACCACCGAACTGCCCAGCCTGGACGAGGTGTTCCTGTCCCTCACCGGCCACCGCGCCAGTACCCCGCAGGACGCCGACCTCGCCGACTCCCTCAAGGAGGTCGCCGTATGAGCGCCGCCACCCTGCCCGCCTCCGACGTCAAGACCGACGCCCGGATCACCCTGCGCGGCCACCTGCGGCACACCGGTGCGCTGATCCGCCGCAACCTGCTGTGGATCCGGCAGGACCCGGAGTCGATGTTCGACGCGCTGCTGATGCCGATCGTCTTCACCCTGCTCTTCGTGTTCGTCTTCGGCGGCTCCATCGGGCAGGCGCTCGGCGGCGGCCAGGAACGCTATGTGCAGTACGTCATCCCCGGCATGCTGGCGATGATGAGCATGACGCTGTCGCAGGGGGTGGGCACCGGCTTCAGCCAGGACTTCAACAGCGGCGTCATGGACCGCTTCCGGTCCCTGCCCATCGGGCGCGGCTCGGTGCTGTTCGCGAAGGTCGCGGTGGAGCTGGCGCGGATGCTGTTCGCGACCGCCGTGCTGATGGTCGTCGCGGTCCTCGTCGGCTTCCACATCACCCACTGGGGCGGGCTCTTCGCGACCGTGGGCCTGTCCGCGCTGTTCGCCTCCTCCATCATGTGGGTGTTCCTCACCCTGGGCGTGGTGCTGAAGAGCGCGCAGTCGGTGCAGGCGATGGGGTTCCTGGTGCTGTTCCCGCTGCAGTTCGGCTCGTCGATCTTCGCGCCGACCGAGTCGATGCCCGGCTGGCTGCGGCACTTCACCGACTACAACCCGCTGTCCACGCTCGCCGACGCCGCCCGCGGGCTGATGACGGGCGGGCCGGTCGCGCACGACCTGTGGGTGACCGTCGCCTGGTCGGTGGCGATCACCGCGGTCATGGCGCCGGTCGCGATCCACAAGTTCCGCACCAAGAGCTGACCGCACGGCACGCACCGCGGCCGCACCACAGCGGCACCGCGGCGAATGAACGCGGGCGTCGGGCGGCGGGTGCCGGCGGGCGTCAGATCAGGGCGGTGGCCTCCTCGGGGGAGAGGCCGCCGCCCTGCGCGTACGCCGTCTCGTAGGCGGTGTCGTCGAGCAGGGCCCGCACCGCCGCCTCGGCACGCTCGCGCACCGTGCGCTCGGCGATGCCCGGGAGGTGGCCGGCGGGCATCTGGGCGTCGGCGGCGCCCAGGCAGCGGGCGGCGTCCTCGGCCCGCGCGCCGCCCCGGGCCGCGGCCAGCGCCGCCGCCGCGACGGTCAGGTACAGCGGGCCCAGATGCGGGGCGACGATCTGGGACAGCGGCGCGGCGGCCTGCCCAAGCGCCCCGCGGATCTTGTCCAGGGCCTCCTCGGGACTGCCGTCGACGGCCTCCACCCAGGCCTCCTGGCCGAGGAGGAAGGCGTCGAAGACGACGAAGTGGGAGAGCTGGGCGTCGGCACGGAGCAGCCGGAGATGCTCGCGGGCCTCGGGTATGCGGCCGGTCAGGGAGAGCCACACGGACAGGAACATACGGGCCATCGGCATCGCCTCGCTGGTGCTGCCGTCCTCGCGGGCGAGGATCTCCCGCAGCATCCGCTCGCCGCGCTCCGGGCCGTCCGTCTCCATCAGCACCGCGCCCAGGCGGACGCCGAGCACGGAGGCCTGGTTGCGGGCGCCGAGCCGCTCGGCGTGCTCGATGGCCGACCGGAAGTCGGCGGCGGCCGCCGCGTACTCGCCCCTGCGCTCACGGGACTCGCCGCGTGCGGAGAGCGCCTCGGCGGCGCCCCAGTCGTCCCCGAGCCGCTGGAAGATCTCCAGCGCCTCCTGGGCGTCGCGGGTGGCGTCGCCCGCCGACTCGCTGCGGTTGGCGAGGATGTTGGCGCGCATCTGCAGGGTGACGGCCAGCTCCCACTCGAAGCCCGGGGTGCCGCGTGAGGTCTCCACGCAGGCGTCGATGATGGCGCGCATCCGGTCCATGCCCTCGGTCAGCAGCACGGCGAAGAACCAGAGCATGCCGGGGGGACGGCAGGTCTGCGGCATGCCCGGCTCGTACACCTGGGTGATCGCGCGCAGCTTGGCCTGCGCCTCGGGGGTCTGCCAGGTGTCCATCTCGGTCTCCATGCAGGCGAGATGGGCCAGGTGCAGACCGCGGCGGGCCTCCGCGAGCAGTTCGCCGGTGAGCGGCGGCGCGAGGTCCGTGCAGCGCTCCCACACCGGCGCGGCCGGGCGGACCGGCTCGGCGAACGGGTCGGGGCCGAGCGCCATCACCTCGCGGCACAGGTTCCGCGCCTCGATGCGCAGATCGCGCAGCTGCCAGTACCAGGACAGGGACAGCACCAGGCACAGCGCCTCCTGCTCGTCCCCGAGCGCGACGGCGTGGCGCAGGGCGGTGCGCAGGTTCTCGTACTCCGACTCGAGCCGGGCGACGGCGGCGGCCTGGCCGCGGCCGCGCAGCAACGGGTCGGTGCGGCGGGCGAGTTCGCGGTAGTACGTCAGATGGGCGCGCTCGGCCTCGGTGCGGCCGCCGACCTCGTCGAGCCGTTCGCCGGCGTACTCGGCGACGGTCTCCAGGAGCCGGTAGCGCATCCCGCCGTCCGGCGCGGGGGCGGCCACCACCAGGGACTTGTCGACGAGGGAGCCCAGGGCGTCGAAGGCGGCCGGCCCGCACACCGCCTCGGCGGCGGCCAGGTCGCAGCCGCCCGCGAACACCGACAGCCGGCGCAGCACGTGCCGCTCGTCCTCGTCGAGCAGGTCCCAGGACCAGTCGACGACGGCCCGCAGGGTCTGCTGGCGGGGCAGCACCGTACGGCTGCCGGAGGTGAGCAGGCGGAAGCGGTCGTCGAGCCGGTCGGCGATCTGGCGCGGGGTGAGCATCCGCAGCCGGGCCGCCGCGAGTTCGATCGCCAGGGGCAGGCCGTCCAGGCGCCGGCAGATCTCGGCGCAGGCCGCCTGCGTGTCCTCGTCGGCGTCGACCCGGAAGCCGGGCCGTACGGCCGCGCCCCGCTCGGCGAACAGCCGCAGCGCCACCGGATCGGGCAGTGGCTCCACCGGCCGCAGCACCTCGCCGGGCACGCCGAGGGGCTCGCGGCTGGTGGCGAGCACCGTCACCTGCGGGCAGCGCGCGAGCAGCTCCTCGGCCAGCCGGGCGGCGGCCTCCACGACGTGCTCGCAGTTGTCGAGGAGGATCAGCATGCGGCGGCGGGCGCAGTGCTCGACGAGCCGTTCGACGGGGTCGTCGTGCCGGTCGGCGACCGCCGCGCGCAGCTCCTCGGCGCCGGCTCCGTACAGCACGGTCTCGCGGGCGCCCACGGCGGTGAGCACGGCTTCCGGCACGGCCTGCGGGTCGTCCAGGGGAGCCAGTTCGGCGAGCCACACCCCGTCCCGCATCGCGGGCCGTACGACGTCGGCGGCCTCCTGCGACAGCCGCGTCTTGCCGGCCCCTCCGGGCCCGAGCAGCGTCACCAGGCGTGCGCCGCCGAGGTCGGCGCGGATCTCGGCGATGTCCGCCTCGCGTCCCACGAAGGAGGTGAGCCGGGCCCGCAGGTTCCCGGCGGGCCGGCCGTTCCGCCCGGGCGGTGTGCGGTCCGGCGGCGTGCGGTCCGGCGGCGTGCGGTCCGGCGGCGTGCGGTCCTCGGTCCGGGGGGTGCCGTCGGGGGTCCCGGCGGTCCTGGAAGGCGCCGGGACGCTCGAGCCGGGGTGCTCGGCGTGGGGGGTCCCGGTGTCGGGGGCCGGGGTGTCGGGGATCACGGCGTCGGAGGTCCCGGCCGCCGGGGCCGGTAGGCCCGGCGCCGACGGGACCGGTGTCCGCCCGCCCGGCTCCCCCTGCCGGGCCCCGGCCGCACCGGCGCCCGCCGGGACCTGGGGCACCCGTGAACCGGCCGGGACGCCCGCGGCGGGGTCAGCAGCCGCCCCGGCACCGGCAGCCGTGCCTGCGTCGGCAGCCGTGCCCGCACCGGCGTGGGCATCCGGCGTGACGCCGCCGCCCCCGCCCTCCTGCCGGGTGCCGGAACCGGGCGCGTCCTGCCGGCCCCGCCCGCGCGGCTCGCGCGGCCCACGCGGTTCGCCCTGGCCGAGCGGGTGGCCCGGCTCGCGCGGCCAGCCGGTCCCGTCCGTCGCGTCCGGCCGCAGCAACTCGCCGTGCAGGGCACGCAGTTCCGGGCCCGGGTCCGAGCCGAGGCGGTCGGCGAGGAGGCACCGTACGTCCTCGTAGGCGGCCAGGGCCTCCGCCGTGCGGCCCGTGTCGCGCAGGGCGCGCAGGCGCAGCGCCTGGAGCGGCTCGTCGAGGGGGTGGGTGTCGCACAGGGCCGTCAGCTCGGGCAGGCACTGCTCGGCGTGGCCGAGGGCGAGCGCGGCGGCGAGCCGGGCGCGGCGCACGTCCCGGTGGCGGGTCTCCCAGCGGGCCGCCTCGGCGGTGCGGTCGGGCAGGTCGGCGAGGGCGGGGCCGTGCCACAGGGCGAGCGCGTCGTCGAGGACGGCGGCCGCCTTGGCGGCGTCGCCGTCGCCGAGGGCGCGCAGGCCCTCTCCGGCCAGCCGCTCGAAACGGTGCAGGTCGACGTCGTCGGCCGCGGCGGTGAGCCGGTAGCCGCCCTCGGCGGAGCCGACCGCCTCCGCGCCGAGCGCCCGGCGCAGTCGTCCCACCAGCGCCTGGAGGGCGCCCGTGGCGTCGGCGGGCGGGTCCGCGCCCCACACCTCGTCGACCAGGACGCGCACCGGGACCGTACGGCCGGGGCGCAGGGCGAGCACGGTCAGCAGGGCACGCAGCCGCGCCCCGCCGACCGGGACGGCGGTGCCGTCGGGGCGGAGCGCCTGGGTGGTGCCGAGGATGCGATAGCGCACGGGGTCCATTGTCTCCGGTGGCCTCGGGGCCGGTCACGGGGTTCGGACGGCGCGGCGGCCGGCACCACCCTCGCAGGAACCGGGGGGTGGGCGCGAGACGTTTTCCCCTGCGCCGGGTACGGTCGCTCTCGCCCGAACGGGCGACCACGCGCGAGAGACCACAGGAGCCCTCCCCCATGACCACCGCCACCACCCGCCACAGCGACCGGCGGATCAGTCCCGTCTTCGTCGGGATTCTGGCCGTCACCGCCGTCACGGGGTGGGCCACCTGGACCGGATTCGCCGAGCAGCCGGGCGTGGCGGTGTTCCTGTTCGTGACCGCGGCCTGGATCGTCTCGCTCTGTCTGCACGAGTACGCGCACGCGCGCACCGCCCTGCACAGCGGCGACATCACGGTCGGCGCCAAGGGCTACCTCACGCTGAACCCGCTGAAGTACACCCACGCCCTGCTGAGCATCGTGCTTCCGGTGCTCTTCGTGATCATGGGCGGGATCGGTCTGCCGGGCGGTGCGGTGTTCATCGAGCGGGGCCGGATCCGGGGCCGCTGGCGGCACAGTCTGATCTCCGCCGCGGGGCCGCTCACCAACGTGCTGTTCGCAGCGGTGTGCACGGCCCCGTTCTGGCTGGACGCGCTGGACGGGGTGCCCGGCGACTTCCGGTTCGCGCTGGCCTTCCTCGCCCTGCTCCAGGTCACGGCCGCGATCCTGAACTTCCTGCCGGTCCCGGGCCTGGACGGCTACGGCGTGATCGAGCCGTGGCTGTCGTACGGCGTGAAGCGCCAGGTGGAGCCCTTCGCGCCGTTCGGCCTGCTGTTCGTGTTCGCCCTGCTGTGGGTGCCGGCGGTCAACAGCGCCTTCTTCGACCTGGTCGACGCCGTCCTGCGCCCGCTGGGCATCAACGACTTCGACCAGTACTGCGGGCAGGAGCTCTACCGCTTCTGGAAGGGCACCGACGAGCTCTGCTCGGTCAGCCCGTGACCGGGCCGGTCGGCCTGCGCCCGGGCCGGTCGGCCTGCGCCCGGGTCGGTGGCCCGTGACCTGGCCGGTCAGCCGGTGACCGGGCCGCCGCCTGCCGTCCGGCCCCGGCGGGCGTAGTACCAGGTCATGTTGGACGACAGGCCCGCCAGCAGCACCCAGACGATGCCCAGCCAGCTGCCCTGAAGGAAGGAGACCACGGCGGCGGCGACGGAGAGGACGCAGACGGCGAGGGTGTAGAGGGCGAGTCGCCTGGCCGGCTTGGGCGAGGACGAGGGCTGCATGGCGGTCGGCTCCTGTCGGGGACACTGCTCGGTGCTCGGGACGGTCCCGGACCGCTCGCTGCCGCGCCCGGAACCGCTTCGCCGACCAGTGTCCCCCATCGGCTCAGACGTCGGTGAGCCGGAGTCCCGCGTGCGCCTTGTAGCGGCGGTTGACGGAGATCAGGTTGGCCACCAGGGACTCGACCTGGTGGGCGTTGCGCAGCCGGCCGGCGAAGATGCCGCGCATGCCGGGGATGCGGCCGGCCAGCGCCTGCACGATCTCGACGTCGGCGCGTTCCTCGCCGAGGACCATCACGTCGGTGTCGATCCGCTCGATCTCCGGGTCCTGCAGCAGGACCGCCGACAGGTGGTGGAAGGCGGCGGTCACCCGGGAGCCGGGCAGCAGCGCGGCGGCCTGCTCGGCGGCGCTGCCCTCCTCGGGCCGCAGGGCGTAGGCGCCCTTCTTGTCGAAGCCGAGCGGGTTGACGCAGTCCACGACGAGCTTGCCGGCCAGCTCCTCGCGCAGGGACTCGAGGGTCTTGCCGTGCCCCTCCCAGGGCACGGCGACGATCACGACGTCGCTGCGGCGGGCGGTCTCGGCGTTGTCGGCGCCCTCGACACCGTGCCCGGTCTCCTCGGCCGCCGCCCGCGCGCGCTCGGCCGCCCGGGAGCCGATGATCACCTTCTGGCCGGCCCGGGCGAGGCGGTAGGCCAGGCCCTTGCCCTGCGGACCGGTGCCGCCGAGCACGCCGACGACGAGACCGGAGACGTCGGGGAGGTCCCAGGGGTCCTTGGCCGGGGCCTTGGCGGGCTGCTGTGCGCTGTCGGAAGAGGTCATGCGCCGACTCTACGTCCCCGGCCCCGCCCCCCACCGACCCCGGCCGAACTCCCCTGCCCCACCCGGCCACAGGCCACCCGAGCCGGCCCGCCGGACGACCCCGCTACTCTACGTGCTCGACCGCCGAACGCCCCCGCACGCCATGCGCCCGACTCCCCGGCCGACCCCGCACCCCGGGTACGCCCGACTCCCCGGCCGGCCACACCGCTGGTCCGCCCGCCCCACCGGGCCCGCCACGGATGCGCCCGGCCCGCCGGGCAGCTACACCGCGCGCGGGCCCGCCCGGACCACCTCCCGCCGCCGCGGCCGGCCCCCGGCTGCCGACACCCCGCCGCGCCCACCCGATCGTCGGCCCGCCGCGCCACCGCGCCGCCTGCGCGCGGATCGCCACGGCGCCGCGCCGCCTGCGCCCAGCCCGCCCTCCGCCCGCCCTCCGGCCCGCCGCGCCGTCGGCAGGGCGCGCGGCCCGGACGGCGCCCGACCGGAACGGCTCCCGGCCAGAAAGGGCCCCGGCCGGAACGGGCCCCGGCCGGAACGGGCCACCGGAACGGTGCGTGGCCGGGCGGGCAGGCGGCGTCGCCGACGCGCGCGGGCCCGTCCCACCCCGGGGCCGCGGCTGCCGTTGATTCGCCGGGACGGGCGAATCCGGGCCGAACCGGCCGCCCGGGCGGGTGCCGTGGGGCAGCATGCCCTCGTATGGACGCGGTTCGAGTGGCGTTACTGCGCGAGGTGCTCGCCGGGACCGAGTGGCTGGGGGCCACACGGCGGTTCGCGGGGGCGCTGCGGGGGTCCGTCGTGTCGCACGGCGGCGGGCTGCTGCTCGTGGGCACGCCCGGTTACGAGCCGTGGCATCTGGCCGCCCACCTGGTGGACGAGGCCGCCTGGTCGGGCACCCCGGAGCTGGCGCCGACCCTGGTGCGGCACGACGCCCGGCCCGCCGACCCCGCGCACCTGGCCGTGGGTCCGGGCCGGCTGGAGGCGGCCCGGCGCGGCGAGACCCTGCTGGTGGTGGCCCCCGAGGAGCCCGCGGCGCTGCTGGAACGGGTGCACGCGGCCCGCCGGTCGGGTGTGACGGTGCTGGCCCTGGGCCCCGGCGAGGGCGAGCTGGCGGCACTGGCCCACGAGAGGCTGGCGGTGCCCGAGGGCGCCGAGCTGGACCTGGACACGGTGCAGCACCTGGTGAGCGCGGCGGCCGGGGAGAACGCGGTGCCCCCGCCCAGGGGCCGCGGACGCTTCCGGGACCGGCTGTCCCGGCTGGCCGAGCAGCTGACGGCGCCCCCGCCGGAGCGCTGGTAGGGCGGCCCGGGCCGGTACCGGAAAAGGAGTTGCCCCGCCCCCGCGGCGTGCCGACGATGACTCGTCGTGACCGACGACCCTCCCGTGCCCGGCGATGCCCCGCCCTCCGGCCCGCGGGCCCTGCTGCCCGACCTCGCGCCCTGGCGGGCCTCCCGCGACTTCCGCCGGCTGTGGGTCTCCGGGCTGATCTCGAACTTCGGCAGCTTCCTCACCTTCGTCGCGCTGCCGGTGCAGATGAAGGAGCTCACCGGATCGGCCGCGGCGGTCGGCGCGCTGGGCGCGGTGGAACTGGTCCCGTTGATCGTGTTCGGGCTGTACGGCGGGGCGCTCGCCGACGCCCTGGACAAGCGGCGGCTGATCGTGTGGACCGAGGCCGGCCAGGGCGTGCTCAGCGCGGCGCTGCTGGCGGGGGCGCTGCTGCCGCACCCCGCGGTGTGGCCGCTGTACGTGGTCGCCGCGCTGTCCTCCGCCCTGACCTCGGTGCAGCGGCCCGCGCTGGACTCGCTGTGGCCGCGGATCGTGGCGCACGAGCACCTGCCGGCGGCGACCGCGCTCAACTCGCTGCGCTGGACGGTCGGCGGAGTGGCGGGACCGGCCGCGGCGGGCGTGGTCGTGGCGTACGCGGGTCTGCCCGCCGCCTACGCCGCCGACCTGGCGACGTTCGCCGTGTCGGTGGTCCTCGTCGTGCGGATCGCGCCCCAGCCGGCCTCCCACGGGGCGGCGAGGCCGTCGCTGCGGGCGATCGCCGAGGGCGCCCGGTACGCGTGGGGCCGCAAGGAACTGCTGGGGACGTACGTGGTCGACCTCGCGGCGATGTTCCTGGCGATGCCGCTGGCCGTGCTGCCGTTCCTCGCGGACGAGCTGGGCGCGCCCTGGTCGCTGGGCCTGATGTACGCCGCGGTGCCGCTGGGCTCGCTGCTGGTGAGCCTGACCAGCGGCTGGACCTCGCGGGTGCACCGGCACGGGCGGATGGTGGTCCTCGCGGCGCTGCTGTGGGGACTGGCGGTGGCGGCCGCGGGGGTGGTGGGCGATGTGTGGCTGGTGCTGCTGTTCCTGACCGTGGCCGGCGGCTGCGACATGGTCAGCGGTGTCTTCCGGGGCGCCATGTGGAACCAGACGATCCCGGACGAGCTGCGCGGCCGGCTGGCCGGCATCGAGTTGCTGTCCTACTCGGTCGGCCCGCAGCTGGGCCAGGTCCGCTCGGGCGGCGTCGCCGCGTGGTGGGGCGTGCGGGCGTCGGTGTGGTCGGGCGGGCTGCTGTGCGCGGGCGCGGTCGGGCTGCTGGCCCTGTGCCTGCCGAAGCTGATGACGTACGACGCCCGCACGAACGAGCACGCGGTACGGCTGCGCGAACAGCGCGCGTCCGCGCTGCGCACGGCGGCCTGACCGGCCCCCACCACCCCGCCGCCCCCGCGCCCACCTGTGTCCCCGGGCCCCACCTGTGTCCCAGGTCCCCGCCCGTCCCTGCGGCGACCCCGGCCCCGCCCACCGTGCGGTTCATCGCGGCCCAGCCCGGCGGCCCCGGCACTTCCCCCGCCCGCCGGACCGTACGGTGGCCTCACGCGCGTACATCCCGCGCGGCGGTCCTGGGCCCCACCTCCCGCCCGGTCGTTGCGCCCACCCCGGCGATGCGAGTGGTATCCCACCCCGTCTCACCGTGCGGTGCCTCACGCCCGGCCGGCCGCCGGCGCTCCGGCCCCGCCCGGCGGTCCGGGCGGGTCCCCTCGCCCGCCTGCCCGTCGGCGGTCTCACGCCGGTCCGGCGGCCCCCGGTTGCGCCCGCCCCGGGGGTCCGGGCGGAACCCCGCTCACCGACCGACGACGGCCCTGGCCCGCCCCGGCGGTCGGCGGCCCGCCCGCCGCTCGGCCGTTCCGGGCCGGCCCGGCCACCGTCGGACAGACCGCAGCTCACCCCCGTGGCCGGTGCTCCGGCCCCCGCCCCGGCGGGCGGTCCCGGCGGGTTCCCTCGCCCGCCCGGCCGTGTGGCGGTCTCGCACCCGCCCGGTCGCCCGGCGGTTACGGGCCATCCCCGGCGGTCCGGGCGGAACCCCGCCCGCCCGTCCGCCCGGCGGCCTCACGCCCACCCGACCGCCCGACCACCCGATCGCCCGACGGCCCCGGGTCCGCCCCGGCGGTCGGCGGCCCGGGCCGAGCACCGCCCGACGGATCGCAGCCCACCCGGCGGCCGGAACGGCCGGCCGGCCCTGGGGTCCCGGCCCACCCAACTGCCCCGGGACGGGTCGTGCCCACGGGCGTCGGCCCACCCGGCTGCCCCGGGCCCGCCCACCCCGTCGGCCGGCCGGGGAGCCGCGGGTAGCCGACCAGCGTGGGTCAAACCGGCGCGCGCGGACCAACCGGCAGGTGCGGGCCGCCGGCAGGCGCGGGCCGCCGACCGGCGCAGGCCAACCCGCAGGTGCGGGCCGCCGGCCAGCGCGCGCGGGCCAACCGGCCGGCGCGGGCAAACCGGCAGGTGCAGGCCAACCGGCAGGTGCAGGCCAACCGGCAGGTGCAGGCCAACCGGCGCGCGCGGGCCGCCGACCAGCTCGGCCCAACCGGCGCGCGCGGCCCGCCGGCAGGCGCGGGCCGCCCGTCAGTCGTCCTCCGTGCCGGACGCCGGCGCGTCGTGCCACCGGGGGTCGTTCTCCCATTGCAGGTTGCGCTCGCGGGCGATCTCCATCGCGTGCTGTGCCTCCTCGTGGGAGGCGTACGGGCCGAACCGGTCCTTGGCGGGACACTCGGGTCCCTCCTCGACCTTTCCGTGCTCCAGGCAGTAGAACCACTCGCCCGGCTTTCCGGCGGTGCGCTTCTTGAACAGGGCCATGACCAGCTCCTCTCGCCACCGACATGTTCCCCCATCGGCCCTGGATAGACTCGACGGCATGTCTGGCCAGTCACTGCTCGTGCCCGGGGAGCTGTCCCCCGCCCGCCCCGTGCCCGGAAACATCCGCCGCCCCGAGTACGTCGGCAAGCCCGCGCCCAAGCCGTACACGGGACCCGAGGTGCAGACCCCGGAGACCGTCGAGGCGATGCGGGTCGCCGGACGGATCGCGGCGCAGGCGATGGAGGAGGCGGCCAGGCACATCGCGCCGGGCGTGACCACCGACGAGCTGGACCGCGTGGCGCACGAGTTCATGTGCGACCACGGCGCCTACCCCTCCACGCTGGGCTACCGGGGCTTCCCCAAGTCGCTGTGCACCTCCGTCAACGAGGTGATCTGCCACGGCATCCCGGACTCGACGGTGCTGCGCGACGGCGACATCGTGAACCTGGACGTGACGGCGTACATCGGCGGGGTGCACGGCGACAACAACGCCACCTATCTCGTCGGGGACGTCGACGAGGAGAGCCGTCTGCTGGTGGATCGCACCCGCGAGGCGCTGCACCGGGCGATCAAGGCGGTCCGCCCGGGCCGGCAGATCAACATCATCGGCCGGGTCATCGAGTCGTACGCCAAGCGCTTCGGCTACGGCGTGGTCCGCGACTTCACCGGCCACGGCATCAACTCGTCCTTCCACTCGGGCCTGATCGTCCCGCACTACGACAGCCCGCACGCCACCACGGTGATGCGGCCCGGGATGACCTTCACCATCGAGCCGATGCTGACGCTGGGCACCCACGAGTACGACGTGTGGGACGACGGCTGGACGGTCGTCACCAAGGACCGCAAGCGGACCGCCCAGTTCGAGCACACGCTGGTGGTGACCGACACGGGCGCGGAGATCCTCACCCTGCCGTAGCGGCCCGGCCGGGCGACGGCTCACCGGGAGCACACGGGGGGCCCGGGAGCGTCCGGAGGCGTTCGGGGGCGTCGGCGAAGGCCGGCAGGCGTCCGGCGCCCCCGGCGAGCGCCCCCGCGAGCCGGAATGCGTCCATGCGCCCGGTGGCGTCGGCCGCTTCTCCGCCCTCCGCACCCTCGAGGTGCACCCGCCCGCCGACCTCGACCCAGCCCTCGGGCTGAGGGGCCGTCAGGATCTGGGAGCCGGCGCCCTGGGTGATGTTGAGGGCGCGGCCCAGTTCCGCGGTGAGGAGGAGGGCCGCCGCTCCCGTCGCCTCGTCCTCGTCGATGCCGTCGTCGCGGCCGGGGAAGGCGCGGGCGCGGATGCGGCCGGCGGGTTCGTCCTCCCAGGCCCAGGCGTAGATCCACTCGCCGGGTGGGGGGATCTCGAGGTCGTCGACCTCCGAGGGGGTGGCGTACTGGCGCAGGGTGCGGGGCGGGGCCCACTCCGGGCGGGCCTCGATCCAGGTGAACTCTCCGTCCAGGCGGGTGCCGACGGGGCCGGCCGGGGTGACCAGTTCGGGGACGTCCAGGAGCCAGGCCGTGCCGACGCAGGGGTGGCCGGCGAAGGGCAGGCGCAGGGTGGGGGTGTAGATGTCGATGACGCCGCGCTCGGGGTCGTCGACGAACACGGTCTCGCTGAACCCGAGTTTCGCGGCGAAGGCCTGGCGGTCGTCCGGTCCGGGGACGCGTGAGCCGTCACGGACGACGCCGAGCTCGTTGCCGTAGCCGCCGCGGGGTCCGCAGAAGACGCGCAGCACGTCGTAGTCAGTCACCCGGGCATTGAAGCACCCCCGCTCCTCCTTTGCTCGCGCTTGACCATCCCATGGGGTCCGCTTGGCGTGGTTGAGACCGAGCCGCGTCTGTGATCCTTCGTGATCCTTCCGTGCGAGCCGAATCACGGACCCCACCCTGTAGCGACGAGGTGAGGCTGGGCTAAATTAGGCAAGCCTCACCGAACCGCTTCACCGAGCACTGGAGCACTGGAGCCCTTATGCGAGCCGTCCGCCTTCCCGTCGTCACCGCCGCCGCCACCGCGGCGGCCCTGACCGCCATGACGGCCTGCACCGCGAAGAGCGACGCCAAGGACACCGGGGCGATCCAGGTGACCGCCGCCGACACCACCTGCGAGACCTCGGCCAAGAGCGTCCCGGCCGGTCACGTCACGCTGAAGATCGAGAACAAGGGCTCCAAGGCCACCGAGGTGGAGATCGTCCTCCCGGACGACCGGATCGTCTCGGAGAAGGAGAACATCGGCCCGGGCACCAAGTACACGCTGACCGCCGAGGTCAAGGCGGGCAGTTACGAGATCGCCTGCCGCCCCGGCATGAAGGGCCACGGTGTGCGGCAGAAGCTCACGGTCACCGGCGCCGGCGCCGCCGCCAAGCGGAACCCGAAGCTGGACAAGGCCGTCGCCGACTACCGCGCCTACGCCCAGCAGCAGGCCGACGAGACCCTGCCCCGGGTCGAGACGTTCGTGAAGGCGGTCAAGGCCGGGGACGTGACGGCCGCCAAGAAGGCGTACGCCGTCTCCCGCCTCGGCTGGGAGCGCACCGAACCGGTCGCCGAGTCCTTCGGCGACATCGACCCCAAGGTCGACGTGCGCGAGGACGGCCTGGAGGACGGCCAGAAGTGGACCGGCTGGCACCGGCTGGAGAAGGCGCTGTGGAAGGACGGCCGGATCGGCGCCGAGGAGAAGACCCTCGCCGACCAGCTCGTCACCGACCTGAAGGACTGGCAGCAGCGGGTCGGCAAGGCCGAGATCACCCCGACCTCCATGGCCAACGGCGCCAAGGAGCTCCTCGACGAGGTCGCCACCGGCAAGGTCACCGGCGAGGAGGACCGCTACGCCCACACCGACCTGGTCGACTTCAAGGGCAACGTCGAGGGCGCGCACAAGGCCTACGAGCTGCTCGAGCCGGTCGCGCGGCAGAACGACCCGGCGCTGGCCAAGGAGCTGGACAAGCAGTTCGCCGCGCTCGACGCGACGCTGGACAAGTACCGCGCGGACAAGACGTCGTACGACTTCGTCTCCTACGACAAGGTCGGCGAGGAGCAGCGCAAGGAACTGTCGGACGCGGTCAACGCGCTGGCCGAGCCGCTGTCCCGGCTCGCCGCCGCGGTCGCGAAGTAGGGAGGGGCCCGCGATGACCGAGACTCAGAATTCCAGTGCCGGCCCGTCGGCCGGGGCCGGCCCGCAGGCCGGGACCGGCGCGCAGGCCGCACCGTCCCGTCGCGCCGTGATCGGCTGGGGCGGCGCCGGGCTCGCCCTGGGCGCGGTCGCGGCCGGCGGAGTGGCGGTGGCCACCTCCGGCGACGGCGACGGCGCCGGCGGGCCGGGCGCGGCGGCGGGCGGCGCGGTGGAGTTCCACGGCGCGCACCAGGCGGGCATCGCCACGCCGGTGCAGGACCGGCTGCACTTCGCCGCCTTCGACGTGAAGACCGACGACCGTGCCGCGTTCGTGCGGATGCTGAAGGACTGGACGGCCGCCGCACGCCGGATGACCGCCGGCCGGGTGGTCGGCGAGGGCGCCTACGGCGGGCCGGCCGAGGCGCCGCCGGACGACACCGGCGAGGCGCTGGGCCTGCCGCCCTCGCGGCTGACCCTGACCATCGGCTTCGGACCGTCGCTGTTCGAGAAGTTCGGCCTGGCCGACCGGCGGCCGGCCGCCCTGGTCGACCTGCCCAAGTTCCCCGGCGACAACCTGGAGCGCTCCCGCACCGGCGGCGACCTGTGCATCCAGGCCTGCGCGGACGATCCGCAGGTCGCCGTGCACGCGATCCGCAACCTGGCCCGGATCGGCTTCGGCAAGGCCGCCATCCGCTGGTCGCAGCTCGGCTTCGGCAAGACGTCCTCCACCACCCCGGACGCCCAGACGCCGCGCAACCTCTTCGGCTTCAAGGACGGCACCCGCAACATCGCGGGCACCGAGACGGACCGGCTGGAGAAGTTCGTGTGGGTCGGCGACTCGGACGGCGGCCCGAAGGACGCGTGGATGCGGGGTGGCTCGTACCTCGTCGCGCGGCGCATCCGCATGAACATCGAGACCTGGGACCGCACCCCGCTGCAGGAGCAGGAGGACATCTTCGGCCGGGACAAGGGCGAGGGCGCGCCGGCCGGCAAGGCCAAGGAGCACGACGCGCCGTTCCTGAAGGCGATGAAGCCGGACGCGCACGTCCGGCTCGCGCACCCCGACAGCAACGACGGGATCACCATCCTGCGCCGGGGCTACTCCTTCACGGACGGCACCGACGGCCTCGGCCGCCTCGAGGCCGGCCTGTTCTTCCTCGCCTACCAGCGCGATCCGCGCAAGGGGTTCATCCCGCTGCAGCACAGGCTCGCGGCGCAGGACGCCCTCAACGAGTACATCCAGCACGTGGGTTCGGCGGTGTTCGCGGTGCCGCCCGGCGTCCGCGACGCGAACGACTGGTGGGGCCGCACCCTGCTGTCCGAGGAGGCGTAGGCCCGTGTTCTCCAACTATCTGATCGGTCTGCGCGAGGGGCTGGAGGCCAGCCTCGTCGTGTGCATCCTGATCGCCTACCTGGTCAAGACCGGCCGCAGGGACGCCCTGAGGCCGATCTGGACGGGCATCGGCATCGCGGTCGCGATCGCCATGGGCTTCGGCTGCGTCCTCGAATTCGGCTCCCAGGAGCTGACGTTCCAGGCGCAGGAGGCGCTCGGCGGCTCGCTGTCGGTGCTCGCGGTGGGCCTGGTGACCTGGATGGTGTTCTGGATGCGGCGCACCGCCCGGCACCTGAAGTCCGAACTGCACGGCAAGCTGGACGCGGCCCTGGCCATGGGCACCGGCGCGCTGGTGGCCACCGCGTTCCTCGCGGTGGGCCGGGAGGGGCTGGAGACCGCGCTGTTCGTGTGGGCGTCCGTGCACGCGGCCTCCGACGGCACCCCGCGCCCGCTGGTCGGCGTCGCCCTCGGCCTGGCCACGGCGGTCCTGCTGGGCTGGCTGTTCTACCGGGGCGCCCTGCGCATCAACCTGGCCAAGTTCTTCACCTGGACCGGCGCCATGCTGGTCGTGGTCGCGGCGGGTGTGCTGGCGTACGGCTTCCACGACCTTCAGGAGGCCGACTGGCTGCCCGGCCTGACCAGTCCGGCCTTCGACATCAGCGGCGCGATCCCGCCGGACAGCTGGTACGGCACGCTGCTCAAGGGCGTGTTCAACTTCCAGCCCGACCCGACCGTCCTCCAGGTCACGGTGTGGCTGCTGTACCTGGTACCGACGCTCACGTTCTTCTTCGCCCCGGTAGGGTTCGCCTCCGGGAAGGGGAAGGTGACGGTAGCTGATGAGCCAGGTTCGCGGCCCTCACAGGCTTCGCAGGCTTGAGCGGACGGAGCGGACGGAGCGCACTGCGCCGGCGGATCGGCCGGGGCGGCCGGTGCGGGCGGCTTGCGGGCGGACCTTCGGGCGGAGGGCCTTCGGGCGGAGGACGCCGGTGGCGCTCGCGGTGGCCGCGCTGTTCCTGACGGCGAGCGGATGCGTGGTGGTGCACGGGGAGCGCGAGGTGCTCCCGGCCACCACCCGCGCCGAGGCCGCGACGGCGCTGGAGCGGTTCACCGACGCGTACAACAAGGCGGACAAGGCGTACGACAGTTCGCTGGACGCGGCCTACGTCACCGGCGCGCTCGGTGCGATCGACGCGGCGCGGCTCAAGGCCGGCCACGTCAACAGCCCGGGCGGCAACGCCGGGCACACCCCGCTGAAGCTGAGCGACGCGAAGTTCACCATCCCCAAGAAGGCGGGCTGGCCGCGCTGGTTCCTGGCCGACACCCGGGCCAACAAGGGCGGCGACGCCCGCTGGCTGCTGGTCTTCGTCCGTGACGGGCTCGGCGAGCGCTGGCGGGTGGCGTATCTGACGCTCGTCGCGCCCGGCAGGGTCCCGGAGTTCAAGAAGGACGCGGACGGCTGGGCGGAGGCGGTGCCGGCGGACGCCACCGGACTGTCCGTGCCGCCCGCCGGGCTCAGCAAGGGCTACACGACGTACCTCAGGAGCGGCGGGCAGGCGTTCGCGCCGGGCACGCACACCTCGGGCTGGCGCGAGCTGCGCGCCAAGGACGCGGCCCGGCCGGGCCTGGCGACCCAGTACATCGACGAGCCGCTGACCAACGGCTCCTACGCCCCGCTGGCGCTGCGCACCACGGACGGCGGTGCGCTGGTGTTCTTCGCCTCGCACCACTACGAGAAGCAGACGGCCGCGGCCGGCGCGTCGGTGCCGGCGCCGAACCAGGACGTGCGGGCGCTGACGACCGGCGAGATCAAGCAGTCCCTGACGATGGAGTTCGTCTCCAACGAGGTGGCCCTCGACCCGCCCACGGCCGGCCCGGCCCGGCAGATCGCACTCCTGGGCCGTATCCAGGGCCTCACGTCGGCGCAGGGCAGCTAGCTAGTAGTGCTGCGACCGGATAGGTTCACCGGCTCACGACGCCCGGCACGGCACCTCGCCGCGTTGTCGCATCACCCGAGTACGTCCAGTACGCGGGTGATGGTCCGCCTTGCGATGCACCGCACCGGACGCCGCGAGCTTTCCGGCAAACCTTTCCGGCCACAGCACCAGGTTCGCGGCCGGTTCCCGCGGGCGCCGCGGTTCACCGAAGGGGTGGGGTTCAGTGGCGCAGGGGCCAGGCGGTGCCCGCGTGGTCGGTGTCGCCGGTGTGGCGGGCGCACGCGTCCGTGAGGTCCTCCAGCAGGGTCAGCGGGTCCGGCAGCGGGTGCTCGGGACCGCGTACCCATTTCACCTGCCGTTCGTCGCCGCCGGGCAGCCGGGCGGGCGGTACGAGGACGTAGGAGCCGCGGCAGTGCCAGCGCAGGCCGGGATGCTCGTCCATGGTCTCCGGGTGGCAGTCCAGCTCGCAGGGCCACCACTCGTCCTCGTCCTCGGGCGTGCCGCGGGTGAGGGTGAAGAACAGCATGCGGCCGTCGTCGCTCTCGGCGACCGGGCCGACCTCGACACCGGCGGACAGCAGCCGCTCCAGCGCCTCGCGTCCGGCCTCCAGCGGCACGTCGAGCACGTCGTGCACCATGCCGGTGGCGGTGATGAAGTTGGCCTGCGGCTGGTGCCGCGCCCAGCGCTCGATCTGCGCGCGGTCGGTCGTGGACTGGGTCTGCCAGGCGAACGACACCGGGTGCCGGGCGGGCGTGGGACAGCCGACGCGGTCGCAGGAACAGCCGTAGCCGGCCCCCGGGTGGGCGGCGGGCGCGAGGGGCAGTCCCGCGGCGGCGGCGGCGAGCAGCAGGGCCTCACGACCGCCGTCGCCGGCGGTCTCCTTCGGCCGGCGTCCGCGCAGCCACTGGGAGATTTTTCCCCGCCGGCCGGTGCGGCCGCCGAACTCCGCGCTCATCTATCCCCTCGCCTCCGGTGTGGACAGCATGCCCTATGGTCCCACCATCCTGCGCCTCGGGTGACCGCGGCCCGCATCCGGGGTGGACGCGCGGCGTACGGCACCCCACGGCGGGCACCCACGGCGGGCGGGCACCACAGGCGGGCGGGCACGGCGACGGCGGGCGCCCCGGACAGCCCGGCGGCCCGGACGCCGGGATGTCACTCGGGCGGCCGAAGGACGGCCCGCGGCCCGCGCGCGAACGCGTCCCCGGGCCGCACCATGGGCACGAAAGCACCACCGGGACACTCCAGCCGGGTGCCCCGGCCGCACCCGGACGCACCACCGGGCGCACCAAGGAAACGTCCGACCGCGCCGGCGAGCGATCCTCCGGTACCCGTCCCGAGGAGCCCCCATTGGAACCTTCCCGTCGCGCCCGACCCCGGCGCTATCTGATGTGCCCACCCGCGCACTTCGACGTCGCGTACGCGATCAACCCGTGGATGGACCCGGCCAAGCCGGTCGACACGGCGCTGGCCCTGGCCCAGTGGGAGGAGCTGCGGGAGCTGTACCGCTCCCTGGGCCACACCGTCGAGGAGCTGGAGCCCGAGCCGGCGCTGCCCGACATGGTGTTCACGGCGAACGGCGCGACGGTGGCCGACGGCCGGGTCTTCGGCGCCCGGTTCGCCCACCCGGAGCGGGAGCCGGAGGCCGAGGCGCACCTGGAGTGGTTCGCCGCGCACGGCTTCCCGCACCTGCACATGCCCGTGCACATCAACGAGGGTGAGGGCGACTTCGCCGTCACCGCGTCGTATCTGCTGGCCGGGCGCGGCTTCCGCACCAATCCGCTGGCGCACGGAGAGGCCCAGGAGTACTTCGGCCGCCCGGTGATCGGCCTGGAGCTGGCCGACCCCCGCTTCTACCACCTCGACCTGGCGCTCGCCGTGCTGGACGACGAGGCGGACGAGGTGGCGTACTACCCGGGTGCCTTCTCCCCCGGCAGCCGGGAGGTGCTGCGGCGCCTGTTCCCGCGGGCGCTGCTCGTGGCCGAGGAGGACGCGCTGGCCTTCGGCCTGAACGCCGTCTCGGACGGGCTGCACGTGGTGCTGCCGCAGGCGGCGGCCGGGCTGTGCGACGCCTTCCGCGAGCACGGTTTCGAACCGGTCGGGGTGGACCTGAGCGAGCTGCAGAAGGCGGGCGGCAGCGTGAAGTGCTGCTCGCTGGAGCTACGGGGGTGAGAACCGCGCGGCCCGAGCCGGCCGCGCGGGCTGGGCCGGCCGCGCGGGCTGGGCCGGACGGGGGGCGTCGACCCCGTCGACCGCGCGGGGTCGTGCCCGCTGGACGGGAGGCGCCGCCGGACGGGAGGGGCCGCCGGACGGGAGGGGCCGCCGGACGGGAGGCGCCGCCCCGCGCGGCCGTGCCGGCTAGGGCTCCCGGGGCGGCCAGGCGTCGCCCCAGTCCGCGTCGCGGGCCGCCTTGTACAGGTCGCCGTGGCGTTTGGTGACCGTTCCGCGGCGCAGCCGCTCCTCGGGCTCGCACAGGTCGAGCAGGACCTGGCCCTTGCGGATCTGCGGGCGCCGCACGATGCGGGCCGCGGCGGGGGTGGCCGGGAGGCGGGTGGCGGCGACGTAGGCGAACTTCTCGTCCTCGTAGGCGAGCGAGCCGCCCTTGACCTGGCGGTGCAGGGAGGAACGGCTGACCCGGGCCGAGAAGTGGCACCAGTCCGTACCGGGCTCGATCGGGCAGGCGGCGCTGTGCGGGCAGGGCGCCGCGATGCGGAACCCGGCCGCGATCAGCCGTTCGCGGGCGGCGATGACACGGGCGTAGCCGTCGGGCGTGCCGGGCTCGACGACCACCACGGCCCGCGCGGCGCCGGCGGCGGCGTCGACGACGGCCGTGCGGTCGGCCTCGGTCAGCTCACCGAGCACGTAGGAGACGGTGACGAGGTCGGTGGGGTCGAGGGCGAGCGCGGCGCCGATCCGGGCGCGCCGCCAGTGGGCGTCCCGCAGGGCGGGGTGGGCCGAGGCGATCTCCCGCCCGAGGGCGAGGGCGGGCTCGGCCCAGTCGAGCACGGTGACCGGCCGGACGCCGTCCCAGGTGGCGGCGACGGCCCAGGTCGCGGCGCCCGTACCGCCGCCGACGTCGACGTGGCCGCCCGGCGCCCACCCGGGGACGGCGTCCGCGAACTCCGCGAGGGCCGCGCGCACCGCCTCGAACGTGGCCGGCATCCGGTACGCGGCGTACGCGGCCACGTCGGCGCGGTCCCGCAGGATCGGCGCGTCGGTCGGGGTGCTGCCCCGGTAGCTGGCGATCAGCCGCTCCACGGCCCCGGCGGCCTGCCGCGGCGGCAGCCCGTCGAGCAGACCGGAGAGCGCGGCACGGAGGGTCTCCGCGGGAGGCGGGGCGTACGGCTCGTTCACCCCGCGATTCTCTCAGCCCGCCCGGTGTGCCCGGCACGGGGCGCCACGGCCCCACGCCGGAGACCGGCGGCCTTCGTCTCCGTCTTCCTCTCCGTCTCCGTCTCCCTCTCCGTCTCCGTCTCCGTCTCCCTCTCCGTCTCCGTCTCCGGGCGGCCCCCTCGAGTCCCGGCCCCGGACGGGCACCGGCTGTCCGACCCGCAGGCGCGCACACCCCCGCCCACAGCCGGGGAGGCAGTCGCGAGGCGCGCCCCGGAGGCGACCGGGAGCCGCACTCGGGGAGGCGTCCGGGAGCCGTCCCCGGGGTCAGCCCCCCGGGGTCAGCCCCCTCGGACCGCCCGTGCCAGCCGGGTCGCCGCCGCTGCCCGGGGCGTGCTGTCCGGGGGCCGGCGCCGTGGGTGCACCGTGTTGGCCAGCAGCACCAGGAACGTGTCCGTCGCCGGGTCGAGGACGAGGGACGTCCCCGTGAAGCCCGTGTGGCCCGCGGCCCCGCGCCCCGCCAGCTCCCCCATGAACCACGGCTGGTCCACGGCGAACCCCAGCCCCGGCGGCGTCAGCAGCAGCTCCACGAAGTCGGGGCCGAGGATGCGCGCGGGCCCGTAGGCGCCGCCGGCCAGCAGCGCCCGGCAGAAGACCGCGAGGTCCCCCGCCGTGGAGAACAGGCCCGCGTGCCCGGCCACCCCGCCCAGCGCCCAGGCGTTCTCGTCGTGGACCTCGCCGCGCAGCATCCCCCGGTCCGCCTTGGCCCACGGCCGCCGCTGGTCCTCGGTGGCCGCCGCGCCGGGGCAGGGCCCGAAGCGGGTCGAGGCCATCCCCAGCGGGCGGGTGATGCCGTCGCGGACGAGGACGTCCAGGCCGCGGCCGGTGATCCGCTCCAGCACCTGCTGCAGGAGCAGCAGGTTCAGGTCCGAGTAGGTGTAGGTGCCGGGCACGCCCACCGGGGGTTCGGCGCGCAGCATGGCCAGCCGGGCCGTGTCGTCCGGGCAGTCGTACAGCGGCAGTTCGGGGCGCAGCCCGGAGGTGTGGGTGAGCAGTTGCCGTACGGTCACGCCGTGCGCGGCGGCCGCGCGGAACTCCGGCAGATACGCCCCCACGCGCGCGTCGACGCCCAGCGTGCCCCGCTCGATCTGCTGCACCGCGGCGACCGCCGTGAACAGCTTGGTGAGCGAGGCGATGTCGAAGGGCGTGTCCACGGTCATCGGCACCCACGCCTCGGACGGCAGTTCGACGCCGCGGTCGCTCGCGGGATCGTAGGACGCGTACCGCACGGCCCAGCCCGCGGCCTCGGCCACGGCGACGACGGGGCCGCGTCCGGCGACCACGACGGCGCCCGCCGCCCAGGGGCGGTCGCCGGTGGTGAGGTCGTGCACCTCGCGGACGAGGCGGCTGAGTTCCCGGGCGTCGAGTCCGGCCTTCTCCGGGGTGTCCCGGCGGAGTCTCGGTGCGCTCAGCTGTCTTCCCCCAGGTTCTCGGCGCGGCGCGGGCGGGTCGTGCCCCCGCCCTCCGCGCCCGCGGACACGTTCCAGGGACGGCACATTGCCACGAAGCAGACCAGCGCCACCAGTGCGGCCACCAGTTGGACCACCGCCATGGGTACGGCGGTGTGCTCCCCGGCGACGCCGACGAGCGGGGAGGCCACCGCGCCGATGAGGTAGGAGGAGGTGCCGAGCAGCGCGGACGCGGAGCCCGCGTGGTGCCGGGTCCGCATCAGGGCGAGGGCCTGGGTGTTGGGCAGGGTGACGCCCATCGCGGACATCAGCACGAACAGCGCGGCGGCCACCGGGGCGAGCCCCACCTCGCCGAGGGCGCCCGCGGCCATCAGCAGCAGCGCGCCCGCGGCCAGGACGACCACCCCGAGGCCGGCGCCCAGCACCCGGTCCAGGCGGACCCGCCCGGCCAGCACCTTGCCGTTGACCTGCCCGGCGACGACCAGCCCGACCGAGTTCAGCCCGAACAGCAGGCTGAACGTCTGCGGGGAGGCGCCGTAGATCTCCTGGACGACGAACGGCGACGCCGATATGTACGCGAACAGCGCGGCGAAGGCGAAGCCGCCCGCGAGCGCGTAGCCGGTGAAGGCGCGGTCGGCGAGCAGCGCGCGCATCGGGCGCAGCGCCTCGCCGACGCCGCCGCCGTGCCGCCCGGCGGGCGGCAGGGTCTCCGGCAGCCGCGCCCACACCAGCCCGGCGAGCAGCACCCCGACCACGGTGAGCACGGCGAACACGCCCCGCCAGTCCGTCACCCGCAGCACCTGCCCGCCGATCAGCGGCGCCACGATCGGGGCGGCCCCGGAGACCAGCATGAGCGTGGAGAAGAACCGGGCCATCGCCACCCCGTCGTACAGGTCGCGGACGACCGCGCGGGCGATCACGATGCCGGCGGCGCCCGCCAGGCCCTGGGCGAGACGGAGGGCGACCAGCACCTCGACGGTAGGGGCGAGCGCGCACAGCGCGGTGGCGAGGACGTAGACGGCCAGACCGGTCAGCAGCGGGCGCCGGCGTCCCCAGCGATCGCTCATCGGACCGACGACGAGCTGCCCGAGCGCCATGCCGGCCAGGCAGGCGGTGAGCGTGAGCTGGACGGTGGCGGCCGGGGCGTGCAGGGTGCGGGTGACCTCCGGGAGCGAGGGGAGGTACATGTCCATCGCCAGCGGGGGCGTGGCGGTGAGCCCGCCGAGGGCGAGGGTCACCAGGAGGCCCGCGCGGCGGGCGCGGCGGGCGTCCGGCCCGCCCGTGGGAACGGGCGCGGAGGGGGCGGATGTCGAGGGGCCGGACGCGGAAGGGCCGGGCGCGGAGGCGGCGGGCCCGGACGGGACGGGCGCGGAGGCGGCGGGCCCGGACGGGACGGGCGCGGAGGCGGCGGGCCCGGACGGGGCGGGCGCGGAGGCGGCGGGCCCGGACGGGGCGGGCGCGGAGGCGGCGGGCCCGGACGGGGCGGGCGCGGAGGCGGCGGGTGCGGACGGGGCGGGCGCGGAGGCGGCGGGTGCGGACGGGGCGGGCGCGGAGGCGGCGGGTGCGGGTGCGGGTGCGGGTGGCTCGACGGGGTGCGTGGCCCCCTCCGTCTCCCCCCGCGACGCGTGCGGTGCCGGCGCCCCACCCTCGGACATGCGTCCCTCCCTCCCGTGCCGCTGCGCCACCTATGCTCTCAGCTCGTACACCGTGCCTAGGGACACATGGACGAGGGTGGGGACCGGGATGACCGGAATATCCGGGGTGACGGAGCAGAAGGTGCGCTGGGGTGTTCTCGCCACGGGCGGCATGGCGGCGGCCTTCGCGGCGGACCTGGTGGATCTGCCGGACGCCGAGGTCGTGGCGGTGGCCTCGCGCAGCCCGGAGTCGGCGCAGGCGTTCGCCGACCGGTTCGGCATCCCGCGCGCCTACGGCGACTGGCAGTCCCTCGCGCAGGACGCCGACATCGATGTCGTCTACGTCGCCACCCCGCACGCGGCCCACCGGGCGGCGGCCGGCCTGTGCCTGGAGGCCGGGCGCAATGTGCTGTGCGAGAAGCCGTTCACCCTCAACGTCCGGCAGGCGGCGGAGCTGGTGGCCCTGGCCAGGAAGCACGGCCGCTTTCTGATGGAGGCCATGTGGATGTACTGCAATCCGCTGGTACGGCGGCTGAAGGCGCTGGTCGACGACGGCGCGATCGGCGAGGTCCGCACGGTCCAGGCGGACTTCGGGCTGGCCGGGCCGTTCCCGCCCGCGCACCGGCTGCGCGACCCGCTCCTGGGCGGCGGCGCGCTGCTCGACCTCGGTGTCTACCCGGTGTCGTTCGCGCATCTGCTGCTGGGCGAGCCCGCGGAGCTGACGGCGAGGGCGGTGCTCTCCCCCGAGGGCGTCGACCTGCAGACCGGCGCGCTGCTCTCCTGGGACGGCGGCGCGCTGGCCTCGCTGCACTGCTCCATCAGCGGCGGTACGGCGACATGCGCCTCGGTCACCGGCTCGGCCGGCCGCATCGACGTACCGTCGGGGTTCTTCCAGCCGGACCGGTTCGTCCTGCACCGGGACGGCCGCGACCCCGAGGAGTTCACGGCCGACCCGGCCGACGGCCCGCGCACCAGCTTCCGGCACGAGGCGCTGGAGGTGATGCGGGCGCTGCGGGCCGGTGAGACCGAGTCACCGGTGGTGCCGCTGGAGGGCACGCTCGCGGTGATGCGGACGCTGGACGCGATCCGGCAGCGGATCGGCGTGCGCTACCCGGGCGACGAGCCGGAGACGCGGCAGGCGCCGGAGCCGGTGCCGGCCGCCTGAGACGGCCGGGCAGGGGCCCGCCGCCCCGCCGCCCCTGCGACCCGGGCCCCTCAACCCTCACAACCGGAATGTAGAACTCCGCACCAATTCGGCCGGTAGCGGGCTTATGCTCGACACCTCCTCCACCAAAGCTTCACAGTTGGGGCAGTGAACTTCCGTCAGCCGCCGGCCACATCAAGGGGGGAGGCGGCAGCCGTTCCACCGGCACCTTTGGGGGGTGGGCCCCGCGCGGGACCGCGGGGTGCGCACCGGTGCGTGGAACGGCTGCCGCCGGGGGTCGACAGCGGTGGGGGCACCAGCGGTGGGGGGCAAGGCCGTGGTTCAACGCCGGTGCCGGCCGCCGGATTCGGCCACCGGCCCGCCCCGCGTCCCGGCCGCCGCCGCCCGGCGCCGGCGCAGGGCCCACAGACCGCCCGCGAGCAGCGCGACCGTACCGGCGCCGCCCTCCAGCAGCCGCCAGGTGGAGGGGCCGTCCGCGGCCGCGCCGGACGCCCCGGCGGCTCCGGCGGCCCCGGCGGCGGGCCGGACGGTCTTCCGCGCGGGGGCCGCCTGCGCGCGTGCCCCGCCCTCGCTCAGCGGCTCGGCCAGCGTGCCCACCGCCCGCGCCGAACGCCCGTAGTCGAAGCCCCAGTCGAGCAGGGCGGCGGTCTCCTCGTAGACGGCGTTGACGCCGGCCGCCGGGTGCATCACCGTGGCGATCAGCGTACGTCCCCGGCGGACGGCCGCGCCGGTGAAGGTGTTGCCGGCCTTGCTGGTGTAGCCGTTCTTCACCCCGATCAGGCCGTCGTACGACTTCAGGCCCCACGCGCCGGTGAGCAGGCGGTCCGTGTTCTGGATCTGGAAGGTCCTCCCCCCGCCGGCCGGGAAGTCGGCGACGCGGGTGCCGCAGTAGGCGCGGAAGTCGGCGTCGCGCAGCCCGTGCCGGGCGAAGAGGGTCAGGTCGTAGGCGGAGGAGAGCTGCCCCGGGTGGTCGAAGCCGTCCGGGCTGACCACATGGGTGTCCAGGGCCTGCAGGTCCTCGGCCTTGGCCTGCATCTCGGCCACGGTCCTGTCCACACCGCCGTTCATGTGGGCGAGCACGTGCACGGCGTCGTTGCCCGAGCGCAGGAACACGCCCTGCCACAACTGCTCGACGGTGTAGGTGATGCCGGCCCGGACACCGACGAGGCTGGAGCCCGCGGGGATGCCGGCCAGGTCGGCGGCGGTGACGGTGTGCCGTTCGGCGCGGTCGAACTTCTTCAGCAGCGTGTCCGCGAACAGCATCTTCAGCGTGGACGCGGGGGCGAGACGCTGGTGCGCGCGGTAGGCGGCGAGCACCTCGCCCGTCTCGGCGTCGGCGACGAGCCAGGCACGGGAGTTGAGCTTGGTGGGCAGCCCCGCGGCGCCGCGCACCTGCACTCCGGCTCGGGCCAACCGGGAGCCGCCGACCGCGGTGGTGTCCTCGGGGGCCGCGGCGAGGGCCGGGCCGGCCGAGGCGATCGCCGGGGCGGCGGCGAGCGGGGCGGCCAAGGGGGCGGCGGCCAGGCCGAGCAGGGAACGACGGGACAGGTGGGGGGACGTGGGGGACGTAGAGGAATCACGCACCCCGGGACCGTACAGAGCGAGCCTGTGCCCGCGCATGACGGGACCTCAAAGGATGATCAAAGGATCACCAAAGGGGCGACGTGACTCACCCGATCGAAGGCGAACGCTCTGCCCGGGGCGACGCGCGGACCGGGCGCCCTCCGCCGCACCCACGGTGCTGCCGCCCGCCGCGCCCGCCGCATGTCTGCGCTGCGGTTACGCCTGCCCGGTCTCGAAGCGTGAGATGCGCCCGTCGTCGGTGACGACGAAGCTCCACCGGGTGCGCATCTCGCCCCAGGTGTCGTTGCGGTAGCGGGCGAGGAGGCAGCGGCCGCCGTTGGACTCGTTGTCGACCTCCATGTGGCCGTGCGTGCTGAAGATCTCCTGCTCGATCCACTCGGCCAGGTCGCGCTCGGCGCCGTCGTCCGACATGGTCGCGCCGGGCGCGAGGAGGTGCAGGAAGCCCTCCCGGTCATGGGAGTTGACGGCGTTGACGAAGGCGCGGACGGCCGGGTCGCTCAGTTTGGCGGTCTGAATCGTCATGCCGGAAGCGTCACACCGCTCCCGGGCGCCCGCCACCCGAACGGCGTCCACAACGGGCCGGGCGGGTGTGGAGGGTGCGACGGTGGACACGCGGAGGGGACTGCCCCTGCTGTCTGTCCTGTCTGTCCTGTCTGTCCTGTCTGTCCTGTCTGTCCGGGGAGTCACCGTGACCTGTTACGACCGACGCGATCTGGGCCTGCTGCTGCTCCGGCTGGGCACGGGCGGAGTGCTGGCCGCGCACGGAGCGCAGAAGCTGTTCGGCTGGTTCGGCGGCGGCGGACTGGAGGGAACCGGCCAGTACATGGAGTCCATCGGCTACCGGCCGGGCAAGGCCAGCGCCACGATGGCCGGTCTGGCGGAGACGGGCGGCGGCCTGTTGCTCGCCATGGGCCTGGCGACCCCCGCGGCGGGTGCGGCGGCGGCCGGGGCGATGGCCGGCGCGGCGGCGGTGCACGCCCCCAACGGCTTCTTCGCCCAGGAAGGCGGTTACGAGTACGCCGCCTCCCTCGGCCTGACCGCGGCCGGGCTGGCCGTGACCGGCCCCGGCCGCCTGTCCCTGGACCACGCCCTCGGCCACACGGTCGACCGGGGCTGGATGGTTCCGGCGGCCTTCGCCACGGTGGGCGCGGCGACGGCCGTGGTCGTGGGCGCCCGCATCAAGTGGCTGCGCCGGCAGAAGGAGGGCGAACAGGAGTCGCTGTTCAGCGAGGACTTGATGGAGTAGGCACACCGGACGCACCGGGCACACCAGGCGCACCGGAGATACCAGATACACCGGGCACATCGCGAGGGCCGCCACCCCGCCCCTCCAGGAACGCCAGCACGATGTCCGCGAAGCGGCCGGCGTCGTCGAGCCAGGGGAAGTGGCCGGCGCCGTCCTGGACCACCAGGGCGGCGTTCGGGAACAGCCGGGCGTACTCGGCCATCACCGGGGGCGGCGCCGCCACGTCGAACTCCCCCGCGAGCACCAGCACCGGCGGCGTGAAGCGCCCCAGAGCCGCCCGGACGGCGTCGGGATCGAACGCCCCGTCGGCCGCGAACACCTGTGCGGCCCGCTGGTTGCGCTGCCCGTCCTCGGCGGCCCGGTGCGCCCGGGCCGCCCCGTCCCAGCGCGCGTAGAAGAACGGCGCGACGGCCTGCCACGAGGCGGCGGTCCCCTTCCCGGCGGCGACCGCCTCCAGGGCCGTGTACGCCTCCGGGAACCACGGCTCGTCCCGGCGCAGCCGCGCCGTCCCGAGCCGTACCTCCCCGGCGATCGTCAGGCCGACAGCCACGACGCTCGGCGTGACGAGCGTGAGACTGCGGACGCGTTCCGGGTGCCGGCTCACGTACAGGGCCGCCAGGTTCGCGCCGGCCGAATGCGCCAGCAGGTCCATCCGGTCCAGGCCGAGGTGCTCGCGCAGGGCCTCGACGTCGCCGACGAGCCGGTCGCAGCGGTAGGTTGCGGGGTCCTCGGGCGTCGCCGAGCGTCCCGTGCCGCGCAGGTCCAGCCTGATCAGCCGGCGGTGGGCGGAAAGCCCGCCGGGGCGGCCTGGGCCGCTGGGTCCACCGGGACCGCCGAGTCCACCGGGTCCACCGGGTCCACCTTGGCCGCCGAGTCCACCGGGTCCACCGGGACCGCCGGGTCCACCTTGGCCGCCGAGTCCACCGGGACCGCCGGGTCCACCTTGGCCGCCGAGTCCACCGGGACCGCCGGGTCCACCTTGGCCGCCGGGTTCGCCGGGGCCGCCGAGATCGCCGAGATACGCGGAGTCCTGCATCGGCCCTCCGGGCAGGCAGACCACGGCGGGGGCACCCCCGTCGCCGGTCGTGTGGCAGGCGAGGGCGGTTCCGTCGTACGAGGTGAAGAAGTCCATGCCCGGCAGCGTGGAGGCGGCGGCCGCATCCGGCCTATCGTTCAGCCACAGCTACACGATGGGCGGCGGGCATGGCGGTCGGGATCAGGTTCACCGCGGCGTCGGTCGCCAGGGTGCGGTTCGCCCTCTCCCCGTTGGGCGAGACGGTGCTGGCGCTGCGGATCCTGCTGGGCGGCGCGGGCGGGCACGCGGTGCACCGGCCCTGGGCGGACGGGGCGCGGCCCCTGCTGACCGGCGAGCGTGAACTGTCGTTGCTGCGGGCGCTGATCGCAGGGCCGCTGCCCTCCTTCCTGTTCCCCGTGCCGGAGGAACGGCTGCCGTCGGCGGCGACGGAACTGGAGGCGCTGCGGGCCACGGAGGAGACCTTCTTCCGCCGGGAGTACGGCGCCGTCACGGGCGTTCCCGCCGAGGACGCCCCCGCGCCCGAGTCCGTCCTGCCACGGCTCGCGGGGGCCCTGCACCGCTGCCACGAACTGCTGGTCGCCCCGCACTGGGGCCGGATGCGCGCGGTCCTGGAGGCCGACGTCGCCCGGCGCGCGCTCACTCTGGTGGACGGCGGCGTCCAGGCGCTGTTCGCCGGTCTGCACGAGGACATCGCCTGGGACGACGGCCAGTTGGTGGTCAACGGCCGGCGCACCCCGCGCGCCGCCCACACGGTGGACACGCGCGGGCACGGCCTGGTCCTGCTGCCCGGCGTCTTCAACTGGCCCGACGTGGGCGTCGACAAGTCCCCGGTGGCCGCCGCGTCGATCCGCTACCCGGCGCTCGGCGTCGGCCTGCTCTGGGAGCGGCCCGCGACCGCCCCGGCGGGCCTCGCCGCGGTCCTCGGCCGTACGAGGACGGCGCTGCTGACCGCCCTGGCCGAACCCCTCACGACGACGGCCCTGGCCGGCCGCCTGGGCATCACCCCGAGCGCGGTCTCGCAGCACCTGGGCGCGCTGCGCGCGGCCGGCCTGGTCTCGACCCGGCGCACCGGCCGCACGGCCCTGCACCTGCGCACGGAACGCGCGGCCCACCTGCTGGACGCCCCGCTCCCGTGAGGCGGCCCGCCGGGCACCGGGAGTGCGGGATCACGCGCCCCGCCGTACACCCGGTCCGTACACCCGGTCCGTGGCAGGCTGCGCCCATGACCGCTCAGCATCCGCACCGCACCCCCGGGCCCGCCCCCACCGCTCCCCCGCCCGAGGACCTGTGGTCCTCCATCGACGCGCTGTGGCACTGGCTGGACGCCCACCGCGTCCACGACACCCGCGAGGACCTGCTGCTGCGCATGCTCAAGCTGTCCGAGGAGGTCGGCGAGGTCGCCCAGGCGGTGATCGGCGCCACCGGCCAGAACCCCCGCAAGGGCACCACGCACACCTGGGCGGACGTACAGGCGGAACTCTGCGACGTGACCATCACAGCCCTGGTCGCCCTCCGCACCCTCACCCCGGAAGCCCAGGAGGTTTTCACCGCCCACCTGTCGCGGGTCACGCAACGCTCGCTGGCAGGGCCGACCGGAGGTCACGTCCGCTGGAGTGGTGTATCGACGGCCACTCGGTGATCTCGGTCTGAGGCTATGCGGTGAGTTCGGTGGGCAGGGCGGTGTCGTCGGTTTCTGACTCGATCGGGTGGAGGCGGGCCTTGGCGAGGAGTTCGCGGCCCATGTAGCGGCGGGCTTCGGTCCACTCGTCGTTCTGCTCGGCCAGGACCGCTCCGACGAGCCGGATGACGGCGGTGCGGTCGGGGAAGATGCCGACCACGTCGGTGCGGCGGCGGATCTCCTTGTTCAGCCGCTCCTGCGGGTTGTTCGACCAGATCTGCCGCCAGATCTCCCGCGGGAAGGCCGTGAAGGCGAGCAGGTCGTGCTGGGCGGCGTCCAAGTGGGCGGCAGCCTTGGGGAACTTGGCCTCCAGCGCGTCCAGGACGTGGGTCATCTGTGCTTGGACCGCTTCGGTGTCGGGCTGTTCGAAGACCGTCCGCAGCAGCGTGGCCACCCAGGGCTGGGCCGACTTCGGGACCTGGGTCAGCAGATTGCGGGCGTAGTGGGTGCGGCAGCGCTGCCAGGCGGCGCCGGGCAGGACCGCGCCGATGGCGTCGACCAGGCCGGCGTGGGCGTCGGAGATGACGAGCTGGACGCCGGACAGGCCGCGGGCGATCAGGGAACGCAGGAAGGCGAGCCAGCCGGCGCCGTCCTCGGCGGTGGCGACGTCGATGCCGAGGATCTCGCGGTGGCCGTCGGCGTTGACGCCGACCGCGATCAGCACGTGGACGTTGATGATCCGGCCGCCCTCGCGGACCTTCTGCGTCAGGGCGTCGACCCAGACGAACGAGTACGGGCCGGCGTCCAGTGGACGGTTGCGGAAGGCGGCGACCTGCTCGTCCAGGTGTTTGGCCATCGCGCTGACCTGGGACTTCGACAGCTGGGTAACGCCCAGGGACTCGGCGAGTTTCTCGACTCTGCGGGTGGAGACGCCGAGGAGGTAGGCGGTGGCGACCACAGAGATGAGGGCCTGTTCGGCCCGGCGGCGGCGTTCGAGGAGCCAGTGCGGGAAGTAGCTGCCCTGCCTCAGCTTGGGAACGGCGAGCTCGACGGTCCCGGCGCGGGTGTCCCACTCGCGCGGGCGATAGCCGTTGCGGTGGTTGACCCTCTCGTCGCTGACCTGCCCGTATTCGGCGTTGCAGAGGGCGTCGGCCTCCGCCGACATGAGGGCATCGGCGAACGTCTTGACCATCGCGCGCAGCAGGTCCGGACTCGCCGAGGCGAGATTGTCCTCCGCGAGGGCGTGCAGGGGCAGACTGTCGGGTGCGGTCATCGTGCTGATCTCCTTCAAAGACTTGGTCGTCTTGAAAGATCAGCCGGTGGCCGTTCTCATATCCGTGCCCTCACTCCGACGCCGGGCCAAACGCCCGGATCAGGTGGGAGCCCGTACACCACTTCCCAGGACGTAACCCCAGGAGCATGCCGAGCAGGCACTCGCCGGATGTTTGCTGGACCCGCAACAGCTCGCCCTACTGACCGATGCTTCCTTGTGCCACGGGTGGTCGGGGCTCATACAGGCGGCCCGACGTGCTGCCGAGGACGAGAAGGACGGACAGCTCTACGACCTGCTCCCAAGGCTCTGGGCCGGGCTCACGACGCACCTCGAAGAGCACGGGCCACCGGCCCACTCCACACTCATGGAGGGCACCGCGGGACTGGACCTGGTCCGCCTCGACGACTCCAAGTGCGCCACGCCCGAGACGAGTTGGGATCTCTTCCTGCTGTTGAGCGGCTGACCCGATTCACCACCATTTCCCACCACCACGACGTAGCTAGGCTCTGCCCGCACTCCGCACAGGACGAGCCGGGCGCTCCCGGAAGGACATGTATGACTGAGCACAGCACTCCGCAGGAACTGCGCAACCGCCTGGTCGACCGGATCGTGAAGGCCAGCCTCCCAGGCCTCTACGACGCCCGGGTCGAGGACGCGATGCGCACGGTCCCCCGGCACGACTTTATTCCCCAGGCGTCTCTGGAACTGGCCTACGCCAACCAGGCCGTAACGATCAAGGACAACCCGGACCCCGACGCCCTGCCCCTCAGCTGCGCCTCACAGCCCGACGTGGTGTTCTTCATGCTCGCCCAACTGGCCATCCAGCCGGGCAACAACATCCTGGAGGCCGGCGCGGGCACCGGCTACAACGCCGCCCTCATGCGACACATCACCGGCCCGACCGGGACCGTCACCACGCTGGACTACCACGAGGACGTCGCTGCCCACGCGCGGCAGCGGCTCGACGCGACCGGCTTCAGCGACGTGCGGGTCCTCACGCGCGACGGCGCCCTGGGAGCCCCCGAATATGCGCCGTTCGACCGGCTGATCGCCACCGTCGGTGTATGGGACCTGCCCGCATCTTGGTGGGATCAGTTGGCCGTCGGTGGCCGCCTGGTGCTTCCGCTGCGCTGGCGCGGCCTGACTCGCAGCATCGCCTTCGTCCGCGAGGCCGACTGCCTGCGCTCGGAGTCCCTGGCCACCTGCGGCTTCCTGCCGATGATCGGCCAGGACGGCGAACGTGAGGGCTACGTCGACGAGGACCACCTGGTCAAGCTGTACTGGGATGCCGACCAGCCCATCCACGCGCTCAGCCTGCGCAAAAGCCTGGCCGAGGCGAAGGAACACCTCCTGTGGACCAACGTAGCCGTCGCACCGGACGAACCCCTCGACGCGATCTGGCTCCGCCTCAGCGCAGTGGATCCGGCGACCTGCCGCATCACCGTCCGCCCCGAGGCCTTCGCCAGCGCCGCCGGCCTCCATCGCCCGGCCATCCCCGCTCTGAGCCCTGCCCTGGTCGAAGGCGACTCCCTGGCGTACCTGGTTCTCGAACCGGTGGACGTTCAGGGCAGCAAGCGGTATCGGCTGGGCGCCGCCGGGTACGGGCCGGCCGGCCAGGAACTGGCCGAGCGACTGTGTGTGCAGCTGCGCGCCTGGGACGACGACCGCACCCTGCCACCGTCGATCATCGCGTACCCGGCGGGGACTCCCGACGAGAAGATGGCCAGCGGACACGTCATCGGCAAGCCATCAGGCCGCTTGGTCATCACGTACTGATTCTCGCCCTCGACCTGGCGCGGCAGTTGGCGCAACGGATGCGTCCGCTGCCGTGTCATGGCTGCGAACTTCACTCTCACCCTGGGCGCTGCCTACGACGCTGCACCGGAACGCCTACGGCCACTCCTGGTCCAGACCGTCGAGAAACGGCTTCCGGTTCGGCCACATCGTCACCACTGCAGCGCAGGGGCGGCAGGTGCGTGGCTGCCCCCTCTACCTCACCGCGGCGGGATGGTGGCTGACCAACCACTCGGACAGCCACCATCCCGCCTCTGCAAAACCCACCAGCCGCTCCTGCAACAAGCGTCGGCGTTTCGGCCAGTCTCAGTTCCGCGGCAAGCCGTACAGCACCGCTGCCGTACGTGCGACGCCCCCTGTTTCTGGGCCGCGCCAGCGACCGGAATCGAGCGTGTTCGATTCGCTCTCCACCTCGTTGAGCCAGGCACCGCCGGACCATCCAGGCACGGCGCCAACCCCAAGGAGGGATGCAGGTGCCCCAGACCGCCGCCTCTGCCGAAAGCTCCCCAACGCCTCCGCCCCCACCGCCGGCCACCATCGTCTACGAGGGAAAGTTCGGGAAGAACCCGCTGGAAGAAGCCGACTTCCGCAAGATGTGCGCACGGCTGCCGTCGGTCCTCGGCGACACCACATGGATGGCGTGGGCCGTCGACCGGCACGGAGTCGTCCTTCTCCTCGCCAGTCAGATTCTCACCGGAACTACGGCCGCCGTTGTCCTGGGCTTCACTGCGAAGGCCATGACCCACCTCCTCGGCGCCGGCACGGTGACCGAACGCCTGCACGCCGCCCTCCCCGCCCTCACGGTGGTCACGGCCGCGGCGGCCATCGGCCGGGTCAGCAGCGCCCTCGCCTCCTACGCCGACGGCCGGATCACGCCCCGCTTGGCCACCGAGGCCGATGTCGCCCTGGTCTCCGCGGTCTGTCGCGTCGAAGCCTCCGCCTACGGCACGGACGGCTTCGCCGACCGACAGGAAGCCGCCGAGGTCGGCGTCACCCGCACCACCATGATGGTCAAGGACGCCCAGCTGTTCATGTCCGCGCTCATCCGCATGATCGCCGCAGCCGGCGTGATCACCGCACTGCACTGGATGCTGCTCCCGCTACTGCTCCTCGCCGTGCTCCCCGCCGGCGCCGGAGCCGTGCTATCCGCCCGCATCGACTACGAGACCCACTACGCCAACGTCGGTGACCGCAACGTCCGCGGCATGATGCGCTGGTGGGCCACCTACCCCCGCCATGGCGACGAGGTCCGCGCCAACGGCATGACCGGCTACCTCACCTACTGGTACCGCGCCCTGTCCGAACGCATCGACCAGCGCACCCTGACCGCGGCACCGCGCATGCTCCGCATCGTCCTGGCAACCTCCGCTCTCGGCGGCCTGTTCCTCCTGCTCACCTGGGCGGCCCTCGCCTGGCTCGCCTCCACCGGCCGGGTCGGCCTACCGGTCGCCGCCACCGCCGTGGTCGGCGTCCAGACCGCGCTCGCCGCCCTGTCACAGGTCGTCATCCACGGCGCCGCTCTCTTCCACACCTCCCTCTACCTCGCCGACATGCGGTCCTTCCTCGACACCGCAGCCAAACAAGCCCCCCACCGCGGCCCCCTGACCATCCCGGAGCAGGTGGACGAGATCCGCCTCGACGAGGTCGCCTACCAGTACCCCGGCAAGGACCAGCCGGCGGTGGCCGGCGTCTCCCTCACCCTGCGCCGCGGCGAGATCCTCGCCATCGTCGGCGAGAACGGCTCCGGCAAGTCCACCCTCACCAAGCTCATCACCGGCATCCTGCTCGCCGACAAGGGCCGCGTCCTGTGGGACGGCACCGACCTCGCCGAGGCCGACCCCGAGTCGGTGTGGAAGCGCACCGCACTGGTCCCGCAGAACTTCGCCTGCTGGCCCCTGCGCGCCCGGGAGAACATCACCCTCGGCCAGCCCCGCACCTTCGACGACGGCCCCGTATGGGACGCCGTCGACGCCGTCGGTATGCGCGAGGCCATCGAGAAACTGCCCCGGCAGCTCGACACCCTCCTCGCACGCGAGCTGTTCGGCGGCGCCGAGCTGTCCGGCGGCCAGTGGCAGCGCCTGGCCTGCGCCCGCGCCCTCTACCGGCGCACCCCCCTGCTCATCCTGGACGAGCCGACCTCCCAGATGGACCCCCGCGGCGAGCACCAGATCTTCCTGGAGATCAAGCGGATCGCAGCCGATCGGATGACCATCGTGGTCACCCATCAGCTGGAGAACACCCGCCTCGCCGACCGGATCGTGGTCATGCAGCACGGCCGGATCATCGAACAGGGCCGGTACGACGACCTCGTCAACGCCGGCGGCCTCTTCGCGGAACTCGTGGCTCTCGCCCAGGACCGCTGACCCGTCCCTCACCCACATCGATGACCGACGCACCTTGGAGCCCCACGTGAACGAGGCTTGGACCACGATCGCCCGTCTCGCCACCCGGCTGGAGGAACATTCCACGCTCCCCCGCGAACAGCGGGTCCTCCTGCAGTTGCTCAAGATTCAGGAGGAGGCCGGCGAAGTCGCCGAGGCCGTGATCGGAGCGATGGGGCAGAACCCTCGCAAGGGCTTCTCCCACACCTGGGAGGAAGTTCAGGCGGAGGTCTGCGACGTCATCGTGACCGGCATGGTGGCCTTGATGCGGATGAACCCGGATGCTCGCAATGTGTTCGCCCGGCACACCGACAGTGAAGGCCCTACGCGACCGTGGGCACGGCGTCATCGCCTCCACCATTGAGCGCGACTGGCTTCGTTCACCTTCAGTGACAGCGTTTGTCGACCAGTTTGAGCGGCGGTTAGCGATCTCTGGGGCGATAAGTCTTCATGAGTTTTGACGGCGCTTCGCGTCAGTGATCTTGGCCTGCGGTCTGTGCGGAGCAGTCATCGTGACGCGCTTCGACCCCGATTCGACCCGGCCGATCTGTCCACACCGAAGAAACGGCGCCTGACCTGCGAAAACAGGGAACGGCAGACGAGTCGGGCTGTACGCCGGGTTCTGTTCCGGGGGGTCCTCGCGGGCCCTCCGGCGACGGCCATCCATCTAGGGCCGGCGTTGCCGCCGGCCTCGTGCGGTCTACCCGCGGACTCGGGCGGGCAGCCCTCGAACGTCCGCGCAGGAACCCCGGGGGGTTCCCTTTTGACCTTGCTCCGGGTGGGGTTTACCTAGCTGCCCAGGTCACCCTGGGCACTGGTGGTCTCTTACACCGCCGTTTCACCCTTACCGAGGACCGTGGTCCCCGGCGGTCTGTTTTCTGTGGCACTGTCCCGCGGGTCACCCCGGGTGGCCGTTAGCCACCACCCTGCCCTGTGGAGCCCGGACGTTCCTCGGGAAGCACCCCGTCAGGGGTACTCCACGCGGCCGTCCGCCCGGCTCGTCTGCCGTACCGACCATTGTACCGGGCGCGCCGGGTGCCCGGTCCATCCAGGCGCGGGAGGTCAGAGGAGGTCCCTGGTCTCCAGGTCGAAGGAGAAGGACTCGGAGAGGGTGAGGGGTTTGCCGAAGGGGCGGGTGCAGTGCGCTCGGTAGTCGTCCTCCTTCGGGTCGCTGAACAAGGTCACCGACGCCGGCTCCCGGTCGATGAGCAGGCAGAGGGGGACGCCCGCCCGGGCGTAGCAGCGGCGTTTGGCCTCGCGGTCCGTCTGCGGCTTGGTGGACGTCACCTCCAGCACCATGGCCACACCGTCGGCGGGCATCCACGGGTCCGCGGTGCCGAACAGGTCGAGTTCCACGGCGCCGAACGTGACCTCGGGGATCACATGGCTCTTCGGGCACGCCCCGCACTGGGCAGCTTCAGGCCCTTGTTCCCCGAGAAGTCCATGTCGGTCCGGGACCGTCTGATCACCTGCCTCACGACGCGGCTGATGTACTTCTCGTGCTCCCCGTCCCGCGGCGGCGTCACGACGATCTCTCCCTCGATCAGTTCGGCCCGGAAGCCCTCCGGGGTGCCGAGGGACAGGAAGATCTCCAGCAGGCCCTCGGCCGGCGTGGTGGGCTCGTGCGCCACGGCGGTCATGTCACGCCCCTCCCTCGGTCGGTCGCCAGAGTGGGACATCCGAGGATCACCTGTCCGAGAGATCGGGAGCCGTTCCCTCGATCGTGGCACAGGAGCACCGCCCCCGTCAGGCACCGCCGTGCCGCTCGCCGTCCGCCCGTCTTGACCCTCACGCAGCGTCAACGTCTGTACTTGCCTCATGCGGATCGGAGAACTCGCCGCGGTCGTCGGGGTCACCACGCGGACCGTGCGGCACTACCACCATCTGGGCCTGCTGCCCGAGCCGGAGCGGCGGGCCAACGGCTACCGGCACTACACACTGCGGCACGCCGTCGCGCTGGCCCGGATCCGGCGGCTGACGGAGCTCGGGCTGGGCCTGGCGGAGGTACGGGACGTGCTCGCCGAGGACGCGGGGCGGGACCTCGCCGAGGTGCTGGAGGAGCTCGACGCCGACCTGGCACGTCAGGAGGCGGCGATCCGGGACCGCAGGGCCCGGCTGCGCGCCCTGCTGGACACGGGAGAGCTGCCGGCCGAGGGGCCGGTCTCGCCGGGACTGGCCGCACTGTTCGCCGAGACGGCGGCCAGGCTGCCCGGCTCCCCGATGGCCGCCAAGGACCGGGAGATCCTCGCGCTGCTGGAGACGACCGCCGCCCCCGCGGACCGGGAGCGGATGGCGGAGGCCCTGAGCAGCGCCTTCGCCTCGCCCGAGGCGATCGCGCGGGCGCACCGGGCGTACACGATGCTCGACGCGCTGGCCGACGCGGCCCCCGACGACCCGCGGGTGGCCGAGACCGCGCGGGCGGTCGCGGAGTGCATACCGCCGCAGATGCTCCCGGGTGGGTTCCCGGACCTGGGGGTGGAGGCGGTGCCGGAAGCGGTGCCGGGGGCGGTGTCGGATGCCGTGGCGGAAGCCGTGCCGGGGCGGGACGGCGCCGCGACGGTCGGGGGCGACGGCGAAGGACGGGGCGGGGGCGGGGGCCGGGGCGTGGACGGGTTTCTGCGGGCCCTGTACGCCGACTTCGCTCCCGCCCAGGCCGAGGCCGTCCGGCAGGCGCTGCGGCTGCTCGCCCGGGGTCGCGGGGGCTGCGGGGGCGGCGGGCAGGGGGCGGCGGGATGAGGGCCGTTCTCCTGCTGGCGCGGCACGAACTGCGGCTGTTCGCCGGGCTTGCGCTGTGGGCGGCCCGGCGTACCCACGGCACCGGCGGCGGGCGGGCCTTCGGGTACGCCCGCGGGCAGGGCGCGGTCATGGCGGGGCTGGCGTTCGTGTGCCTGGTCGAGACGCTGACGATGTCCGTGCTGCTGCGGGACTGGCCCGCCGCGCACGCGGTGATGCTGTTCCTGGACGCCTACGCCGTCGTGTTCGTGATCGCCCTGCACGCCTCCTGCGTGGTCCGCCCGCACGTGCTGACCGCCGGTGAGCTGCGCGTACGGCACGCCGCGCACGTCGATCTGCGCATCCCGCTGGAGGCGATCGCCTCCGTACGGCGGGAGACGCGGTTCGCGCGGGAACGGCGCGAGCGGGCCGACGGCGAGCTGGACGTCCCCGTCGGAGGACAGACCTCCGTCACGGTGGAACTGGCCGCCCCCGTCACCCACGTCACCCTCCTGGGCGGGCGGCGGCGGGTGCGGGTGGTCCGCTTCCACGCCGAGGAGGCCGACCGGCTGGTCCGGGCGCTCAGTACGCTGGCGCCGAGCGCTACCTGAAGGAGACACCCCGTGCTTGTCCTGCTGCCCCCGTCCGAAGGCAAGGCCTCCGCCGGCCGCGGCGCCCCGCTCGCGATGGAGTCGCTGTCGCTGCCGGGGCTCGCCGCCGCCCGCGAGGCGGTGCTGACGGAACTGGTCGAGCTGTGCTCGGGCGACGAGGACAAGGCGCGCGAGGTGCTGGGGCTGAGCGAGGGGCTGCGCGGCGAGGTCGCCAAGAACGCGGCCCTGCGCGAGAGCGGCACCCGGCCCGCCGGGCAGATCTACACCGGCGTCCTCTACGACGCCCTCGGCCTGGCCTCCCTCGACACGGCGGCCAAGCGCCGCGCCGCGCGCTCGCTGCTGGTCTTCTCCGGACTGTGGGGTGCGGTGCGGGTGACGGACCGGATCCCGTCGTACCGCTGCTCGATGGGTGTGAAGCTGCCCGGACTGGGTGCGCTGGGCGCGCACTGGCGGGCGCCGATGGCCGAGGTGATGCCCGAGGTGGCGGACGGCGGGCTGGTGCTGGACCTGCGGTCCTCCGCGTACGCGGCGGCCTGGAAGCCCAAGGGCGGGGTCGCGGAACGCACGGCGACGGTACGGGTGCTGCACGCGCCGACCCGCAAGGTGGTCAGCCACTTCAACAAGGCGACCAAGGGGCGGATGGTACGGAGCCTGCTGTCGGCCGGGGCCGCCCCGGCGGGCCCCGCGGAACTGGTCGAGGCGCTGCGCGACCTCGGGTACGCCGTGGAGGCCGAGGCGCCGGGCGGAGCGGGGCGGAGCTGGTCGCTGGACGTGCTGGTGACGGACGTGCACTGAGGAGGGACGTGCGACGTGCGCTGTTGGCCGGGCGTGCGCTGAGGCTGTGGGCGGGCGTGCGCTGAGGGCGGCGCCCGGCGGGAGGGGTGCGGGGGCGAGCGCGGACGGGTCGTTGCAGCATGCGCAATGCTCGTTGCGGGTGGTGTTGCCGCTGGGCAGGATGTGGCCATGCCAGCGCCCTCCGCCCCCTCCTCCCCCGCCGCCGGCTCCTCTTCCCCCTCGCCGGACTCCGTGCTGGACATCGCGCCCGTCCTTCCCGTGGTCGTCCTGCACGACGTGGCCCACGCCGTGCCGCTGGCGCGGGCTCTGGTGGCCGGGGGGCTGCCCGCGGTCGAGGTGACCCTGCGCACCCCGGTCGCGCCCGAGGCGATCCGGGCGATCGCCGCGGAGGTGCCGGACGCGGTGGTCGGGGCGGGCACGGTGATCGGACCGGCGCAGGTGGACACGGCGGTGGACGCCGGGGCGCGGTTCCTGGTGAGCCCGGGCTGGACGGACCTGCTGCTGGAGGCGATGCGGGCCTGCGGGCGGCCGTTCCTGCCGGGGGTGTCGACCGCCTCGGAGGTCGTGGCGCTGCTGGAGCGCGGGGTGCGCGAGATGAAGTTCTTCCCGGCGCAGGCCGCGGGCGGCACCGCCTATCTGGAGTCGCTCGCCGGCCCGCTGCCCCAGGCCCGCTTCTGCCCCACCGGGGGCATCGGTCCGGACGTCGCGCCCGCGTATCTGTCCCTGCCCAACGTCGGCTGTGTGGGCGGCAGCTGGATGGTTCCGCCGGATGCGGTGGCCGGCCGGGACTGGGCCCGGATCGAGCGGCTGGCCCGTGCGGCGGCGGGGCTCAGCGCAGGTGGGACGTGTCGTTGAGGAGGCGCACGCTGGCGTTGCCGTCCGCGTAGTACGCCACCGCCGACAGGGACGCCGCCGACAGCTCCATGCGGAACAGCGACTCGGGCGGCGCCCCGAGGGCCAGCCGGACCAGGGTCTTGATCGGGGTGACGTGCGTGACGAGCAGGACCGTACGGCCCCGGTGGGCCGCGACCAGCCTGTCGCGGGTGGCGGCGATACGGCTGGCGGTCGCCGCGAAGCTCTCGCCGCCGCCGGTCGGCTCGGCGTCCGGGGAGGCCAGCCAGGCGTTCAGGTCCTCCGGGTAACGCTCGCGGACCTCACCGAAGGTGAGCCCCTCCCAGGCGCCGAAGTCCGTCTCCCGCAGACCGTCCTCCACCGTCACCTCCAGCCCGAGGCGGGCCGCGATGACGTCGGCGGTCTCCCGGGTGCGGGCGAGGGGGGAGGTGACGACGGCCTGGATCGTGCCGCGCCGGGCGAGCGCGGCGGCGGCCTTCTCGGCCTGCTCCCGGCCGGCCGCGGAGAGCGAGGGATCGCTTCCCCCGCTGCCCGAGAAACGCTTCTGCGGGGTCAGCGGCGTCTCACCGTGCCGCAGCAGTACGAAGGTGGCGGGCGCCCCGAGGTCGGCGGGCCCCCAGCCGGGCGAGGCGACCGTGCGGGCGGCGCGCTGGTCCGCGGTCTCCCGCACGCTGGCTCGCTGGGCGGTGGCGCCGTGTGGGGCGTTTTCGTTCGGGGAGGCGGCCTGTGGGGCGTTTTCGTTCGGGGAGGCGGCCTGTGGGGCACTTTCCTTCGCGGTGGCGGCCTGTGGGGTGGCGTTCTGAGTGGTGGTGCTCTGTGCGGTGGCGTCCTGCGCGGTGGTGCCCTGGGCAGCGGTGTTTCGTACGGCGGCTTGCCGCGGGGCGGTGCCCCGCGCGCCGGCCTCGCGGTCGAGGGCCGCCGACGAGGACGACGCCGACCAGCGTTCGCCCCGGGCGCCCGCGTCCATCGCCTCGTTGGCCAGGCGGTCGGCGTGCTTGTTGCGTTCGCGCGGGACCCACTCGTAGACGACCTGCCCGGGCGGGAACACCCCGGCCGCCTCCGCGGCCAGCGGCCTGAGGTCGGGGTGCTTGATCTTCCAGCGGCCCGACATCTGCTCGACGACGAGCTTGGAGTCCATGCGGACGCGGACGGACGCCGCCGGGTCCAGCGCGTGCGCGGCGCGGAGGCCGGCCAGCAGCCCCCGGTACTCGGCCACGTTGTTGGTGGTCACCCCGATGTACTCCGCGGCCTCGGCCAGGGGCTCGCCGGTGGCCGCGTCCAGTACGACCGCGCCGTAGCCCGCGGGCCCCGGGTTGCCCCGCGACCCGCCGTCCGCCTCGACGATGAACTCCCGCACGCCCGACCGCTCCTCACCCTCGTTCCCCGAGGCTCCCCGAGGTCCCCCGACGTTCTCCGACGCCGGCTCCCCTGCCCGCGTCGCCCGGGCCGAGGCCCTGGCGCCCGGCCCGCGCGCCCGGCCCACGTACCCCAGCCCACGTACCCCAGCCCACGTGCCCGGCCCGCGCGCCGGACCCGCGTCCTACGGGCCGGCCGGACTCGGCGCTCCGGGCCCGTGCCCTACAGGCCGGACTCGGCGGTGCGGACCAGGATGCGGCGGCAGTTCTCGCAGCGCACGACCGTGTCGGGGGCGGCCGAGCGGATCTCGTTCAGCTCGGTGATGGCGAGCTCCTGGCGGCAGCCCTGGCAGGTGCGCTGGTACAGCTTGGCGGCGCCGATGCCGCCCTGCTGCTCGCGCAGCCGGTCGTACAGCTTGAGCAGGTCCGCCGGGACGGAGCCCGCGATGACCTCGCGCTCCTTGGTCACCGAGGCCGCCTCGCCGTCGAGTTCCTCCAGGGCCGCGTCACGGCGGGCGGTCGCGTCGTCGATCTTCGCCTGGACGGAGCCGACCCGCTCGGTGAGTTCGGCGACCCGCTCCTGCGCGGACTCGCGGCGCTCCATGACCTCCAGGACGACGTCCTCGAGGTCGCCCTGGCGCTTGGCGAGGGAGGCGATCTCGTGCTGGAGGTTGGACAGGTCCTTGGGCGAGGTGACGGCGCCGGAGTCCAGGCGCTGCTGGTCGCGGGCGGCGCGGCGGCGCACCTGGTCCACGTCCTGCTCGGCCTTGGTCTGCTCGCGGGCGCAGTCGCTCTCCTCGGTCTGCGCGGCCACGAGCAGGTCGCGCAGCTGGGTGAGGTCCTTGGTCAGCGACTCGATCTCGGCGTGCTCGGGCAGCGACCTGCGCCGGTGCGCCAGCTGCTGCAGGCGGACGTCGAGGTCCTGCACGTCGAGGAGTCGGATCTGGTCGGCGGGCGCGGCGTTCAGTTGGGGGCTCCCGTTGCGCTAGTGGTGGAGGCGGACGCCGCGTGGGCGGTCCAGGGGTCGGTGACCGTCTTGGAGACGTGGACGCGCAGGTCCCATCCGTGCCGGTCGGAGATCTCGTCGAGCTGGGTGGCGGCCAGCTCGCACCAGGGCCACTCGGTGGCCCAGTGCGCCGCGTCGAGCAGCGCGAGAGGTCGGTGGGCGGTGTCGCGAGCGGCGGTGCCGTGAGCGGCGTCCGCCATGAACTCGGAGGCCGGGTGGTGGCGCAGGTCGGCGGTGAGGAAGGCGTCGACCCCGGCGGCGCGCACGGCGTCGAAGAGGCTGTCGCCCGAGCCCCCGCTGACGGCGACCGTGCGCACCCTCGCCCCCGGGTCGCCGGCGACCCGGATGCCCTGCGCGGTGGCGGGCAGCCGCTCGGCGGCGCGGGCGGCGAGTTCGCGGACGGTCAGCGGGTGGTCGAGTTCGCAGATCCGGCCCAGGCCCCGGCAGCCCTGGGGGTCGCTGGGGTCCGGCACCAGCGGGCGTACGACGCGCAGGTCCAGCGCTCCGGCGAGCGCGTCGCTGACGCCGGGGTCGGCGGTGTCGGCGTTGGTGTGCGCGACGTGCAGCGCGACGTCGTTCTTGATCAGGGTGTGCACCACGCGTCCCTTGAAGGTGGAGGCCGCCACCGTCGTCGTACCGCGCAGATAGAGCGGGTGGTGGGTGACCAGCAGGTCCGCGCCCAGCTTCACCGCCTCGTCGGCGATCTCCTGGACCGGGTCCACGGCGAACAGGACCCGGGTGACCTCCTGGTCGGGATCGCCCGCCACGGTGCCGACCGCGTCCCAGGACTCGGCCCGCTCGGCGGGCCACAGGTTCTCCAGTGCGGCGATGACTTCAGACAGACGGGGCACGGGTGCAAGGCTACCTGGGTGTTCACCCCGGCAGAACCGGCGCCGCCGCGCCGGGCCTCGGCGCCTGCGCCGGGGGGCCGCCCCGGGGGGCCGGGAGCGCCCGCGCCGGGGGCGGCGTACGCGCTGAAGATCAACTACTGGCGACCTTCGGACTTAACAGGGGCGATACCCCGCCAAGGCAACTGCATTGCCCGGGACGGCCGCTCGGCGACGTGCCGGGCGACCGCGTCGACGCCGGGCCGTGCCGGCCGTGCTGCCAGGTCCGCCGTCAGGATCAGGACGAAAAGGGAGACAGGGTGACGAAACGGCCAGCGGTGTCGGGGTACCCGACGGCCGCGAGACCCGCACACCGGAACGGAGAGCAAGCCGTGGCGCACGCCACGAGTGCCCGGGAGGTGCGGAGCCCCTGAAGGACGTCGACTTCCCGGCGACCAAGGACCAACTGGTGGAAGCCGCCGGTCCAGGAGGAACTGGACGGCTGACACGAACGGGAGGACACGGCAGAGCACCGAGGACGGGAGAGCACCATGGTCGGCAAGAAGATGGAAGGCAACGAGGAGCAGCGCAGGGCCGCGGCCCGTGAGGCGGCGGCCGACGGCGAGAACCCCAGCGCCCGCAACGAGACCACCGGCGCCTCCAAGCAGCGGACGCATCTGCGCCACGGCGGTTCCGTGACGCACGAGGACCGGATCGCGGCGAAGCACCGCGGCAAGCAGCAGTGGCGTCCCGGGGATCCGGCCGAGGAGCGGATCAAGGACCCGGCGGCGGTGGGCCCGGAACGGACCTTCGTCGAGCGCGAGCGCCAGGAGTACACCCCCGAGCACGAGCGGGTGTTCGAGGCGTTGTCGGCGGCACAGGCGGAGCACGACGGCGATGCCGTGCTCCTGGACGAGATCGCCCGGCGGGCGGACCTGCCGCCGGACGAGACGCGGGCGTTGCTGCACGATCTGACGCGGGTGCACCGCCTGGTGACGGAACTGGCGGGAGTCGACACCCCCGACATGGGCCCCCGCTGGGAGGCCAAGCCCCGGCTGTGACCCCCTCCGTCACCCGGTCACGTACGGGCAACACACCCGCGAGTACCTGACGAGCGCCGTGCTCGAGTGCCGGCGCGGCGACGAGCCGGCAGGAGTCCGCGGCGCTGCCACGGCGTGGGGCGGTGCCACGGCGCTGGGCGCTGCCACGGCGCTGGGCGCTGCCACGGCGTTGGGCGTGTGCCCGGCGCCGTCCCGGGGGCGCCCGTGACGGGTGCCGCCGCGCGGTGTGCGCCGGTGGTGGGCCGGGCAGCACACACGTCCTCCCCTTCTCAGCTGAATCGTTTCTGGGCCACCCGTACGTGTGAAGCCGCCGCCCGCCGGTCCTCCGCCCGTGCGTACGAAAACTAGCGTCCTCACCGGAGGTGACCCAACGATGACGGCCTGTGTTATCGAGCCTTCGGCGGCGGACGAGGACGACGGTGGGCCGCGAGCGGGCTGCACGATCACGGCGGACGGCGCCTACGCCGCCCGGCTCGCACGCAGCGGTGACTCCTGGTACCCGGAGCGCTGGACCCTGGACGGCCCGGAGCCGTACGCGGTGCCGCTGCCGGGCAACCAGCCCGAGGAGCCGGGCACGGAGGTGCAGCCGATGGGCGACGGCCGGGTCCTGATCCGGCGGCTGGTGGACGGCCGGCACACCTTCTCCCTGCTGTACCCGACCGGCCCGGGCACCGGCGAGCTGCCGCTCGGCGGCATCGAGTGCCCGGAGGACACCGGGCTGCGGCTGCTGCCGCCGGCACCCGGCGGCGAGCGGGCGTACGCGCTCGCGGTGGGCCCGCGCTCCTCGGCGGTGTGGCTGGTGGCGGGCGGCCCCTGCGGGCCGGAGTACCTGGCCGAGGTGCCGGGCCGCTGCTCGGGCGGGCTGTGGCTGGACCGCGGCGGGAGCATGCTCGCCCTGGACCGGGAGTCCGGCGGGCGCACCAAGGCGGTGGTGGTGGACCTGAGCCGTGGCGGCGAGGTGTCGCCGCTGCTGCAGATCGCCGCGGACAGCGACGACCGGCTGCTCCTCGCCGACCCCGACAGCGGGCTGCTGCTGATCCGCTCGGACGCGCCCTCGCCGGGCCGGGCCCGGCTGGGCTGGGGGGTGCTCGGCAGCACGCTGCCGGTGCGCTTCCCGGACTGCCTGCGGCCGGCGGACTGCGTGGTGACGCCGTTCGCCATCCAGCCGGGGCAGGTGCTGACGCCCGAGCAGTGCGCGGTGGCACTGCGCTGCGACGGCGCCTCCGGCAGCTGGGTCGGCGTGTGGCGGCCCGCCGAGCGCCGGGTACGTCATCTGCCGCCGCCCGAGGGCTGGTTGACCGGGTGCGGGGTGTGGACCGGGGACGGCGAGCTGCGGCTGCCGTACGCCACGGAGACGGTGCCCTGCGGGGTGGCGCGGTGGACGGCGGCCGGGCAGGAGACGGCGGCGGTGACGGGGCAGGAGACGGCGGCGGAGTACGGGTACGACGCGGGGGGCGGTGCGGGGACGGGGATCGGCGCGGAGACGGCCTTCGGTGCGGAGACCACGATCGGTGCGGAGACCGCGATCGGTGCGGGTACGGCCGTCGGTGCGGGGACGGCCATCGCCGTCGGTGCGGGGACGGCCACCGGTTCCGGTCGCGGTTCCGGCACGGTCACGGGTCCCGGCACGGACACGGGTCCCGGCACGGTGACGCAAAGGGACACGGTCACGGAAACGGTGACGGGAACGGACACGGTGACGGGAACGGACACGGGGGTCTGGCGGCGGGTGACCGCGGAGGTGGTGTGGCCCGTCGCGCGTGCGCGGGAGCACGTGCCGCCGGACGCCGCGCCGGAGGTGTCCGGGTACACCGCGGAGGCGGCCGGCGAGGGCGGACGCTCCGGGGGGACCGGTGAGCCCGAACAGGCCGTGGACCAGGGGGAATCGGAGGCTCCGGTCCCCTCCGCACCGCGTCCCGTTCCGCTTCAACAGGCGCCGCTGGGGCGGCTTGTAACGAAGTAGTGCCGGTTGGCGTGGCCGCCTGGATTCGGCCCGAGGTGTGCCGGTTAGACTCGCCCGGCTGTACGAAAGATCATGTCGACGGGGTGAATTCTTCCGATGAGCAACGCCACTACGACCCAGCCGCTCGAGGCGCGCGAGGCCGAGGCCCAGGAGGGCCGCGGCCACGGCAGGCACCGCGGCCCGGTCTCGTCCCAGGACGGCGAGACGGCCCCCCGCGGCCGTCACCGCAAGCCGGCCGACGAGAGCGGAGCGGCCGCCTGACGGCGCGAGGGAACAACGCGGCGGCCCCGTCCTTCACCAGGGCGGGGCCGTTTCGTGTCCCCGGGCTCTCACCGCCCGCGCCGTTCCCCGCGCCGGGGACCACCCGCGCGTGCGAGCGGGAGCACCGCCGTCCCGCTCACCCGTGGTCCACCGTGGTGCCGGCGAGGACCGGGGCGTCGTCCCGTTCGGCCGCGCTCACGGTCACCCGTACCCGGCCGTCCCCGCGCCACATGCGGATGCGCAGGGTCTCACCCGGGTACGCCACCCCGGCGAAGCGCGTGGCGCAGGAGCGGACGCGGGTCACGTCGCCGTCGAGCAGGGTGTCGACGACCGCCTTCAGCGTCACGCCGTAGGTGCACAGGCCGTGCAGGACGGGCCGGTCGAACCCGGCGCGCGCGGCGAACTCCGGGTCGGCGTGCAGCGGGTTGAGGTCGCCGCTCAGCCGGTACAGCAGCGCCTGGTCCCCGCGCAGACGCCGCTCGACGGTGCGGTCCGGCCCGCCGGTGGGGGCGGGCGTGCGGGCGGAGGGTCCGCGGTCGCCGCCCCAGCCGCCCTCCCCGCGTACGTGGACGACCGCGTCGCCGGTCCACAGCGGGCCCTCGGCGTCGGCGGCCTCGGTGCGCATCACGAGGACGGCGGCCGTGCCCTTGTCGTACACGGCGACGATGCGGTCGGCGGTGGTGGCGGTGCCCTGCGCGGGGAGGGGCCGGTGCACGGTCAGGCTCTGGCCGCCGTGCAGGACGCGGGCGAGGTCGACGTCGACACCGGGCAGGCTCAGGGCCCTGATCACACCGGGCGCGCCGGCCCCGGCGACGGTGGCGAAGCTCGGCAGGACGTGCAGCCGGGTCTCCAGCGTGTAGCGCAGTTCGCGCGGGTCGGTGGCGGGGACGCCGGCGCCGATGCCGAGGTGGTAGAGCTGGACGTCCTTCGGGGTCCAGGAGATCTCACCGGTCCGGGGCGCGGCGGCGAGGGCCTTGGCTGCGTCGATGGGCATGGGCGCTGCACTCCTACGGGTCCGGTCGCCCCTGTATAGCCCGGCGCCCGCCGGTCGCGGAAGATCTTGGCGGACCCCGGCCCCGCGCTCCGGCCCCACGCGCCGCCCCCGCGCGCCGGCCCGACGGCCGGCATCGACGGGCATCTGCCCAACGACGAGCATCTGCCCGACGGTGGGCACCGTCCCGACGGCGGACACCAGCCGGACCGCGGACACCGACGGACATCGGCCCGACGGCCGGCACCGGCCACCCGTGACATTTGTCCCGGCCGAGTCCGTACAAGCGCATCTGCCGGGTCCGGGCCCGGGTCCGTAGCGTCGCAGACATGACACAGACACCGAGTGCCGTGTCCTTCACGGGGGCGGTCAAGACCTTCGCCGCGGCCCGCGGCGCGGGCGTCGTACGCGCCGTCGACGGCGTGGACCTGGAGATCGGCCGGGGAGAGACGGTGGCCCTGCCCGGACGCAACGGCGCGGGCAAGTCGACCGCCATCTCACTGCTGCTCGGCCTGAGCGCGCCGGACGCGGGCAGGGTGGAACTGTTCGGCGGCCCGCCGGAGCGTGCCGTGCGCGCCGGGCTGGTCGGGGCGATGCTCCAGGAGGCGCGGGCGGTGCCCCGGGTCACGGTGCGCGAACTGGTCGGGTTCGTGGCCGGGCGGTACCCCGATCCGCTGCCCGTCGCCCGGGCTCTGGAGCTCGCCGGGATCTCCGCTCTGGCGGCGCGCCGCGTGGACCACGGGCGTGGTGAACATGGTGTGCAACCTGGGGCTGGCGGTGCTCGGCGGCCTGTGGTTCCCCGTCGCGCTGTTCCCGGGGTGGCTGCGCGCCCTGTCGGCGTACACGCCCACCCGCCGGTTCGCCGAACTCGGGACGTCGGTCACCCAGGGGCACGCCCCGGCGGCGGCTGCCATCCTCGTACTGGCGGTCTGGCTGCTGGTGTTCGGCTCGTACGCCGTGCTGTCCTACCGGCGGCACGCGGGGACGGTGTGAGGGGCCGATGGGACCGATGGGACCGAATGGGACGGCGTGGAGGCAGGACATGAGGCGCTTTTGGAGCGAGCGGCGGGCGGCCGGCAAGGAGCGCTGGACGGCCGAGCACGCGGGGCCGCCGCCCACCGGCTTCTCCCTGCTGCCCTGGCTGCTGCTGGGGCTGGGCTCGCTGTCCAACGTCCTCCAGGGCAAGACGCCCAACCCGTGGATCGGCGGCCTGGGCCTGCTCGCCTTCAACTCGCTGTACATCCACGTGGTCTTCCGCGCCTTCTGCAAGCGGACGCGCGAGGCGGTCTCCACCCGGGTGGCGCTGCTGCTCCTGGGTGCGGTGACCACCGCCCTGGCGCTCGCCTACGGCGGCAGCTGGCTGCTGTTCTTCCCGCTGCTGGGCCTGGCGGCCGGCGCGATCGTGCGCGGGCCCTGGCTGGGCAGGACGGGTCTGCTGCTGTCCGCCCTGGCCGGCGCCGTCTCCGCCCTGCACGAGGGCTGGAACGGCATCAACATCGCCTACGGCACGTTCCTGTCCAGCATGGTGACCGCCGCGATCCTCAGCCTGAGCGAAGCCGTGCGCGAACTGCGCGCCGCCCGCGAGGAACTGGCCCGCCGGGCCGTTGAGGAGGAGCGGCTGCGCTTCTCCCGGGACCTGCACGACCTGCTCGGCCACACGCTGTCCGTGATCGTGGTGAAGTCGGAGGCGGCCCGCCGCCTGGCACCCCGCGATCTGGGGGCGGCGCTCGCGCAGGTCACCGACATCGAGTCGGTCGGCCGCCAGGCGCTCACCGAGATCCGCGAGGCGGTCACCGGCTACCGCGAGGGCAGCCTGAGCACCGAACTGGACCGTGCGCGCTCGGCGTTGACCGCGGCCGGCATCGAGCCCGCGGTACGCCGCTCGGGTCCCGTGCTGAGTCCGCGGACCGAGGCGCTGCTGGGCTGGGTGGTGCGCGAGGCGGTCACCAACGCCGTACGGCACAGCGGCGCGACCCGCTGCGAGATCACCGTGGACGGCACGGACGAACGCGTCCGGCTCACCGTCGCCGACAACGGCGGCGGCGCCGCTCAGGTCCCGGACGCGGGCGGCGTCCCGGACACGGGCAACGGCGCGGACACGGGCAACGGCGCGGACACGGGCGACGGCGCGGACACGGGCGACGGCGCGGGCATGCGGAGTGCCATGGACGAGGGCGCCGGCCCGGCCCCCGGCGGCACCGGCCTCAAAGGCCTCACCGAGCGCCTCGCCGCCGCGGGTGGCTCCCTGCGGGCCGGGCCGTCGCCGCACGGCGGGTTCGCGGTCACAGCGGAGCTCCCGACCGAGCGCGAGGAGTCCGCCGCGGGGTTCGCCGGGGACCTCGCGGAGGCGCCCGCCGCGGACGGGCCCGGGCGGGCCGCCGATCCCGCGCACGCCTGAGCCTGCCCGCCCCACCGTCCGCTTCCCTACTCTTGCGCCGTGAACGAGATGCCGCGGGAGCGGGAGCACCGCTCCGACAAGCCGATCCGCCTCCTGCTCGCCGAGGACCAGGGCATGATGCGCGGTGCGCTCGCCCTGCTGCTCGGCATGGAGGACGACATCGAGGTCGTCGCGCAGGTCGCGTCCGGCGACGCGATCGTGGCCGCCGCTCTCGACCACCGTCCCGACGTGGCCCTGCTGGACATCGAACTGCCGGGCAGGAGCGGCCTGGACGCCGCCGCCGAGCTGCGCGAGCGGGTGCCCGGCTGCCGGGTGCTGATCCTGACCACCTTCGGCCGCCCCGGCTATCTGCGCCGGGCGATGGAGGCGGGTGCGGCGGGCTTCCTGGTCAAGGACGGCCCGGTGGAGGAGCTGGCCGCCGCGGTGCGCCGGGTGCTGGCCGGGGAGACGGTGGTCGACCCGGCGCTCGCGGCCGCCGCCCTGAGCGCCGGGCCGAATCCCCTCACCGGCCGTGAGCGGGACGTGCTGGAGGCGTCGGCCGACGGGGCGACGGTCGCGGACATCGCCGCCAGGCTGCACCTGTCGGAGTCCACCGTGCGCAACTACCTGTCCTCCGCGATCGGCAAGACCGGGACCCGCAACCGCATGGAGGCCATGCGCGAGGCCCGCCGCCAGGGCTGGCTGTGACCGCCGCGACGAAGCCGCCCCGGGACCGGATCCCCACGGAATGGTCAAGAAATAGTTAGGACGCCAAAACACCGGAATAGTTGCCCGCGCATACGAGGTTCCCCCTGCACCCGTCCACGCGGGACGGCCACGACCAGCGCGTACGACCGCCAACCGGACAGCGCGTACGACCGCATACCGAACAGCGACGTACGGCCCGTACTGGACAGCGGCGTACGGCCGCGAACCGGACAGCGACGTACGACCGCGAACCGCACCCGGCCGTCCCCGTCCCGTCCCGCGCGGGCGGTCGTGAACCGCCGCTCAAGGCCCGGAGGCCCTCCCACATGACGCTCACGACGACCCACCGGCCCGCCCGGAGCGCGGGCGGAGCCCTGGTCCCGGTGCTCGCCTTCGCGGGAATCGTGGTCGCGGTGATGCAGACCCTGCTCGTCCCGGTCATCAAGGACCTGCCGCAGCTGCTGGACACCTCACCCGGCAACGCCACCTGGGTGCTGACCTCCACCCTCCTCTCCGGCGCCGTGGCCACACCGATCATGGGCCGCCTCGGCGACCTGTACGGCAAGCGCCGCATGCTGATCACCTCGCTCGCGGTGATGGTGGCCGGCGCGCTGGTCAGCGCGATGACCAGCGCGCTGCTGCCCATGATCGTGGGCCGTACCCTGCAGGGCTTCGCGATGGGCGCCATCCCGCTCGGCATCGGCCTGATGCGGGACATGCTGCCGCGCGAGCGGCTCGGCTCGGCGATGGCCCTGATGAGCTCGTCGATCGGGGTGGGCGGCGGACTGGCGCTGCCCGCCGCGGCCCTGGTCGCCCAGCACACCGACTGGCACGTCCTGTTCTACGGCGCCGCCGGCCTCGGCGTGCTGTGCGTCGCCCTGACGCTGCTTGCCGTGCCCGAGTCCCCTATGCGCGCGCGGGGCTCCTTCGACCTGCCGGGCGCGCTCGGTCTGTCGGCCGGGCTGGTGCTGTTCCTGCTGCCGATCACCAAGGGCGGCGACTGGGGCTGGACCTCGGCCGGCACCCTCGGCCTGTTCGCCGCCTCGGCGGCGGTCCTGCTCGCGTGGGGCGTGCTGGAGCTGCGCGTCCAGGCGCCGCTGGTGGACCTGCGCACCACCGCCCGCCCCGCCGTGCTGTTCACCAACCTGGCCTCGATCATGGTCGGCGTCTCGTTCTACGTCGTCTCGCTGGTCCTGCCGCAGCTGCTCCAGCTGCCCACCTCCACCGGTTACGGCCTGGGCCAGTCGATGGTCTCGGCGGGTCTGCTCATCGCCCCGCTCGGCCTGACGATGATGTTCACCGCGCCCGTCTACGCCCGCCTGTCCGCGCGGTACGGCCCCAAGGTCACGCTGATCACCGGCCTGCTGATCATCGCGATCGGCTACGGCGCCGGGCTCGGCCTGATGAGCGCCGCCTGGCAGAGCCTGGTCATCGCGGTGGTCCTGGGCGCCGGCATCGGCCTGGCGTACTCCTCGCTGCCCGCGCTGATCGTCGGGGCGGTCCCGGCGTCCGAGACGGGCGCGGCCAACGGCCTCAACACCCTGATGCGCTCCATCGGCACCTCGGTCTCCAGCGCCGTCGTCGGCATGGTGCTCGCGAACACGGCGCACACCGTGGGCGGTGTCGCCGTCCCCACCCTGCACGGCTTCCGCGTCTCGTTCCTGATCGCCACGGCCGCCGTCGCGACCGGCCTGGTGCTGGCCCTCTTCCTGCCCGGCCGCCGGGCCGCCGCCCGCCCCCGGTTGCGTGCCGCCAGCGAGGAGGACCTGAACCTCGCCCGCGCGACGCAGGCCCTGCGCGGCTTCCGCGGCCGGGTGCTCGGCGCCGACGGCGCCCCCGTCGCCCGGGCCAAGGTCACGCTGATCGACCGCCGGGGGCGCCAGGCCGGCGCGGCGCTCACCGCCGAGGACGGCGGCTACGCCCTCGAGGTCCCGGCCGGCGGACCGTACGTCCTGGCCGCCCGTGCCGCCGGCCACGGCCCGCACGCCTGTGCGGCAAGTCACCCGGGCGACGACCGCCCGGTCGACCTGGACCTGTCCCTGCCGGGCGAGACGGTCACCGCCTGAGCGGCCCGCGGCCGTGGGCGGGGTGCGCGGGTGAGATCCACGCCACCGCACCCCCGGTCGCCCCGGCGGCGGGGGGTGCGGCAGCATGGCCCGAGCGCACGTACGACCGGAAGGAACCCCATGTCAGCGGCCCCCGAGCCGGAGATCCTCGCCGCCTTCGAGGCCGCGAAGGGCTTCATGCCCACGGACGAGGGCCTCGCCCTGCACCGTGCCGCCGTCGACGCCGCCCGGCTCGGGCTGCCGCTGCTGGAGGTCGGCACCTACTGCGGGCGGTCCACTATCCTGCTCGCCGACGCGGCCCGGCAGGCGGGCGTCACCGCGCTCACCGTCGACCACCACCGCGGCAGCGAGGAGCAGCAGCCCGGCTGGGACTACCACGACCCGGGCACCGTCGACCCCGAGCTCGGGCTGATGGACACGCTGCCCACCTTCCGGCGCACGCTGTACCGGGCCGGCCTGGAGGAGCACGTGGTGGCGCTGGTGGGCCGCTCGCCGCAGGTCGCCGCGGTGTGGAACACCCCGCTCGGGCTCGTCTTCGTGGACGGCGGCCACACCGACGAGCACGCCACGGCAGACTACGAGGGCTGGGCCCCGCACGTGGCGGTGGGCGGGCTGCTGCTCATCCACGACGTGTTCCCCGACCCCGTGGACGAGTTCACCGGACAGGCCCCGTACCGGGTGTACCTGCGGGCCCTTCGGTCCGGGGAGTTCACCGAGGTCTCGGTGACCGGCTCCCTGCGCGTCCTGCGGCGAACGGCGGCGGGCGAGGGCCGGCCGGTGGCCTGACCGTGTTGACCGCCCCCGGCAGGCACTGCTGGAGTCGGCGCATGGACAGCATCCCCGCCAACCGGCGGTTCTGGAACCGGATCAGCGACGCCTACCAGCACCGGCACGACCCGCGGATCGGCGCCGCACCCCGGCTGTGGGGCATGTACTCCGTCCCCGACGCGCAGCTGCACGCCCTGGGCGACGTCTCCGGCAAGCGCGTCCTCGAACTCGGCTGCGGCGCCGGCCAGTGGTCCAGGGCGCTCGCCGCCGAGGGCGCCCGCGTGGTCGGGCTCGACCTGTCCGAGGCGCAGCTCGCCGCGGCGGCCCGCGCGAGGGGAGCGGCCCGCTACCCGCTGGTGCAGGGCGCCGCCGAGCAACTCCCCTTCGCCGCCGCCAGCTTCGACCTGGTGTTCTGCGACTTCGGCGGGCTCAGCTGGGCGCCCCCGCACCTGGCCGTCCCCGAGGCCGCGCGCGTGCTCGGCCGGGGCGGACGCCTGGTGTTCAACGTCGCCGGCCCATGGTTCGAAGCCTGCTACGACGAAGCCGCCGGCCGTGTGACCACGACGCTCCAGAAGGACTACTTCGGGCTGGACGCCATCACCGAGGACGACGGCGCGACCAGCTATCAGCTCACCTACGGCGACTGGGTCAGGGTCCTGCGCGGCGCGGGTCTCGTCATCGACGACCTCATCGAGCCGCGGCCCGCACCCGGAACGCCCAACGGCTACAACGAGACCGACCCGCCCGACTGGGCACACCGCTGGCCGGCGGAACTGCTGTGGGTGACCCACAAGCCCTGAGTCCCGCCGCGGAGGACCCCGGCCGCGAGGGGGTGGGCGGCCGCGGAGCCTGCGGGCTCCCTCGGACTGCCCGTAAGGTGGCTGACGTGTCGTACCTGGGACCCGAGTTCGATCAGCCGCGGCCCGAGGGCGCCCGTCGCCCGCGTCGTGGGCCGCTGACCGTCGCCCTCGCCGCGCTGGTGCCCGGCGCGCTGCTGGGCTGGCTGGTGTACGAGGCGGTGGGCCCGGACGGGGGCGGCTCCGGCCGGGCGGTGGCGCCGGCCGCCGGTGCGGCGTCCTCGCACGTGTCGCCGCCGGTGCCGTCGTATCCGGGCCAAGGGGAGGAGCGACCGGGTTCCGCGGGCTCCCCCGCGCGGCGCTCCCCGTCCTCCCCGTCCTCCGCGCCCGCCGCCGGCGCGCTCAAGGGCAAGGTCGTCGTCATCGACCCGGGACACAACCCCGGCAACTTCCGGCACACCTCGGAGATCAACCGCACGGTGGACATCGGCACCCACCGCAAGGAGTGCGACACCACCGGTACCTCCACCAACGCCGGTTACAGCGAGGCCCGTTTCACCCTGGACGTGGCCCACAGGCTGCGCACGCTGCTCGAACGGCAGGGCGCCACGGTGAAGCTGACCCACGACGACGGCTCGCCGTCCTGGGGCCCGTGCGTGGACGAGCGGGCCCGGATCGGCAACGCCGCGCACGCGGACGCCGCCATCTCGCTCCACGCGGACGGCGCGGCGGCCGGCGACCGCGGCTTCCACGTCATCCTCCCGGCGTCGGTGCACGCCGGGGCGGCGGACACCCGCCGTATCGTCGCCCCCTCCCGGGACCTCGGGGAGCGCGTGGCGGGCAACTTCCTCCGGGTCACGGGCGAACCGCCGTCCAACTACGTCGGCGGCGGCACCGGTCTCGTCACGCGTCAGGACCTGGGCGGTCTCAATCTGTCAACGGTTCCCAAGGTGTTCATCGAGTGCGGCAACATGCGCGATAGCAAGGACGCGGCATCGCTGAGCAGCGGTGACTGGCGGCAGAAGGCGGCGGAGGGGATCTCTGAGGGAATCGTGAGTTTCCTGCGCGCGTCCTGACGGCAGCACGGATCCGGGCGGACATCCCACTCGGCCGGACGATAGTGTCACCCGTACGATGAGGGGCCACCCCCGCGCTTCCCACCGAGGAGCCCTACGGCGATCCGGTGACAGCGACGCCTCTGACCGACGACGAGACGACCTACGAAGGACCTGAAGTGAATATCCGCTCCCTCACTCGGGGCGACGGCGTGGTGATCGGAGCAGCGGTGTTGCTCTTCATCGCGTCGTTCCTCGACTTCTACTCCCTGTCCATCGGAGGCTACTCCGACAGCAGGAGCGCGTGGGACTCCCTCGGCATGGGGCTCGGCACCTACATGGGCGCGGTCATCGGTGCCGCCCTGATCGTCGTCAACCGCTGTCTGCCGCAGCCGCGCAAGGTGGCCGGACTCGACCTCGGGACGATCGGCGTGGGCTTCACCGTGCTGGCCGCCTGGACCCTGTTCTGGACGCTGGTGGACCTCGGCGACGGCGTCGACGCCGGGTCCGGCCTGATCCTCGGCTTCATCGCGGCCCTGGTGCTGGCCGCCGCCGCGATCGCCACCCCGCTGGTCCCCGCCCTCCAGGGCGCGCTGATGCCGGCGCCGAAGCCGGCCGCGCCGCAGCCCTACGGGGCGCCGCAGCAGGGCGGTTACGGCTACCCGGGCGCCCCGCAGGCGGCGTTCGGCGGCCAGCCGCAGCAGACGCAGCCCTTCCCCGGCGGGCAGCCGCAGCAGACGCAGCCGTCGGCGGCGTTCTCGCCGTTCTGGTTCGCCGTGCCGGCGCCGCGGCCGCTGTTCGGGGAGGACGGCGCCTCGCAGATCGCCGAACTGGCGCCCGGTGTGTGGTACTTGGCCGTGGAACAGCGCGGCCAGGGCCTGCTGACGGAGATGCAGGACGGCCGCCGCGGTGTCCTCCAGGACGCGTCGAACATCCAGCGCGGCTGAGTTCCCTCCGGCCACGCCGACGGCCCCTCGCCCCCAGCGGGCGGGGGGCCGTCGGCGTTCCCCGGGGCCCCGCCGGGCCGGGCCGCCCCGGGAGGAGGGCCGGGTGGGCCCGGGTCGGCCGCCCGTCAGCCGCCCGTCAGTTCGGAGGTGGAGGGCACCTTGTCCTTCACCTCGGCGCCCGCGCTCTTGCCGGCCTCCTTCACCTTGTCGATGACGTCGTTGAAGGCCTTGGCCGCCGAGCCGTCGCCCTTGCGGAGCTTGGCGGGCAGTTCCTTCAGGCCGGCGATGGCCGCCTCGATCGGGGCGAGCGCCTTGGACAGCGTCGGGTCGCCCTGGGCGTTGCGCACGGCCGCCTTGAGCCGGTTGTACGCGAACGCGCCCGCCAGGCCCGCCTTGATGAGCGTCGTCCTGCGGTGCGGCGCGCCCTTCTTGAACTTGCCCTGCTTGTACGGCTTCCAGATCCACTGGTAGGTGGCTCCGGCCGCCAGGGCCGCGTTGGCCACGAAGCGCGTCTTGGCGAACTTCTGCTTCTCCGCGGACGTACTGGGGCTGGGCGTGGCCGCCGCGACGGCGACGGTCGGGCTGTGCGGTGAGGCGCCCTGGTTCGCGGCCCACGCGGTGGATCCGGCGAGCAGGGCGCAGCAGAGGGTGAGCGCCACAGCGAGGCGCCGTATCGGTACGGGCACGGTGTCCTCCTGTCGAGGTGTGGCTCCGTGTGCTCCGTGCGTCCGTGTGATCCCGCCGCTCCCCGCTGAAACAGCGGCACCACGAGGGGTGCGCCGGGTGCTTGGGGTGTCACTCCCCGTAGGCATTACAGGTTTCAATCAGGATTGAGGGGCCAGACGGACGTCATGTCCCCTCGCTATCGCACGGGTTCCCACTCCGCCGGTACGGTCGTCGCGGTGGTCGCCGACGTCATGGCCGTCATCCTCGGACTGTGGATCCTCATGTATCTGCTGGACGCCAACCGGGCCAACGACCTGGTGCAGTTCGTCCATGACGCGGCCAACTGGCTGGCGGGCTGGTCGCGTGACCTGTTCACCTTCGACGAGGCCTGGGCCCGCGTGGTCGCCGGCTACGGGCTGGCCGCCGTGGTCTATCTGTTCGTGGGCCACGCCATAGCCAACCGGATCCACCGCCACTGACAGTGAGGATGTTCGTGAGCGTCTCCCGGCGGGGTCTGACCCAGCCACTGACTGACCTTGGGTCCTCAACGGGATCTGTCGGCCCCGGCC